>JAYSYH010000218.1:0-4872 GCA_043716645.1 Betaproteobacteria bacterium | reverse complement strand
TTGCCAATAGTCTGGCTATTGGACTGCGAAATGCGCCTTGCATCTCATCCCAACCTGCACTACACCCATTCGCAGCGAGTTATGCAGAGCATCCCTAGTGCGGGGATTCAATAAGCGCTGTGCTTCGTTATGCAGCTGGATTCCCGCCTTCGCGGGAATGACGGACAGGAAGTTATTGCTTGCCAAATCCTAAGCTGACTTGCGTGCAACAGGGCGTTTTGCAGCGGGAGCTGCGGCTTTCTTGGCCACTGGTTTCGCTGTGGTTTTGGCCGCAGGTGCCTTGACGCTCATTTTCTGTACGCTTTTGCTCAACTCATCAATGCGGGCAATTAGCGCTTCAACGTCTTTGGCCGACGGCACGCCCAGCTTGTTCAAAGCCTTGGCGACGCGGTCTTCAAAAATGTTTTCCAGCTTGTCCCACTGATGGCCAGCTTTTGACTGGATATCGCCTGCCATGTTGGCCATTTTGCTGGTCGCTTCAGATATTTTTTCTTCAGCCACAGCTTGTGTTTTGCGCTGGATGGACAGACCTTCTTTCATCAGTGACTCATACATCTTGCCGCCGCCTTCTTGTGCCTTGGCAAATGCGCCCAGGCCAGCCAGCCAGATGTGTTGGGCTGACTCCTTGACAGCACTTGCGAGGTGCGGGGTTGTGGCCTTTTCGGGGCTTATTTTCTGCAATTTTTTGACCATGAGGTGCTCCGTTAATTTGTATTGATGATGTGCATAAATGTAAGTCTCATGCTGCCGCTTGGTTAGGCTGGTGCTCCTAAAAAGTAGGGTGTGCTGCCTATTGCGCCAGTTGCTGCCGCCGTAGATGCCGTCGGTCGGGAAGGTGGGCGGGTGCATGGGATAATTTGCCGGCAGCCAAAGTGTGCTGCCAACAAGGATCTCCATGCTTTTAGTGACTGGCGGCGCTGGTTTTATTGGATCAAACTTTGTTTTGGACTGGCTCGCCCGATCTGATGAAACTGTCGTCAATTTTGACAAGCTGACTTACGCTGGCAATCTTGAAAACCTGTCATCACTTGATGGTGACAAACGCCATGTGTTTGTCAAGGGTGACATTGGTGATTCAGCGTTGGTAGGGCAACTGCTTGCAACGTATCTACCGCGTGCAGTGATCAATTTTGCGGCCGAGTCGCATGTCGACCGTTCCATCCACGGGCCCGAAGACTTCATTCAAACCAACATCGTGGGCACGTTTCATTTGCTGGAGGCGGTGCGAGCTTATTGGAATGGTTTGCAGGGCGATGCAAAGTCCAGTTTTCGCTTTTTGCATGTCTCAACCGATGAGGTATACGGCTCGCTTGACAAAGACGATGCCGCCTTCACTGAAACCCACGCTTACGCCCCCAACAGCCCGTATTCAGCCAGCAAAGCGGCCAGCGACCACCTGGTGCGTTCGTACCATCACACTTACGGCCTGCCGGTGCTCACCACCAACTGCAGCAACAACTACGGCCCCTGGCACTTCCCCGAAAAGCTGATCCCGCTGATGATCGTCAACGCGCTGGCCGGCAAGCCCTTGCCGGTGTACGGCGACGGTCAGCAGATTCGCGACTGGCTCTACGTGGGCGACCACTGCAGCGCGATTCGCCGCGTGCTGGAGGGCGGCCGGCTGGGCGAGACCTACAACATCGGCGGCTGGAACGAGCAGGCCAACATCGACATCGTGAAGACGGTGTGCGCACTGCTCGACGAATTGCAGCCCAGTGCCGCCGGCCCTTATGCCCGCCTGATCACCTACGTCACCGACCGCCCCGGCCACGACCGCCGTTACGCCATCGACGCGCGCAAGATCGAACGCGAACTTGGCTGGCGGCCGGCCGAGACCTTCGACAGCGGCATCCGCAAGACCGTGCAGTGGTACCTGACGCACGGCGACTGGGTGGCCAATGTGCAGAGCGGCGGCTACAAGGATTGGGTTGCCGCCAATTACGCCGCGCGCTGATTGGGTCGACATGAGCGGGCCGAAATGAAGATACTTTTGCTGGGCAAGAACGGCCAGGTGGGTTGGGAACTGCAGCGTGCGCTGGCGCCGCTGGGCGAGGTCGTGGCCTGTGATTTCGACACGCCGGGTGAGCTGAAGGCCGACTTCGGCCAGCCTGAAAGTTTGCGCCCGCTGATCCGTAGCGTGCGGCCCGACGTGATCGTCAATTCAGCGGCCCACACCGCCGTCGACAAGGCCGAAAGCGAACCGGATTTCGCCCGGGCGCTGAACGCCACGGCGCCTGGCGTGGTCGCGCAGGAGGCGGCCAGTTTGGGCGCGCTGATGGTCCACTACAGCACCGATTACGTGTTCGACGGCAGCGGCAGCGCGCCGCGCATTGAGGCGGCCGCCACCGGCCCGCTCAGCGTCTACGGCCGCACCAAGCTGGAAGGTGAAGAACTCGTTCGCGCCAGCGGCTGCAGCCACCTCATCCTGCGCACCAGCTGGGTCTACGCGGCGCGCGGTGGCAACTTCGTCCGCACCATGCTGAAGCTAGCGGCCGAGCGCGACGAGCTGAATGTCATTGCCGACCAATTCGGCGCGCCCACTGGCGCCGAACTGCTGGCCGACGTCACCGCCCACACCTTGCTGCGCACGCGCGCCACGCCGGCACTGGGCGGCACCTACCACTGCGTGGCCGGCGGTGAAACGCACTGGCAGGGCTACGCCAGCTTCGTCATCGAATGGGCGCGCGCCCACGGCGTGACCATCAAAGTGGCCGCCGACGCGGTGAGGCCCATCCCGACCAGCGCGTACCCCACGCCAGCCCGGCGCCCGCTGAATTCGCGGCTGGACACGCGCAAGCTGCAGTCGGATTTCGGCCTCTCCTTGCCGCATTGGCAGGCTGGCGTCGAACGCATGCTCACCGAGATCCACGGTCGCTGAACAAAGGTTTCCCCATGCAACGCAAAGGCATCATCCTGGCCGGCGGCTCCGGCACCCGTCTGCACCCGGCCACGCTGGCCATCAGCAAGCAGTTGCTGCCGGTCTACGACAAGCCGATGGTTTATTACCCGCTCAGCACGCTGATGCTGGCCGGCATGCGCGACGTGCTGATCATCAGCACCCCGCAAGACACGCCCCGCTTCCAGAGCCTGCTGGGCGACGGCAGCCGCTGGGGTATGAACCTGAGCTACTGCGTGCAACCCAGCCCCGACGGCCTGGCGCAGGCCTTCATCCTGGGCAAGAGCTTCGTCGGCGGTGGCCCCAGCGCGCTGGTGCTGGGCGACAACATCTACCACGGCCACGACTTCGCGCAGTTGCTGTCGCGGGCCGATGAAAGGACGCACGGCGCTACGGTCTTCGCTTACCACGTCACCGACCCCGAGCGTTACGGCGTGGTCGAATTCGACGCGAAGAAGCGCGCGCTCAGCATCGAAGAAAAGCCCAAGGCGCCGAAGAGCAATTACGCCGTCACGGGCCTGTATTTCTACGACGAACAGGTCTGTGATATCGCGGCCCACATCAAGCCCAGCGCGCGCGGCGAACTGGAGATCACCACCGTCAACGCGCACTACCTGCAGCAACAGCAGCTAGACGTGGAAATCATGGGCCGTGGCTACGCCTGGCTGGACACCGGCACCCACGACAGCTTGCTGGAAGCCGGCCAGTTCATCGCCACGCTGGAAAAGCGCCAGGGTTTGAAGGTGGCCTGCCCCGAGGAAATTGCCTACCGCGCGGGCTGGATCGACGCCGCGCAACTTGAAGTGCTGGCCGCGCCGATGATGAAGAATAGTTACGGCCAGTACCTGATGCAGGTGCTGCGCGAGAAAGCGTTCTGATGAAACTGGTTCCCACCACCCTGCCGGGTGTTGTGATCGTCGAGCCGGCGGTTTTCAGCGACGACCGCGGCTGGTTCTACGAAAGCTTCAACGAAGCCCGCTTCAACGCCGCGCTGGACGACATCTGCCTGCCGCCGGCACCGCGCTTCGTGCAGGACAACCATTCGTGCAGCAAGGCCGGCGTGTTGCGCGGCCTGCACTACCAGCTGCCGCCGCAGGCCCAGGGCAAGCTGGTGCGCGTGGTGCACGGTGCTGCCTGGGACGTGGCGGTAGACATCCGCCCCGGTTCAACCACCTTCGGGCAGTGGTTCGGTGTGGAGTTGAATGCCGACAACAAACGGCAGCTGTGGATACCGGCCGGGTACGCGCACGGCTTCGTGGCGCTGCTGGACGACACGCAGTTCCTCTACAAAACCACCGATGTCTGGTCCAAGGCCTGCGAGCGGGCCATCCGCTGGGACGACCCGGCCATCGCCATCGCCTGGCCGATACCCAGCAGCCTGGCCGCGCCGCTGGTGGCTGCCAAGGACGCTGCTGCGCCGATGCTCGCCGACGCCGACCTTCCGCGGGCTTGAAAGCGGCCCGCAGGGTTGCGCAAGCGAAAAAAAACGCAGCCGAGGCTGCGCTTTTTCATGGGGCCGGCGCCCGAAGGCACCGTGCCCGAAGCACTTAGATCGCCTTGATGGTCGAAGCCTGCGGGCCCTTCTGGCCTTGCTTGACTTCGAACTCGACCTTTTGGCCTTC
The DNA here is from genome assembly GCA_043716645.1 of Betaproteobacteria bacterium. Taxonomy (GTDB): domain Bacteria; phylum Pseudomonadota; class Gammaproteobacteria; order Burkholderiales; family Burkholderiaceae_C; genus Rubrivivax. Next base: position 354 of record JAYSYH010000218.1, on the reverse strand, counting down.
GGCAAGGCTGCGGAAGCCGCCGGTCGACTGGATTTCGCTGAAGTGAGCGAAGAGGTCCTTGCCGCCGCCGTCAGGCGTGATGAAGCCGAAGCCCTTGCCGTCGTCGAACCACTTCACGATACCGGTTTGCGTAGTCATATGAATTTCCTTTCACGGTTGCTGCGCAGCACACGCCGTCGCAGTGCAGATGCGGGCCAAGATGAATCACCGATCAAGAAATCCAACGATCACCACCGGGGTGGGACACGCCAAACACTGTCTGTAAAAAACCGTCTTGCTCAAATCTACCTGGCTAATGTAGCTCGAAAAGAGACCCCACATGTTGCGCCCCGGCAAAGTGCAGCAGGAAGGCGC
>JAYSYH010000217.1:0-1508 GCA_043716645.1 Betaproteobacteria bacterium | reverse complement strand
AACGGATTTCGCCGGCCTCGGCCTTCTTGTCGCCGCGCATCAGTTCCAGCCAGCGCGACCCCGGCATCACCGGCGCCCGCAGCGGCAGACCCGTGCGTTCAACCAGCCGCGCCACGCGCTGCACGAAAGCAGCCGGCACCAGCCCCAGTTCGGCCGACAGCGCGGTGGCCAGCACCATGCCGCAGCCCACCGCTTCGCCATGCAGCCAGGCGCCGTAGCCCATGCCCGTCTCGATGGCGTGGCCGAAGGTATGACCAAAGTTCAGAATCGCGCGCAGGCCGCTTTCGCGTTCGTCCTGGCCGACGACTGCGGCCTTGATCTCGCACGAACGCCGCACCGCATGCGCCAGCGCGACGGGGTCACCGGCGCGCAGGGCGTCGATGTGGGCTTCGATCCAGCTGAAGAAAGCCATGTCGGCAATCGGCCCGTACTTGATGACTTCAGCCAGCCCGGCCGACAGTTCGCGCGGCGGCAGCGTGGCCAGCGTGGTCAGGTCGCACACCACGCGCGCCGGCTGGTGGAAGGCGCCGATCATGTTCTTGCCCAGCGGGTGATTGATGGCGGTCTTGCCGCCCACCGAAGAATCGACCTGCGCCAGCAAGGTTGTCGGCACCTGCACGAAAGGCACGCCGCGCATGTAACTGGCAGCGGCAAAACCGGTCATGTCGCCGACCACGCCGCCGCCCAACGCGAAAAGCACCGTCTTGCGGTCGCAGCCTTCGCCGAGCAGGTGGTCGAAGATAAGGTTCAGCGAAGTCCAGTCCTTGAAGGCTTCGCCGTCGGGCAATAGCACACGGCTGACCTTGTTGTACGCGCCGACCAGCATGGCTTGCAGCGCGTCACCATAAAGCGCATACACCGTCGGGTTGCTGACGATGACCGCTTGCGCCGCCGCCGGCAGGCCATGCCAGGCTTGCGCAACACTCAGCAGGCCGCCGGCGATCAGGATGTTGTAACAGCCGCCCGGCGTGGTGACCGCGACGCTGGTGTCTGGGGCTGCATACATGGCGCATGAGTTTACGGTGGCTTCGGCCGTGGCTTGCACGTCACCGGCGCTCTACGGCAGGGCGCAGCGCCCGGGCTTCAGCCGTGCGGCGCGTCGATGTGCGAGGGCACTTGCAGTGGATCGACAAGCCCGGCCAGTTCCAGTTGCATCAGCACCATGCCGATCAGCGACGACACCGAGGGCCGCGCGGCCTCGACCACGAAGTGCGCCGTACGGCGGTACAGCGGATCGCGCTCACGGTACAGATCGCGCAGCCGCTGCAGCGGGTCTGCCACTTGCAGCAAGGGCCGATGGTGGTCGTGGCGCAACCGGCGGTGCAATTCCTCGGGCGTGTTGCGCAGGTAGAAGACATGGCTGCGCGAATGCAGCGCGTGGCGGTTGGAAGGCCGCAACACCGCACCACCGCCGGTAGCCAGCACGGCATCGGGCTGCTGGCTGAGCGCGTCGACCACGTCTTGCTCGATATCGCGAAAAGCCGCTTCACCGTGCGCCGCGAAGTAAT
>JAYSYH010000216.1:0-40909 GCA_043716645.1 Betaproteobacteria bacterium | reverse complement strand
GCCAACAACGCGTCACTTGCCTTGCAGGCGGCCTATGACAGCGGGGTGCCGGCTTTCGAGGCCTTGTTCCGACAGCAGGGCAGCGACTTTGCACGCTTGCATGCCGAGGTGCGGCGCCTTGCCGCCATGCCAGCCGCTGAGCGCCGCATCGCACTGCCGCCAACACCCTAGACCCCAAGACCTTTGGGCGCCAAGTTCAACCAACGCATGGAGAGCCCTCATGCCCGACATCCGCATCCACCGCGACCACACGCTCGGCCTGGCCAAGGCCCGCAAGGTGGCTTGGTCATGGGCCGAGATGGCCGAACAGAAGTTCGACATGGAGTGCAGCGTGCTCGAAGGCGAAACCAGCGACACCGTCGAGTTCACGCGGATCGGTGTCAACGGCAGCCTGACCGTCGCGGCCGACCACTTCGACCTGCACGCCAAACTGGGTTTCCTGCTGGGCGCGTTCTCGAAAACCATTGAGCGCCAGATCGAGCAGAACCTCGACGAACTGCTGGGCGCCGCGGCCGCCAGCAACGACACCCAGAACGACCCCAAGAATGGCACCAAGGCCGCCGGTGCCGCCAAGCCGGTCGCCAGGAAGAAGTAGCGGGCAGCTACTTCAGCGATTCGATCAGGTCGATGTAGTCCTGCATCGCCTGGTCGCCCGACGCGCCCGACAAGTCGTTCCAGGCATCCCACTTGGCGCGGCCGACCAGATCGGTGAAACCCGGGCGCTTGCCGTCCACGTCGCCGACGCTGGCCTGCTTGTACAGCGCGTAGATCTTCAGCAACGTCATGTTGTCGGGCTTGTCGGGCAGCGACTTGCTTTCAGCGACGGCGGCTTCGAAGCGCGCTTTCAGATCGGACATGGGCGGGATCTCCTGTGCATGAGAATCGGTCTTGACGCTGGGCATGTTACCCAGCATCGTCGGGGCAGCCAGGCGCTCAGACCGTGGCGGCTGCAGCAAACAACCGGCCCGAGGAGACCCCCCAGATGACCGCACCCGTCGAGCGCCGCATGTCGCGGGTGGACACCGCGTGGTTGCGCATGGACAACGACGTCAACCTGATGATGATCGTCGGCGTGTGGCTGCTGACCCCGGCCATCACGCTGGACGCGCTACGCCAGCGCATCCGGGACAAGCTGCTGAAGTACGACCGCTTCCACCAGCGGGTGGTGGCCGATGCGATGGGCGCGCACTGGGTGGACGACGATGCCTTCGACATCACCCACCACGTCACGGTCAACACCCTGCACCTCGAACCCGGCGAGACCGAGCGCCACGCGCTGCAGCGCCTGTGCGGCGAGCTGGCGATGCAGCCGCTCGATCCGTCGCGACCGCTGTGGCAGTTTCACCTGATCGAGGCCTACGAGGGCGGCAGCGCGATGATCGCCCGCGTGCACCACTGCATCGGCGACGGCATCGCGCTGACCAGCGTGATGATCAGCATCACCGACGGCGGCACCGACCCGCCCCGGCGGCGCAGGAAAGAAAAGCCCGAGCAAGCCCAGGAAGCGGACTGGCTGACCGACGCCGTGCTCAGGCCGCTGTCCAACCTGACCGCCAAGGCCATCGGGCTGTACGGCGGCGGCGTGGCCAAGACCATGGACGTGCTGTCCAACCCGGCCGCACTGGCCACCTCGGTCGAGATGGCGCGCACCGGGATGAAGGTGATGGCCGATGTCGCAGCGCTGGGCTTGATGCCCGACGATTCGCCCACGTTGTTGAAAGGCAAGCCGGCCGGCCACAAGGTGGTGGCGTGGTCGGAACCGATGTCGCTGGACGCGGTCAAGACCATCGGCAAGGGCCTGGGCTGCACGGTCAACGACGTCTTGCTGGCTTGCGCGGCCGGCGCCATCGGCAGCTACCTGCACAGCAAGGGGCAAGACCCGCTGGGCAAGCAGATACGCGCGATGGTGCCGGTCAATCTGCGGCCGATCGAAAAGGCCTGGCAGCTGGGCAACCGCTTCGGTCTGGCGCCGCTGGTGCTGCCCATCGGCATCGCCAACCCGGTGCACCGTGTGCATGCCGTGCGCCAGCGCATGGACGATATGAAGGGCAGCTACCAGCCGCTGCTGGCTTTCGCCGTGTTGTCGGCCACGGGGCTGTTCATCAAGCCCGTGCAAGATGCCGTGCTGAGCCTGTTTTCGAAGAAGACCACGGCGGTGATGACTAACGTGCCGGGCCCGGCCACGCCCCTTAAATTTTGCGGCAGCACGCTGCGCCAGAACATGTTCTGGGTGCCGGCCTCGGGTGACGTCGGCGTGGGCGTGTCGATCCTCAGCTATGGCGGCGGCGTGCAATTCGGCCTGATCACCGACGCCGGCCTGTGCCCCGAGCCGCAAGACATCATTGATCGCTTCGAGCCCGAATTCGAGAAGTTGCTGAACCTGACATTGATGCTGCCCTGGGCCGGGCAGGCAGCCGCGTGAAGCGCCCATATCCCTGAACACGAGGAGACCCGCATGACCGTCACCGTCGACATCGACCTGGGCTACGAATTCGAGGTCAAGGCCGCTTTTATGGACGTCTTCGACGTGCTGTCCGATGTGCCCACCTCGGCCAGTTTTTTCCCCAAGGTGGACAAGCTCGTCGACCTGGGCGGCAGTGCTTACCGCTGGGAAATGGAAAAGGTCGGTACGTCGCAGGTCAACATCCAGACCGTTTACGCCAGCCAATACGTCAGCAACAAGGCCAAGGGCACGGTGGTGTGGACGCCGGTGAAGGGCGAAGGCAACGCACTGGTCGGCGGCAGCTGGAAGATCACCGACAACAAGAAGACCACGGCCCTGGAGTTCAAGGTGGCCGGTACCGTAGATGTGCCGCTACCCGGCCTGATGAAGCTGGTGGTGGTGCCGGTGGTGCGCAGCGAATTCGAAAAGCTCGTCGAGCAGTACATCGACAACCTGATCAAGCGCTTCGGGGGTGAGGCATGAGCCTGCAGCGCACAGCATCGTCCAAGCTGCTGGCCGGGGCGCTGGCCGGGGTGCTGGCCGGTGTGTTGACGATCAGCCTGGCTGCAGCTCCCGGGCGGGCCCGCGCCCAGGGTGCGGACTACAGCAAGGTCGAGATCCAGACCCGCAAGCTCAACGACAGCACCTACATGCTGGTGGGTGCCGGCGGCAACATCGGCTTGTCGGTCGGCGAAGACGCGGTCTTCCTGATCGACGACCAGTTCGCGCCGCTGGCGCCGAAACTCAAGGCTGCCGTGGCGCGCATCACCAACAAGCCAGTGCAGTTCCTGCTGAACACCCATTTCCATTTCGACCACACCGGCGGCAACGAAGCCTTCGGCAAGGACGGCGCGCTGATCGTGGCCCACGACAACGTGCGCCGCCGCATGAGCAGCAACCAGCTGATCGCGATGGTCGGCAGCAGCGCCAAGCAGGATGCATCGCCCAAGGTCGCGTTGCCGGTGGTGACGGTCAGCAACGACATCGGCTTCAACATCAATGGCGAAGAGCTGCGCGCCTTCCACGTGCCGCGCGCCCACACCGACGGCGACCTGATCGTGCATTTCCGCAAGGGCGACATCGTCCACATGGGCGACACCTTCTTCAACGGCATGTACCCCTTCATCGACAGCTCCAGCGGCGGCACCGCCGACGGTGTGGTGGCCGCCGCCGACCGCGTGCTGGCGCTGGCCGGCGAGCAGACCCGCATCATTCCAGGCCACGGCCCGCTGGCCGGCAAGGCCGACCTGCAGGCTTACCGTGACATGCTGGCCACCGTCACCCAGCGCCTGAAAGACTTGCGCCGCAGTGGCCAGACCGACGCCCAGATCCGTGCCGCCAAGCCCAGCGCCGACTTCGACGCGAAGTTCGGCAACGGCTTCATCAAGCCCGAGGGCTTTGTGCAGATGATGCTGGACGCGATCCCCAGGCCGGGGGCGTGACCCTGATCCGATGCCCCCGAGGTTGCCGATGACCCCTATCTTTTTCACCCGCCGCGCCGCAGCCCTGGGCGCGGCCCTGCTCAGTGGCGGGGCCTTGCTGCCGCTGCAGGCTGCCACACCGAAAGACACGCTGGTCGTGGCCATGGCCTTCGACGACATCATCAGCCTGGACCCGGCCGAGTCTTTCGAGATCAGCACCGGCGAACTGCTGGGCAACAGCTACGACCGGCTGCTGCGTTTCGACGTCAAAGAACCCAGCAAGCTGGTGCCCGACGTGGCCGCCAGTTGGGCCGTGTCGGCCGACGGCAAGACCTACACCTTCACGCTCAAGCCCGGTTTGAAGTTCGCCAGCGGCAACCCGCTGACGGCCGAAGACGTGGCCTGGTCGCTGCAACGCGCGGTGTTGCTGGACAAGCAGCCGGCCTTCATCCTCACGCAGTTCGGTTTCAGCAAGGACAACGTCAAGGACAGGATCAAGGCCGTCAACGCCACCACGTTGACCATCGAGACCGACAAGGCCTACGCGCCGACACTGGTCTACAACTGCCTGACGGCCAACGTGGCCAGCGTGGTGGACAAGAAGCTGGTGCTGGGCAAAGAGGTCGTGAAGGACGCTGTGGGCGACCTCGGCTGGGGCTGGTTGAAGACGAATTACGCCGGTAGCGGTGCGATGAAGATCCGCGAATGGCGGGCCAACGAAATCATTGCGCTGGAGCGCAACGAAAACTTCAGCGGCACCAAAAGCAAGCCGGCCCGGGTGATCTATCGCCATGTGAAGGAATCGACCACACAGCGCCTGCTGCTCGAAAAGGGCGATATCGACATCGCCCGCAACCTGACGCCGCAGGACCTGGATGCACTGGCGGCCAACAAGGACGTGAAGACCACGGCCACGCCCAAAGGCACGGTCTACTACTTCGGCCTGAACCAGAAGAACCCCATCCTGGCCAAGCCCGAGGTGCGCGAGGCCTTCAAGTGGCTGGTCGACTACGACGCCATCGGCAAGACGCTGATCAACAACATCGGCGTGGTCAACCAGAACTTCCTGCCGCAGGGCCTGCTGGGCGCGGCCACCGACAAGCCCTACAAGCTGGATGTGGCCAAAGCCAAGGCGCTGCTGGTCAAAGCGGGTTATCCGAATGGCTTCAAGGTGACGGTGGACATGCGCACGGTACAGCCGGTGCAGGGCATCACCGAGGCTTATCAACAGACCTTGAAACAGGCCGGCATCGAACTGGAAATTTTGCCCGGCGACGGCAAGCAAACGCTGACCAAATACCGTGCCCGCACCCATGACATCTACGTCGGCCAGTGGGGCGCCGACTACTGGGACCCGCACACCAACGCCGACACTTTCACGCGCAATGCCGACAACGGCGACGACGCCAAAAGCAAGCCGCTGGCCTGGCGCAACGCCTGGGCCATCCCTGAACTGACGAAGCAGGCCGACGCCGCGGCACTGGAACGCGACGGCGCCAAGCGCGCCAAGCTGTACCAGGCGCTGCAAGCGGAATTCCGCAAGACCAGCCCCTTCGTGATGCTGTACCAGCAAACCGAGGTGGCGGCCTACCGCGCCAACGTCGAGGGCCTGAAGATCGGGCCAACGGCGGACAGCACCTACGTCTACCTGGTCGGCAAGAAGTAGATCTTGACGATGTCCTTGCAGCGCGGTGCTGCCGCGGCGGCGCAAGGTGTGACCACAGCCGCCCGCGGTGCGGCGGCCATCGTGCTGACGGTGCTGGGGCTGCTGGCCGTCACTTTCTTCATTGGCCGTGTGATACCGGTGGACCCGGCGCTGGCCGTGGCCGGCGACCGTGCGCCCGAGCATGTGCTGCAGCAGGTGCGCGAAGAACTCGGCCTGAACCTGCCGCTGCCGCAGCAGTTCGCGCGCTATGTGAACAAGGCGCTGCACGGCGATTTCGGCAATTCGGTGTTGACCACGCACCCGGTACTCGATGACATCCTGGCCACCTTCCCGGCCACGCTGGAGTTGGCCACCTGCGGCATCGTGATCGGCGCCGGACTGGGTGTGCCGCTCGGCGTGTGGGCGGCGGTGCGGCGCGGCGGCGTGGCCGACTACACGGTGCGCGTGATGGGTCTGGTCGGCTATTCCGTGCCCATCTTCTGGCTCGGCCTGATGGCCTTGGTCTTGTTTTACGCCAAGCTGGGCTGGGTGGCCGGGCCGGGCCGCATCGACGTGGCTTTCGAGTACAGCTTCGAGCGCACGACCGGGCTGATGCTGCTGGACGCCGGCGCGCACGGCTGGCGGTCGGGTGAATGGGACGCCTTGCGCAACGCGCTGAGCCATCTGGCGCTGCCGGCCGGACTGCTGGGCTATTTCGCACTGGCCTACATCAGCCGCATGACGCGCAGCTTCATGTTGAACGAACTGGCCGCCGAGTACATCGTGGCCGCGCGCGCCAAGGGTCTGAGCGAGACCCGCATCATCTGGCGCCACGCGTTGCGCAACGCGATGGTGCCGCTGGTGACGGTGATTGCACTCAGCTACGCGGGCCTGCTGGAAGGCAGCGTTTTGACCGAAACCGTGTTCGCCTGGCCGGGGCTGGGCCTGTACATCACCAATTCGCTGCAGAACGCCGACATGAACGCGGTGCTCGGCGGCACGCTGGTGGTGGGCACGGTGTTCATCGCGCTGAACCTGTTGAGCGACGGGCTGTACCGCTTGCTGGATCCGAGAACGAAAGACACGCGGTGAGCCAGCCCCTGTCGTGCAGAGCCTGCACCCGATGAGCAGCGCGCCAACGCTGCGGCAGTGGCTGCTGTCCGATCGGCCGCAGTCGCGCCGTCAGGCCGCGCTGGGCCGCCTGTACGCAGGCTGGTGCCATTTCGCACGCAACCGGCTGGCGATGGTCGGCCTGGCCATCGTGGCCGCACTGGTGCTGATCGCGGCCTTGGCGCCGTGGATGGCGCCCTACCCACCGAGCATCGGCGACCTGGGCAACGACCGATTGCTGGCGCCGTCCTTCTCGGGCCCGGCGGCCCACTGGTTCGGCACCGACGATCAGGGCCGCGACATCTTGAGTCGGCTGATGCACGGCAGCCGCATCACGCTCTACGTGGTGGCCCTGGTGGCCGTGCTGGCGGCGCCCATCGGCCTGTTGGTGGGCACGTGGGCCGGCTACGCGGGCGGCTGGGTCGATGCGGTGCTGATGCGCGTCACCGACATTTTCCTGGCCTTCCCGCGGCTGATCCTGGCCCTGGCCTTTGTCGCTGCGCTGGGGCCGGGCATCGAAAACGCCGTCATCGCGATTGCCATCACCAGCTGGCCGCCCTACGCCCGCATCGCCCGCGCTGAAACATTGACGCTGCGCCAGGCCGACTACATCAGCGCCGTGAAACTGCTGGGCGCCAGCCCGGCGCGCATCGTGCTGCGCCACATCATGCCGCTGTGCCTGAGCAGCGTCGTCGTGCGCGTGACGCTGGACATGGCCGGCATCATCCTCACCGCTGCCGGGCTGGGCTTCCTGGGCCTGGGCGCGCAGCCTCCGATGCCCGAGTGGGGCGCCATGATCGCCGCCGGCCGCGCCTACGTGCTGGACCAGTGGTGGGTGGCGGCGGCGCCGGGCGCGGCGATCTTTGTGGTCAGTCTGGCGTTCAATTTATTGGGCGATGGGCTGCGGGATGCGCTGGATCCGAAGGCCTCGAAATGACCCATTCAGTCTGCTGTCCGCCACGGCCCTTCGATCAACTCGCGCGTTTCTGTCACCGCGATGTTCCACATCGCCAGCACGTCTTCATCGGGTCGCGCGTAGCTGCCGCCGAAGTTGCCGTCACCTGCAAAGGCGCGGGCCTGCTGCGGGTTCAGCAAGCGGTAGATGCCGTAGTCCACCACCGGCTTGGCGCCTGCCGGCTGCACCGTACCGGCCACCCGCGTCCACGGCAGATTTTCCATCCAGCTGGCGTGCGAGCTGTCGGCCTCCAGCCCGGCCACATGGGCCCAGGTGCGTGGGGCGTTCCACCAGTTGTGGAACTTCACCTGCAACCGCGGTTGTTCGGCCTGCAGTTCGCTGATCAGCGAGGCCACCGCGCTGTTGCCGCCGTGGCCGTTGACGACGACGATGCGCCGGAAACCCTGCGCGTGCAGCCCGACCAGCAGGTCGCGCACCACCGCCAGCAGCGTGTCCAGCCGCAGCGACACGGTGCCGGGGTAGGCGGTGAACATCGGCGTGTGGCCGTAGCTCAGCACCGGGAACACCGGCACGCCCAGTGTTTGCGCCGCCTCGACCGCCATCCGTTCGGCCAGCAGCGCGTCGGTGGCCAGGCTCAGGTAGGCGTGCTGTTCCACGCTGGCTATCGGCAGCACGCAGCGGTCCTCGTGTTGCAGCAGCGCTTCCATCTGCATCCAGTTCATGCCGTCGACGCGCATCGGGTTTCCTTCGAAGGGGGTTGTGGCAGGGCGGGCGGATGCTAGCCGTCAGCCCCAAGCCTTTGCTCCGCGTCGAAAACCTGCGCGTGGCTTACCCCAGCCGCGAAGGCGGCCTGAGCGAGGTGGTGCGCGGCGTGTCGTTCACGCTGGGCCGCGAACGACTGGGCATCGTCGGCGAATCGGGCAGCGGCAAAAGCCAGACCGGGCGCGCCATCCTGGGCTTGACGGCGCCCGGCGGGCAGGTCACCGCGAAGCAGCTGAACTTCGACGGCATCGACTTGTTGACCTGCCCACCGGCGCAGCGCCGCAGCCTGCGCGGCGGGCGCATCTCGATGATCCTGCAAGACCCGAAGTACGCCTTGGACCCGGTGATGCGCATCGGCGCGCAGATCGCCGAGACCTTGCAAACCCACGCGCCGGTGCCACGCCGGCAGGCGCAGGAGCGCGTCCATGAAGCGCTGGCGGCGGTGGGCATCGAAGACCCGGCGCGGGTGGCCCGTCTGTACCCGCACGAGGTTTCGGGCGGCATGGGCCAACGCGCGATGATCGCGATGATGCTGATCGCGGGACCCGAGTTGCTGATTGCCGACGAGCCGACTTCGGCGCTGGACGTGACGGTGCAACTGCAGGTGCTGGGCATCCTGGACAAGCTGGTGTCCGAGGGCAGAGAAGGCAAAGGCATGGGCCTGATTTTCGTGTCGCACGACCTGCGCCTGGTCAGCAGCTTCTGCGACCGCGTGCTGGTGATGTACGCCGGACGCGTGGTCGAAGAAATCGCCGCGCGCGACCTGCACAACGCCCGCCATCCGTACACGCGCGGCCTGCTGAACTGCCTGCCGCGATTGGGCGACACGCAACACCCGCTGCCCACGCTGGACCGCCAGCCCGGATGGCTGCAGGCATGAGCGCGGCCGCCGTCAACCCCGGGGCTGATCGGCGCAGCGGCAGCGGCAGCGGTATCGGTAGCGGCAGAGGCAGCGGCAGCGGTACCGGCAGCGGCAGAGGCATCGGCTTGAAGGTCGACGGCCTGCGCGTCGTGTTCGACCGCTTCGTGGCCGTCGATGGCGTGACCTTCGAAGTGCAGCCCGGCGAGAGCTTCGGCATCGTCGGCGAATCGGGTTCGGGCAAGAGCACGGTGCTGCGCGCCATTTGCGGCCTGGCGCCCAAGGCTGCCGGCGCGGTTGCGCTGACCGGCCGCACCGGTCTGGCCGCGCCCGGCAGCAAGGCCTGGCGCCGTGAGGTGCAAATGGTGTTTCAGGACCCGTACGGCAGCCTGCACCCGCGGCAGACCGTGGACCGCATCCTGGCCGAACCGCTGGCCATCCATGGCGTGGTCGACGCCGAAGCGCGCATCGAACGTGCGCTGGACGAAGTCGGCCTGGGTGGGGCCACCGGGGCTTTTCGCTTCCGCTACCCGCACCAGTTGTCGGGCGGCCAGCGCCAACGCATCGCCATCGCGCGGGCCTTGATCCTGGAGCCCCAGCTGCTGCTGCTGGACGAGCCCACTTCGGCCCTTGACGCATCGGTACAGGCCGAGGTGCTGAACCTGCTGGAAGCGTTGCGCCAGCGGCGGGGCTTGAGCTTCGTGATGGTCAGCCACGACCTGGCCGTTGTCACCCACCTGTGCGAACGCCTGATGGTAATGCGCCGTGGCCAGGTGGTGGAACAGATCGCATCGGCCGACCTTGCCGCGCACCGCGTCCAAACCGACTACACCCGCGGCCTGATGACCGCATCCGCCGGTTTCAGGCGCGACAACCCAAGCGCGCACGAGGCGCAGGAGCACTGAGAGCATGACGCCTGAACACCAACAACCGCGCCCCGTGCACGGGCTGAAATCGGCCCGGTCATCGGCACTGTCATCGGCACTGTCATCGGCACTGAGATCGGCACGGAGTTCGGCACTGGGATCGGCCTTTATTGTGGCCGTCGGCTTGAGCCTGGTGGCCTGCGCCAGCGCGCCGCCATCGGCTGGGCTGCGCTATCCGGTCACCCGCCAGGTCGACCACGTCGACACCTATTTCGGCACCCGGGTGCCCGACCCGTACCGCTGGCTGGAAGACGACAACAGCGTCGAAACCAAGGCCTGGGTGCAGGCGCAGAACGCGGTCACCGACCAGGCGCTGGGTGCGATGCCGCAGCGCCTGCCGACGCGGGCGCTGTACACCACGATGACCAACTACGAAAAGCTGGGCCTGCCCAACCGCGAAGGCGGCCGCTACTTCTGGAGCCGCAACGACGGCCTGCAGCAGCAGAGCGTGATCGTCACCGCCAGCAGCCCCACGGCCACGCCCAGCGTGGCGCTGGATCCCAACACGCTGAGCAAGACCGGCACGGTGGCGCTGACGGGCTTGGTGCCTTCGAAGGACGGCAGATTGCTGGCTTACGGCATCGCCGGCGCCGGTTCCGACTGGCAAAGCTGGCGGGTGCGTGACCTGGCCACCGGGCAGGACTTGGCCGACAAGATCGAGTGGGTGAAGTTTTCCACCGCCGCCTGGACGCCGGACAGCAAGGGCTTCTTCTATGCGCGTTACGACGAACCCAAGGCCGGCACCGCCTTGACCGGCACCAACTTCTTCCAGAAGCTGTACTACCACCGACTGGGCACGCAGCAGTCGGCCGACACCCTGATCGCCGACAACCCGCAGGACAAGATCTGGGGCTTCGGCGCGCGCGCCACCGAAGACGGGCGCTGGGTGGTCATCACGGTCAGCAACAACAGCGTACGCAAGAGTGGCTTCATGGTGCTGCCCTTGGTGGCTGGCGGCCTGGGCGGCGGCCTGGACAGCAGCCTGGACGGCAGCAAGCCGCGGCCCGTGATGCTGGCCTTCGACGCGGTCTATGAATTCGTCGGCAGTGCGGGCAACAGCCTGATCATCAAGACCGACAAGGACGCGCCCAACGGCCGGCTTATCAGCGTGGACGTCGACGCCCCGGCGCCGGCGAACTGGAAGACTCTGGTGCCCGAGGGCCGCGACGCCTTGCAAAGCGCCAGCGCGGTGGGCGGGCGCTATGTGTTGCAGTACCTGCGCGACGCCAGCAGCCTGGTGCGCGTGCACGGCGCCGACGGCAGCCTGGTCCGGGAAGTGGCGCTGCCCGGCGTGGGCACGACCAGCGGCTTCGCTGGCAAGGCCGACAGCAACGAGACTTTCTTCAGCTACACCAGCCTGATCAACCCGACCGAGATCTGGCGCTACGACGTGGCCAGCGGCGAAGCCGCGTTGTGGAAGCGCCCGCAGACCGCTTTCGCCAGCGACGCCTTCGAGACCCGCCGCGCCTTCGTCACCAGCAAGGACGGCACCCGCTTCCCGGTCTTCATCGCGCACAGGAAAGGCCTGGTGCTGGACGGCAACAACCCGACGCTGCTGTATGCCTACGGCGGCTTCAGGATCTCGATGACACCGGGCTTCGGCGCCACCGCCGCGACCTGGATGCAGATGGGCGGTGTCTACGTGCTGGCGGCCATCCGCGGCGGTGGTGAATACGGCGAAGCCTGGCATCTGGCCGGCACCAAGTTGCGCAAGCAGAACGTTTTCGACGACTTCATCGCCGCCGCTGAGTGGTTGATTGCGCAGCAGATCACCAGCCCGAAAAAGCTGGCCATCAACGGCGGCAGCAACGGCGGTCTGCTGGTCGGCGCGGTGGTCAACCAACGGCCCGAACTGTTCGGCGCGGCAGTGCCGCAGGTGGGTGTGATGGACATGCTGCGCTTCCACAAATTCACCATCGGCTGGGCCTGGGTCAGCGACTACGGTTCGTCGGACGACGCTGATGAATTCAAGGCGCTGCTGGCCTATTCGCCTTTGCACGCGATGCAGGCCGGCAAGACCTACCCGGCGATATTGGTGACCACCGGCGACCACGACGACCGCGTGGTGCCGGCGCACAGCTTCAAGTACGCCGCGCAGCTGCAGGCCATGAACACGGGGCCGGCGGCCAAGCTGATTCGCATCGAGACCGACGCCGGGCACGGTGCCGGCAAGCCAACGTCGAAAATCATCGAAGAGCGCGGCGATGCGCTGGCCTTCATTGCCCATACCTTCGGCATGACGGTGAAGTGATGTCGGGCTGTCGCCAACGTCAGGCCGCCGGAGGTGCGAAAGCCGGGGTGGCGGGAAACGGCTGGCACTTGACGAAAGACGCGAAAACCGTCGAAATGTTTTACACATCGCAACAGCTGCCGCCCATGGCTGAAAAAAATCCGTTAAGAATCAAACAGTTGGTTGATCTGGCACGCTGATTGCTGGCTGAATGGTCGGCAAACCTTTCGCCACTAGGAGTCTCCGTTGAAATTACTAACCACCGCCGTATTCGGCGCCATTGCACTGAGTTTCGCGTCATCGGCCATGGCCGGACGTATTGTTCTGACCGGGCACGACAACGATTTCCACCGCAGCTTAGGCGCCATCGCGGCCACGCAGGCTTCGGTCACCTGGCTGCTCAACGGCGGCGCTGCGAAGAACGTTCTTGTCATCGGCAACGGCACACAGGCGCGCAGCCTGCTCGACTCCACCTCGCAGTTTGATTTCGGCACCAACATCACCACCAAATCGGTGAGCTCGATCACCGCTGCCGACTTCAATTTCAGCAACTACAGCATGTTCGTGGTGGCATCGAGCACTTCGTGCGGCGGCTGCGAGAACCCGAGCAACACCGGCATCCTGCTGTCGGCGTTTTCGACGGCGATCGGCGCTTTCTTCAACGCGGGCGGCGGCATCTTGGGCCTGACCTCGGGAGGCGACGTTGGGGGCTTCAATTACGCGCCAGAAGCGGCTAACGGCGCGTTTCTGAGCGCCACCTCTGGTTTCGTCGCGACGTCGAACAGCATTGCCGACATCCCAGGCTTCGTCGCCGTGAACGGCGACGCCACCCACAATACATTTGCGGAGCCGGGCACAGGCGGTACGGCAAGTGCGTACAAAGTGGCAGAGCGGTTTGGCACGACTGGTCTGGCAGTCACCATCTACGGCGAAGGCACTGTAAATTGCACGGGTAGTGCTTGCGGCTTTGTTGGCGGCGTCCCGGAGCCGGTGAGCCTGGCGCTGGTCGGGCTGGGCCTGGTCGGTGTGGGCCTGTCGCGCAAGCGCATGGTCCGCGTGGCCTGATTCTCTGGCGCGTCAATTCGGCTTGAGTCAAGCGGCAGCCTCGGCTGCCGCTTCTTTTTCTGGCCAGCTGCAGACTGTGCAGCCTCAATGCGGTTCAGGCGGGCGGCGGGCCAGCAGGTCGGGAATGAGCGCTTCGTAGCCCGCCGCCACGCGCAGCAGCGCCGCGTCGCCCTGCGGCTGGCCGACCAGCTGCAAGCCCATCGGCCAGCGGCCCGACGCGTCGAAGCCGGCCGGCACGCTGATCGCCGGCAGCCCGGCGAAGGTGGCGTACAGGGTGCATTCCATCCAGCGGTGGTAGGTGTCCATCGCGCGGCCGGCCAGCGTGCGCGGCCAGGTCACGTCGACGCTGAAAGGCCAGCACTGCGCCACCGGCAGGGCCAGCACGTCGAAGCGCTGCAGCAGCGTCAGCATGTGTTGCAGAAAAGCCGTGCGCACGCCACTGGCCTGCATGAAGGTGGCGAAGTCCAGGCCCTGCGCGCTGTCGTATTCCCACAGCGCTTCGGGTTTGATCTGCGCGCGCGCTTCGGGGCCGGTCAGCACCGCGGCCACGCTTTGCGCCGACAGCGCGCGGCGCCACACCAGCCAGGCTTGCCACAGCGCGGGCGCTGAAAAACCAAGTGCGGTGGGCTCGACGTGGGCCCCCGCGCCGGCCATGCGCTGCAGCGCGCTTTCGCACACGGCCAGGACGCCGCCTTCCACCGCCAGGTGGCCGCCCAGGTCGCCAAGCCAGCCGATGCGCAGGCCCTGCAATGCGCGGTCAGCCGCATCCGGGCCGGGCATGAAATCGACGCCGTTTTGCGCGATGGACAAAGGCGCGCGCGCGTCGAAGCCGGCCTGCACGTTCAGCAGCCCGGCCAGGTCGCGCACGCTGCGGCCCAGCGGGCCGTCGCTGCCGAGTTGGCTGACCCAGACATCGCCCTTGGGCCAGCCCGGCACGCGGCCCTGGCTGGGACGCAGGCCGAAAAGGTGGTTCCAGGCGGCAGGGTTGCGCAGGCTGCCCATGAAGTCGCTGCCGTCGGCCACCGGCAGCATCCGCTGGGCCAGCGCCACGCAGGCGCCGCCGCTGCTGCCACCGGCCACCACCGTACGGTCCCAGGCGTTGGGCGTGGTGCCGAAGACCGGGTTGTAGGTGTGCGAGCCCATCGCGAATTCCGGCACGTTGGTTTTGCCGATGACGATGCAACCGGCCGCCTTCATGCGCGCCACGTAGACGCTGTCCTGCTGCGCCACCGCGTGCGCCAGCAGCGGGCTGCCCCAGGTGGTGGGCAGGCCGGCGGCGTGGCCGGTGTCCTTGATGGCCTGCGGCATGCCGTGCAGCCAGCCGCGCGATCCTGTTGCGCTGGCGCCGGGTGACAGTTCGCCATCGCGCTCGTCGGCCTGGCGCAGCAGTGCGCCGTCATCGACGCGGCTGACGATGGCCGTGAAGTGCGGGTTCAGCCGCTCGATGCGCGCGAGGTAGGCCTGCATGACTTCCCGGCAGGAAACGCGGCGGGCGTGGATGGCGGCGCAAAGCGCTGTGGCGCTCATTTCGGTGATGGGGTCGGTGACGGGGTCGGTGACGGGGTCGGCGGTCATCGCGGTCATCGGCTCAAGCCAGCCGCGGGCGCGGAATCGGCATCACGCTTTCGAAAGCCCGCGCGGCGCGCAGCACCAGCGCGTCACCGAACATCGGGCCGACGATCTGCAGGCCTATCGGCAGGCCGGCGGCCGTCAGCCCGCAGGGGATGCTGCAGGCCGGTTGCTGGGTCAGGTTGAAGGGGTAGCTGAAGGGCGTCCAGCCCAGCATGTTGTCGGGCGACAGCACGGTGTGGCCGGCCGGCCTGGCGTCGAAGGCCGGTACTGCCACCGTGGGCGTCACCAGCAAGTCGTAGTGCTGCATGAATTGACGCATGTGTGAACCCAGGGCACCGCGGCGCAGGTTCAGCCGCGCAATGTCCAACGCGCTGAGCGTGGCCCCGCGTTCCGCCTCGGCGCGGAAGTCGGGGTCGGCGACCGCCTGCTGCGCGGCGTTCAAACCGTTCCAAAGCGTCCACGCGCCCAGGAACCACAGCCCGCAGGTGATGTCCAGCGGGTCGTCGAAGCCCGGGTCCACCGCCTCGACGTGGGCACCCAGGTCGACCAGCTTGCGCACCGCCTGCGCGCAGGCCACGGCTACCTCGGGGTGCACGTTGGTGGCGTAGCCCAGCGTGGGCGACCAGGCCACGCGCAGGTTGCGCAGATCCAGATTCGCGTCGCCCAGGCCCTGCGTGTAGTCGCGGCTGTCGGGCGGCAGTGAAGTCCAGTCGCGTGCATCGGGCTGCGAGATCACGTTCATCACCAGCGCGGCGTCGGCCACGCTCATCGTGTGCGGGCCCAGGTGGGCCACGCTGCCGAAGGGTGACAGCGGGTAGGCCGGCACCCGGCCGAAGCTGGGTTTCAGACCGAAGTTGCCGCAGAACGCCGCCGGGATGCGCACGCTGCCGGCGCCGTCGGTGCCCACCGAGATCGGCCCCATGCCTGCGGCCACCGCAGCCGCTGTGCCGCCCGACGAGCCGCCGGGCGTCTTGCTGGCGTCCCAGGGGTTGCGCGTGATGCCGCTGCGCGGCGAATTGGTTTCGCCCTTGCAGCCGAATTCAGGCGTGGCCGTCTTGCCCAGCAGCACCGCGCCGGCCTCGCGCAGGCGGGCGGTGACGGGCGCGTCGGTGTCCCACGTCTGCGCGGCGTCCACCGTGTGGCTGCCGCGCAGCGTGGGCATCCCGCGGGTCAGGATCAAATCCTTGATCGACGTGGGCACGCCGTCCAGCGGCCCTATCGGCTGGCCCTGCTGCCAGCGCGCTTCGCTGGCGCGGGCGCTGGCCAGCGCTTCGTCGGCGGCCACATGAACGAAAGCCCGCAGCACGGGGTTGTGGCGCGTGATGCGGGCCAGCGCAGCCTGCGTGGCTTCCACCGGCGATGCCTGCGCCGTGCGGTACAGGGTCAGCAGTTCGGTGGCGGTGCAGTCGGCCAGGTCGGTGGGCTTCATCGGGTCTCCAGGTGGGCTTGCGGCATCATGAAGCGTAAACGCGCCGGGAACTGCGCTGACGCGTGTCCGCCGACCCATCCAGACCCATCCAGACCCACCCACCCGCTCACCCACCCGCTCACCCACCCGCCGGACCCGAACTGATGTTCTTCAAGAAGCCAGGCGCCGCTGCGATCGTTGCGGCCGACGCAGCCCAGGCGGCCCATCGCGACCGCTACAAGAGCGTGCCTTACCGGCCGGTGTCCAGACGCCGGCGGCTGTTGATCGTGCTCTTGGCGCTGGCCACGGCCGCCACCTTGCTGCTCTACATCCTGGGCCGGCGCGATGCCATCCACAGCCATCCGCTGTTGCTGCCACTGCCGGCCGATGTTGCACCCTGCAAGGACGGCAGGACCACCGGCTGCGTGGGCGGCATGGCCACGGTGATCGTCACGCCGGCGCCACCACCCGCCCCGGCAACTTCAGCACCACCAGCGCCGCGCCGCCCAGCACCAGGCTGAAGCCCAGCCAGTCGGCCGTGCTGGGCCGGTCACCCACCAGCGCCATCGCGGCCAGCACGCCGACCACTGGCACTGCCAACACGGCCAGCGACGCCGCCGTGGCGCTGGCGCTGGCCAGCAGCCGGTACCACAGCACATAGGCCACTGCGGTGGCGATCAGCACGTGGTACGCCATGGCCACCACCACGCGCAGCGGCCATACCGCCGGGATTTCTTCGCCTATCGCCTGCGAGATCAGCAGGCCCGCCACCGCGCCCAACCCGAGTTGCCAGGCCGTGACCACGATGCGGTCGCCCTGCGGCGGCCAACGCTTGGCCATCACCGTGCCGCTGGCCCAGGCGAAGGCGGCCAGCAGCGGCAGCAGCAGACCGCGCGCTTGCGTGGCCGACAGGCCCCCGTGCAACGCGGTGTCCAGCAGCGGTTCGGCCAGCACCGTCACGCCCAGGCTGCCCAACGCCAGCGCCCAGCCACCGCGCCGGCCCGGCCGTTCACCCAGGAAGATCCAGGCCAGCGCGGCCGCCATCATCGGTGTGGTGAAAGTAAGCACGGCGGCGCGCGATGTGCTGGTGCTGAGCTGTGCGAGAGCCGTCGCGAAGTTGAAGACCATCACCGTGCTGACAGCGCCCATCGCGATGCCCGGCCAGGCCGCGCGCGTGGGCCACAGGGCCAGACGCCGTGTGCCGGCCAGCGCAAACAGCAGCAGCGCGCCGCCGCCCAGCCCCAGTCCGCGCAGCGCGAACGGCGGTATCACCGACAGCATGATCTTCACCGCCGGCCAGTTGAAACCCCAGGCCAGGGCCAGCAGCACGGGAATCAGGCGCAGCGGCATCCGGTGGCGTGGGTGGCTTGGGTGATGCGCGGCGGGCCGCGCATCACGGCCGGCGCCGGATGCTGGCGGGTAGCCGCGTCCACGGCAGGTCGCCCGGGTCGGCGGCCATCGGGCCGGCCGCTTTGGCAATCAGTACGGCGCTGGCGTGGGGCTGGAAATCCGCGCGGAAGTGGTTGCTGCTCTTCACGACAACGATGCGCATCTGTTCGGTGTGGATGCCCACCATGCGCAGCAGTTCGCGGTCGAGCAACTGCTTCTTGCCGCTGACCACGGCGACCCGCACGCCTTCGATCTCCAGGCAGGCGCTGGGGCCCAGACTAACGGTCAGGCCGCGCATCATCGGACCGGTCAGCGTGCAACGGCCGTCGCTCAGGGCCAGCACCTTGTAGCGCCCGCGTACCGGCGGGTCGCTGGGCTGGCCGGTGTAGGTTGGCACCGCAGTGCCCAGTGTTATTTCCAGTTCGGCGCCCACGCCGGCGGCGTGCGCGGCGCGGGCTGCTGCGGTGTCGGCCATCAAACCCAGCGCCACCTGGCTCGGATGGCGCCGGCCAGCGCCCTTGGCCAGCAGCGCGTGCAGCAGGCCGGTGGTGTTGCTGTCGCCGCCGGCGCCGGGGTTGTCCTGGGTGTCGGCGATGACCACGGGCTTGGCTGCCCCTGCGCCGAGCGCCATGGCTTGGGCCACGGCCTCGTGTCCCGGGTGAATGTCCAAGCGCCACTGCGCTGGTTCGGCGGCCAGTACGTAGAGCCTTTCCACCGCCGCTTCGGCCTGCGGCCCGTGGGCCCAGATCATCGGCGCGCAGCCTTCGAAATCGCTGGCCGGAAATCCCATGCAGAAGCTCGTGACGGTGCCGTACTGGCGATCCAGCGCCTGCAGCGTTTCATACAAGCCCTGCGCCGGTTGCAGCCAGGTGCTTTGCGCGTTCAGCGGAATCAGGAAAGGCAGCCGGTGCGCGTGCAGGGTTTCCTTGCGCCCGGCCTTGAAGCGCCGCAGCAGCATCTGCCCGGCCAGCATGCCGGTGGCCGCCATGTCCAGGTGCGGGTAGCTGCGGTAGGCCACCATCGCGTCGGCGTCGCGCAGCATGCGTGGCGTGACGTTGGCGTGCAGGTCCAGGCTGGCCACGATGGGCAACTGCGGCCCGACGATGGCGCGCAACCGGCCCAGCAATTCGCCTTCGCTGTCGAACGCCTGCTCGGCGACTGCCGCACCGTGCAGGTCAAGGTATATGGCGTCCAGGCCCGTGGTCAAGGCGTCCACCACGTCTTCGCAAATGGCGCTGGCAATGCGCTCGAACGATTCGCGCGTGACGTAGGACGACGGGATGGCACCGGCCCAGCAGCTGGGTAGCAGCGCCCAACCCTGGCTGCTGGCGAATTCGATGAAGCCCCCGATGGGGATGTTGACCGCGGCCAGCTGCGCCTGCATCGCCGCGCCGCGCACGAAGGCCGGGAAAGCCTCGCCTCGGTTGAACGCGGCCCAGTCGGCCAGGCTGGGCGCGAAGGTGTTGGTTTCGTGTTGGTAACCGGCGATCAGGATGCGGGGCATGTCGGGTGAGCGGGAGGGGACGGCCGGGGTGGCGCAGCACACGCACTGCAGGGCGCCGAGGATAGCTGTCGCTGGGTTCTGGCTGGGATGGAGGCCCGCCGTGACGTCACTGCCAAGCTCCCGGAGATTCAAGCCACGCCAAATATTGCCTGGTCAAGTATATTCTCGACCTAGCGTTAACCCGGAGCTTGCTTTGGCCCGATCAGCACCCCCTGTTCAGTTTTACACCGCCGGTGCGCATGCCGGCAGCGACAGCGTGGGCTACCTGATGAAGCGGGTGGTCGGCTCCATCGTCTGCCAGGCCGACAGGCGCCTCGATCCGCACGGGCTGACCAGTGCGCAGTGGGGCCCGCTGCTGATGCTGAAGAGAGAGGGTTCGATGCCGGTGGCCGAGCTGGCGCGCGGCATGTTCATCGACGCCGGGGCCATGACCCGCATGCTGGATCGGCTGGAAAAAAAGCAGTTCTGCAAGCGCGTGCGTTCAGCCGATGACCGGCGCGTGGTGCAGGTGGAACTGACGCCGCAGGGTGAGGTCGCCATCGTTGAAGTGCCGGCCGTGCTGGCCGATGTGCTGAACGCCCATCTGGCTGGCTTTTCCAAGACCGAATGGCTGGCGCTGAAGGGCTATCTGCAGCGCCTGGCTGCCAACGGCGAAGCGCTGCGGGCTGCCGATCAGGCGTCTGCGAATACTTGACTGAGCAAATGAAGACCCTACAAGAATTTTCCGCGGTTGGCCTGCCGACCTGGGCCGTTTCGGCCTTGGCCTTGGCCTGCAGCGCCGCGATGACCCTGACCGGCTGCGCCAGCCCTGCCGGCATTGCGCCGGGCGCGGTGATGCTGGCGCCAGCGCAGGCCGGGCTGCTTGCGACTGTAGCCGCCGAGCCTGCAGTTTCTGCCGACTGGTGGCGCGGCTACGGCGACCCCCAACTCACCGCACTGGTCGAACGCGCTCTGGCTGGAAGCCCCGGCTTGCGCGGTGCGCAGGCCCGCGTGGAACGTGCGCTGGCGACGGCCGCCACGGTGCAAGCCAGCACGGGTCTGCAGGTCAACGGCGCGGTGGACGTGACGCGCCAGCGTTTCAGCGCCACCAGCATCGTCCCGCCGCCGCTGGGCGGCTCCGTCCGCACCCTGGTCAACGCCCAGGTAGGCGTGGGCTGGGAATTCGATTTTTTCGGCCGCAACCGCGCTGCATTGGCCGCGGCGCTCGGTGCGGGCCGGGCTGCGCAGGCCGAAGTGCAGGCCGCGCGCAATGTGCTGGCCAGCAACGTGGCGCGCAGCTACGGGCAACTGTCGCGGCTGTTCGAGCAGCGCGCCATTGCCGAACGCGCCTTGAAGCAGCGCGACGAGATGCTGGGGCTGATCCGCCAACGCGTGCAGGCCGGCCTGGACAGCACGGTGGAACTGCGCCAGGGCGAGGGCGCCTTGCCCGAAGCGCGGTTGCAGATCGAGCAGCTCGACGAGCAGATCACGCTGACCCGCCACGCGCTGGCAGCGCTGACCGCGCAGCCGCCACATGCGCTGCGCACGCTGGTGGTGGCCCCGGGCACGGCTGGTGTGCAGGGCCATTCGATGGCTTTGCCGACCCGCCTGCCGACCCATCTGCCTGCCGACCTGCTGAGCCGCCGCGCCGACATCACCGCGGCGCGCTGGCGCATCGAAGCCGCTGGCAGCGACGTCGCCAGTGCCCGGGCGGCCTTCTACCCGAACATCAACCTGATGGCATTTGCCGGCCTGGCCAGCATCGGCCTGGACAGGCTGATCAACGCGGGCAGCGAGCAGTACGGCGCAGGCCCGGCCATCCGCCTGCCGATCTTCGACGCCGGCCGGCTGCGCGCCAACCTGCGCGGCAAGACGGCCGACCTGGACGCCGCCGTCGAAAGCTACAACGCCGCCGTGCTGGACGCCGTGCACGAGACGGCCGACCCGATCAGTTCGCTGCGCGCCATTGCGCTGCAGCAGCGTGAACAGGCGCAGGCGCAGGCTGCCGCCGAATCGGCCTATGACTTGGCCACGCAGCGTTTCCGCGCCGGGCTGTCGACGTTCCTGGTGGTGCTGAATGCCGAAGCCGGGGTGTTGAACCAGCGCCGCCAGGCCACCGACCTGAAAGCCCGTGTCTGGGACGCGCAGATCGCCTTGATCCGCGCACTGGGCGGCGGCTATGCCGCGCCCGGCCCCGTCTGAGGCCACACCGCATTGAAGTCCGGAGTCAGCCATGAATGTTCCTGAAAACACCAACGTC
The DNA here is from genome assembly GCA_043716645.1 of Betaproteobacteria bacterium. GTDB lineage: Bacteria > Pseudomonadota > Gammaproteobacteria > Burkholderiales > Burkholderiaceae_C > Rubrivivax. Next base: position 19,420 of record JAYSYH010000216.1, on the reverse strand, counting down.
GCCGTCAGCACCGGCAACCCCGCGCGCAGGAAGGCGCTGCTGGCCGTCGGCGCCTTGGTGGTGCTGGGCGGCATCGCCTATGCCGCTTACTGGGCGCTGGTGCTGAACCATTTCGAGTCAACCGACAACGCCTACGTGCAGGGCAACGTCGTGCAGCTGACGCCGCAAGTCGGTGGCACGGTGGTGGCCATCAACGCCGACGACACCGACCACGTGAAGGCCGGCCAGACGCTGGTCAGGCTGGACCCGGCCGACGCGCAGGTGGCGCTGGAACAGGCCGAGGCGCAGCTGGCGCAGACGGTGCGCGAGGTGCGTTCGCTGTACGCCAACAACGGCGCGCTGCAGGCCCAGATTGCGCTGCGCGAAGCCGACCTGGCGCGCGCCCAGGCCGAAGTCGGCAAGGCCCAGGACGACGTCAACCGGCGCAGCCCGCTGCTGGCCAGCGGCGCGGTGGGCAGGGAAGAGTTCAACCACGTCAGTGCCCAGTTGACGACGGCGCGCAGCAGCGTGGCGGCGGCGCAGTCGGCGGCGCTGGCGGCGCGCGAGCAGCTGGCTTCGAATCAGGTGCTGACCGATGGCGTGACCCTCGACCAGCACCCGAACGTGGCGCGCGCTGCGGCCCGTGTGCGCGAAGCCTTTTTGGCGCTCAAGCGTGCCGATCTGCAATCGCCGGTGGATGGCTACATCGCCAAGCGCAGCGTGCAACTCGGCCAGCGCGTGCAGGCCGGCACGCCGTTGCTGTCGGTGATTGCGCTGAACCAGGTCTGGGTCGAGGCCAACTTCAAGGAAAGCCAGTTGCAGAACCTGCGCATCGGCCAGCCGGTGAAACTGGTGGCCGACGTCTACGGCAAGCAAGTGCCTTACCGCGGCACCGTCGAAGGCCTGGGCGCGGGCACCGGCGCGGCCTTCGCGTTGCTGCCCGCGCAGAACGCCACCGGCAACTGGATCAAGGTGGTGCAGCGCGTGCCGGTGCGCATTGCGCTGGACGCCCAACAGGTTGCAGCGCACCCGCTGCGCGTGGGCCTGTCGATGGACGCCAAGGTCGACATCAGCAAGACCGAAGGCCGCATGCTGGCCGATGGTTCGCAGGCATCGGTGAGCACGCAGACGGCGGTCTTCGAGCCGAACAACGCGGCGGCCGACGCCGAGGTGCGGCGCATCATCGGCGCCAACGGCGGCCCGGCCGCAAGGCTCGCGGGCAAGCCGCCGGCCAAGTTGGCGCGCCAGGCGCCCGCCGGTGCGGCTCTGGCCAGCGCCGCACCGCGCCTGCAGTGAACTGAGCGAGCCCGACGACCGTGTCCGCACCCGCTTCCACCACCGCACCGGGCCCGGCGTCGGCACAGGCTGGCGGGCCCCCCGCGCGGCCGGTCCCGCCCCTGGCGTTTCCCCCTCTCACCGGCAGCCAGCGCGTCTGGGGCACGGTGGCGCTGGCGCTGGCGACCTTCATGAATGTGTTGGACACCTCGATCGCCAACGTCAGCATTCCGGCCATCGCCGGTGACCTGGGCGTCAGTCCTTCGCAGGGCACCTGGGTCATCACCTCTTTCGCGGTGGCCAACGCCATCTCGGTGCCGCTGACCGGCTGGCTGACGCAGCGCTTCGGCCAGGTGCGCCTGTTCACGGCCAGCGTGCTGCTGTTCGTGCTGGCTTCGTGGCTGTGCGGGCTGGCCCCGAACATCGAGTCGCTGATTGCTTTCCGCGTGCTGCAGGGGCTGGTGGCCGGGCCGATGATTCCGCTGTCGCAGACCCTGCTACTGGCCAGCTATCCGGCCGCGAAAGCCGGCACCGCGATGGCAATGTGGGCGGTGACGGTGCTGGTGGCACCGGTGGCCGGGCCGTTGCTGGGCGGCTGGATCACCGACAACATTTCCTGGCCGTGGATCTTCTACATCAACCTGCCGGTGGGCCTGTTCGCCGCCGCGCTGACCTGGTCGATCTACCGCAAGCGCGACCCGGGGCCGCGCCGCGTGCCGCTGGACCGTGTCGGCCTGGTGCTGCTGGTGCTGTTCGTCGGCGCGATGCAGATCTGCATCGACAAGGGCAAGGAGCTGGGCTGGTTCGAGTCGGGCGAGATCAAGATCCTGGCGCTGGTGGCGGTGGTCAGCTTCTTGTTCTTCCTGGCCTGGGAGCTGACCGAGAAGCACCCCATCGTCGATTTGCGGCTGTTCGCGCGGCGCAACTTCGTCGTCGGCACCACGTCGTTGTCGGTAGCTTATGGTTTGTTCTTCGGCAACGTGGTGTTGCTGCCGCTGTGGCTGCAGCAGTACATGGGCTACACCGCCACCTGGGCCGGGCTGGCCACGGCGCCGGTGGGTGTGCTGGCCATCTTGCTGTCGCCCTGGGTGGGCAAGAACGTGGGTCGCTTCGACCCGCGCAAGCTGGCCAGCGTGGCCTTCATCGGCTTCGCGCTGATCTTGTGGATGCGCTCGCACTTCAGCACGCAAAACGACTTTGCCAGCATCCTGCTGCCCACCGTGTTGCAGGGCGCGGCGATGGCTTTCTTCTTCATTCCGCTGCAGGCCATCGTGTTCTCGGGGCTGACACCGGACAAGATGCCGTCGGCCGCCGGGTTGTCGAACTTCGTGCGCATCACCGCGGGCGCCATCGGCACCTCGCTGTTCACCACGCTGTGGGAAGACCGCGCCGTGCTGCACCACGCGCAGATGGCCGAGACCGTCAACCGCGGCAACAGTGCCGCCGTGCAGACGCTGGCGCAACTGACAGCCGGTGGTCTAAGCCCCGAACAGGCGCTGGCCACCATCAATCGCTCTGTTGATCAACAGGCCTACACGATGGCCGCCACCGACCTGTTCTATGCCTCGTCAGGCCTGTTCCTGTTGCTGCTGGCGGTGCTGTGGTTCGCAAGGCCTGCAAGGAAAGCCGGCGCGGCTGCTGTGCAGGCGGGCGGGGCGCATTGAGGCTCCGGTCCTGGCGCTGCTGAACGGTCAGTGGAAGCGGCCGCGCCCGCCTGAACGCTTGGGCGGGGCCGGCGGTACTGCTGCCGGTTCGGGCGCTGCGCCGCGCACCTTGTGCGCCAACTCCTTGCTGGTGATGCCGGCGAACAGCGCCGCCGCGCGCACCTTGATTTCCAGCAACTCGTTGGCACTGACCGAATACTGCCCGGTGACCTTGTTCACGTCGACACGGAATTCCACGTCCTTGCCGGCGTTGGACAAGGTGCCGCTGGTGAATTCGTAGTCCTCGCTTTCGAACGGCGGACCCTGGGTTTCGACGTCCCAGTCGGCGTAGTCGATGCGGCCGATCTCGCCGCTGGCCAGGTTCAGTGCTGCCTTGCCGACGATGACCTCTTCGGTCAGTTCATCGTTGATGGTGATCGGTACCTGCAGATCCACGGTGCTTGCCTTCTCACTTCAAAACGCCGATTTTGCCTGCGCCGCTGGAACCCGTGACGGTTCGCCGCCCAACGCCTCGATCAAGTCGGGCAACAGACGGCGCAACTCACCGGTGGTCAGCGCCACATCGGCGTCGAAACCGCCATCGTCCTTGCCATCGCCTTTTCCGCCATACGCGCCTTGGTTGGCTTCCAGCACCACGTCCAACAGCTTGATCTTCTTGATTGCCAGCGCCTCGGTCAGCACGAAGCTGACGCGGCCGCTCCAAGTCATCGCCAATTGCGTGGGCAGCTTGCCCTGCTGGATGTGCTGGCCCACCTCGGCGATGTCCAGCGTGTGGCGGGCGTAGCGCACGGCGGCTTTTTCGCTGTCGGGCTGCTTCAGTTCGCACTCGCGGTCGATGCTGAAACCGGCCGGCGCTTCCTGCTGGCTCAGCCACGTCGACATCGCCGTGGCGGGTGACAGTTCGGTCTGCAGCTGCGTCAGACGCAGGCCGCCGCCGAGCAGGTCGGTCAGCTGCGTCAGCACCCGGTCGGCCTTCTTCGCGCTAGCCGCGCCGATGACGATGCGCTGCCCGGTCAGGTCGATCCAGATCAGCGTGTTGCCGCGCTTGGGGAAGGCGCGCGGCAGCAGGCTGTGCACGATCTCTTCCTTCAGCTCTTTCACCATCTTGCCCTTGGGGCGCCGGCCGGTCTGCGTTTCGATGTCCTTCAGCCGCACTTCCAGCTGGTCTTTCACCACGCCGCTGGGCACGCCCTTGGTTTCGCTGCACAGCTGCAGGATCAGTTGTCCGCCGACGCTTTCCAGCAGCGCGCCCTGGTGGTTGCCGTCCTTTAGCCCACGAGGTTCGACGAAGCCGTGCGACTCGGGTTGTGTGGCGCTGCAGGCGATGAAGCGCGCCCCGGCCAGTTTGGCTTCGATGTCGGTGTGCGGGGGCTGTTCCCAGTGGTCGATGCGGTAGACGAGCGCGTTCTTGAACATGGTGGCTTGCAAGGGTGGGGGCGCGATTCTAGGTGCCGGCTTCGGCCGCACGGGTGCCGCACGGGCGTTCGGACCGCGCCTATCGAGCCCACAGCCGTGCGGTGCTGGCGATGGCTGCCAGCGTGGCCGTACCGGCGCCCAGCCACAGCGCCCAGACCGCGCCTTGTGCACCGGCCAGGCCGAAACACAGCGCCACCAGCGCCGCGCCGCTGGCCTGGCCGAGCAAGCGGCCCATCGCGATGACACCGCTGGCGCCACCGGCGCGTTCGGGCGGTGCGCTGGCCATCAGCGCGCGCAGGTTGGGCGACTGGAAGAAGCCGAAGCCCAGTCCGCACAGCGCCATGCGCAGCACGATGTCCAGCCCGCTGGGGTTGGCCGGCAGCAGCGCCAGCGAAGCCATGCCGACGGCCAGAACGGTAAGGCCGATGCCCCCCAGCAGACCCGGCGCGTGGCGGTCTGACAGCCGGCCGGCAAAGGGCGCTGCAGCGGCTACCACCACCGCCCACGGCGTCATCAGGAACCCGGTTTCGATCGGGTCACGGTGCAGCACCTGCTCGAAGTAGAACGGTAGCGACACCAGCGCCAGGCCCTGGGTGGCGAAAGAACACATCGACGTGATGGCCGACAGCGCGAACAGCGGCCGACGCAGCAGGTCCACCGGCAGCATCGGCGCGGGGTGGCCGGCCTGGCGGCGCAGCAGCAGGGCACCGGCCACCAGCGTGGTCAGCAGCGCGGCGGCCACCCAGCGCGCGTCTTCGCGCTGCGTGGCTGCGCCCAACGCCAGGATCAGCGCTGAGAACGCCACCGCCGTCAGCACCGCGGTCGCCGGATCGAAGGCGTGGCCGCGCGGCTCACTGAGCGGCAACGCCGGTAGCGCGAACGCGAAGCACAGCAGCCCCAGCGGCACGTTGATGGCGAACAGCCAGGGCCAGCCCGCTACGCTCAGCACCAACGAGGCCACCGTCGGCCCGATCGCGAAACCGACGCCGACCGCCAGAGCGTTCAGCCCGACACCGCGACCCAGGCGGTGCGCCGGGTAGATCAGCCGGATCAGCGCGATGTTGACGGCCATGATCGCGCTGGCGCCGACACCTTGCAGCGCGCGCGCCAGCGTCAGCGTGACCAGGCTGTCGGCCAGCGCGCAGCCCCCGGACGCCAGCATGAAAAAGGCCAGCCCGCCCAGGAACACTTTGCGCGGCCCCCACAAGTCGCCCAGTGCCGCAAACGGCAGCAGCGTGGCCACGATGGCCATCTGGTAAGCGTTAACGATCCAGATCGACGTGGCCGGCGTGGCCTGCAGATCGGCCGCGATGGCCGGCAGCGCGGTGTTCGCGATGGCCGTGTCCAGCGAGCCCAGGAAGATGGCCACCAGCGTGGCCAGCAAGGCCCGGCGGTCGCGCGGGCTGAGGGTGTCGCTGGAGCGGGTGGGATCGGTGGACGGGACGGGGACTGGCACCGCCCGCACGATAACGGCTCACGGCATTGATCCGCGATGAGCCCGGCGCAGGGCGCCGGACACGGCCGGTCACCCGTCACTTGTCACCCGTTGCACAACGAAAAACCCCGCCGAAGCGGGGTTTCCAAAATGCGAGAGGACGGTGCCGTTTCAGGCGCGCCGGCGGCGAGCGCCGTAGCCCAGCAGGCCCAATGCCGTGGCGGCCAGTGCCAGCGAGCCCGGTTCAGGCGTCGTGCCGCCGCCGCAATTGACCGTGCAGCCGCCGCCGCCGGCCTGCACTTCACCCAGCACCGACAGGCCGAACAGGTTGCCGGCGGTGGCGAAGGTGGTCAGCGTCGATCCGGTGGCGATATCGACCCGGCGCAAGTTGGCCCCACCGGTCTGGCCGGTCCAGAACGACGTGCCGTCAGGATCGAGGTTCAGCGCGAAAACCGAGCCCAGGCCGACCGCGTAGGTCTGCTGCAAGACACCGCTGCTGTTGTAGCGGTAGACCTTGCCGTCGCTGTTGGCCACCATCAGGTCGCCGTTGGGGCGTATGCGTTTGGCGTAACTGTTGATACCCACACCCGATGCGAACACGGTGTCGACCAGCGTGGTCGTGTCCAACTTGCGGATGACGCTGCCTTCGTTGCTGTAGATCAGTGTTTTCTGGTCGGCCGCCAGGTCGATCCAGTCGGTGTTCTGCAGCGTGGTGAAGTTGGCCAGCAAAGCGCCCGATGAACTGACCTTCGTGATCTTGCCCGCATTGGCGTTGCCGATGTAGGCGTTGCCGCTGGCGTCGAAAACGATGGACTCGGGACTGGCCAGTCCGGTGCCCCCCGCCCAATTCGAATTCGTCAACGTGCCGGTGGTGTCGAATTTCGCGATTTGGCCAGCCGAGAACGCGGTGACGTAGAAATTACCGGATGCATCGAAGGTTGAACCAGTCGTGTATCCGCCCAAGCCGGTGTTCAACGTGGCCTTGAACACCCCGGTGTTGGAATACACCGTCACAGAACCACTGGCAGTGGACGCGAACAGATCGCCGCTGACAAAGGTGGCTGCTTGGGCTGCTGTGCCCAACACCGCCACCGCTGCCAGCAATAAAGAACTCAACAGTTTTCTCATCACATCAGCTCCTTGAATTAGGGATGGGTATGAACACAGCCTAGGGTATTCCCACGGCTCATTATAAAAATATGCATGGTTCGTGCCAGCACGGGGTATGTCGTTGAATACACTGGCATTTCGTTATTCGCGCCCGTCTGAGAACCGGTCCGGTGTAAATGTCTCCGACACCGGCGCGACCCCTTGCATTGAACATTGGAGGCCGAAATGACGGATTGCCTGCCGGGTTGGATCAAAGCTTGTGCGCTGGTCGCCTGCGTGGCGTTGCAGGCCTGCAGTGCGAAACCTGACGGGAGCGAAGCACTGGTCGCCGCCCGGCAACACCTGCAGAAGCCCGATCTGCCGTCGGCGGTCATCGAGTTGAAGAATGCCTTGCGCGCCCAACCCGAATCGGCCGAAGCGCGGTTTCTGCTGGGCCGCGCGCTGCTGGATCTGGAAGACCCGGTGGCCGCCGTCGTCGAACTCACGAAGGCCCGCGAAGGCCAGTATCCCGAGGACGAACTGGTGCCGGTGCTGGCCAAGGCGCTGCTGGCATCGGGCGACCCCAGGAAGGTGCTGGTGCTGGACTACAACGCCAAAATGCAGAGTGTGGCGGCGGTGGCCCAGCTGAAGACCAGCGCAGCCCAGGCAGCGGCTGCGCTGGGCGATGAACCGGCAGCCGATGCGCTGATCGAGCAAGCGCTGCGCGCCCAGCCCGACCACGCCCCGGCCATGGTGGTGCGCGCCCGCATGCTGACCAACCGGGGTGATTTCGCAGCGGCCGCGAGTCTGGCGGACCAGGTCTTGATCCGTCTGCCCGCCGACGCCGACGCGCTGGTGCTGAAAGGTGAGTTGCTGGAGTTCGCCAAACAAGACAGCGCAGGCGCAGGCGCAGCCTATCGCGCTGCGCTGGCGGCCCAGCCCAACCACCTGCCGGCCGCGGTTGCGCTGCTCACCCAGCTGTTGACGCAGAACGATCTGGCGGCGGCGCGGCAGCAGTTGGCGGCGCTCAAAAGCACGCGACCCCGGCATCCGCAGACCCAGTATTTCGAGGCCAGGCTGGCCTCGGCACAGGGTGACCACAAGACCGCCTACGACATCAGCCTGACCCTGGCCAGCCGGTATCCCGAAGACCCCCACATCCTGCAGCTGGCCGGCATCGCCGCGCTGCAGCACAAGCAGGCTGCACAGGCCGAGCAATATCTGGAAAAGCTGGTCAGACTGGCGCCGGCCTTCGTGCCCGGCCGCCAGTTGCTGGCCCGCGCTCGGGTCATGGCGGGCAAGCCCGAGGCGGCGTTGGATGCATTGCAGCCCTTGCTGGATGGCCAGGCGCCAGACGGCCGGACGCTGGCCTTGGCCGGAAGCGCCCAGCTCTTGGCGGGCAACGAACGCAAAGCCGAACCGCTGTTCGAGCGCGCAGCGAAGTTGAAACACGCCGGCAGCAGCACCGAACTGGCGCTGGCCCAGTTCGGCAAAGGCAATCCGTCGGCGGGTCTCGGCCAGCTTGAGGCGATCGCGAAAGCCGATGCCGGGACCGTCGCCGACCTGGCGCTGGTTGCGGCCCGCTTGAACCTGGGTGATTTCAGCGGCGCACTGAAGGCCGTTGACAGCCTGGAGCGCAAGGAGCCGGGCAACCCGCAGGCCACCCAGTTGCGCGCGCAGATTCTGGCCAAACAAGGCGATCTGCCGGCTGCGCGCGCCGAATACGAAAGGGCGCTGGCCAACGATGCCAAGTTTTTCCCGGCCATTGACGGACTGGCGGCGCTGGACATGCGCGAAAAGAAGCCCGCGCAGGCCCGTGCGCGCTTCGAGAAGCTGTTGGAGAACGATCCCGCCAACAGCCAGGCCCTGGTGGCGCTGGCGGCCATCGACGAGCAGGTCGGCAAACCCAAGGCCGAGGTTGCAGCGCTGCTCGCGCGGGCCGTGGCAGCCAGTCCGTCAGAGGCCTTGTTGCGCCGCCGGCTGGTCGGCTACCACCTCAGCAAGGAAGACTACAAGCCGGCTTTGGCCGCTGCGGTGGATGCGGCCACTGCCTTACCGAACGACCTGGAAATACTGGAAGCGCTGGCACGGGCGCAGTTCGCTGCCGGGCAGACGCCGCAGGCGCTGGCTTCCTACAGCAAGCTGGTGGCGCGGTCGCCCAAGTCGGCCGACGCCTACCTCGGGCTGGCCCGGGCTTATTTCGGCGCTAAGGATGACGCTGCTGCCGGGCAGGCCATCCGCAACGCGCTCGGTGTTGCGCCCGATGCGGTGGACGTGGTGCAACGTGCCGCGGCGCTGTACGTGCTGGGCGGGCGCTTCGATGAAGCGATCAAGCTGGCGCGCGGCCTTCAGGCGCGCAAGGACGCGTCAGCCGCCGGCGACGAACTGCTGGGCGACATCGAAGCCAGCCGCAAGGCCTGGGCGGCGGCCGCTGCCGCTTACCGCTCGGCGGTCCGCAAGCAGCCGACCACCGCGCTGGCCCAGCGGCTGTACAGCGCCTTGCTGGAAGCCGACAAGCCGGCCGCGCAAGGCTTTGCGGCATCCTGGACGCGCGACCATCCGAAGGACGTGCAGTTCATGTTCCACGTCGGTGGCCGCGCGTCGAAGGACCGCGACTTCGGTGTCGCCGAGGCCACTTTCCTGCAGGTGCTGAAGGTGCACCCGGACAACGCGCTGGCGCTGAACAACCTGGCCTGGGCTTTGCGTGGCCTGAACAAGCCGGGCGCCATGGCCCGTGCCGAGCGGGCCAATCAGTTGCTGCCCGATGTGCCGGTGATGATGGACACCTGGGCCTTGCTGCTGGCGGAAAGCAACGAGGTCGGCAAAGCGCTCGAAATTCAAAAACGCGCCGTCACGCTGTCGCCCGATGCGCCGGCCTTGCGCCTGACGCTGGCCAAGATCCAGATCAAGGCTGGCAACAAGGCCGCGGCTCGCGCCGAACTGGAGCGCCTGCGTTTGCTGGGTGAGCGCTTTGACGGCCAGCAGGAAGTGGCGCTGCTGCTGGCCCGCGTCTGACGGACAAGGGGAAGCAGCAGCAGCTGGTCTTACGGCGCGGTAGATGTCGGGGTCGGGGTCGGTTTGCCGGCCATGCGGTCGTGTTTCAGGAAGAACTGGCGCGCCAAGGCAACGAGTTGATTCTCGGTCGGGTGGTCGACCACCTGGAAGTCGACGATCTTCGGCAGCAGCGCCGCGCGGTGTTTGCGCACGTAATGCTGGAAGTCGGCCAGCCCGGTGTGCGACGCCACGACCAGCACTTCGGCAATGCCGTCCAGCGCGTCACACACCTGGCCGAAGAACTCGTGTTCGCTGCGCACCTGGCTGCCGTGCTGTTTCGTGTGGTGGGTGTGCGCCTTGATCATCTGGGCTTCGACATGTTCGGTGTCGAACTGAAGCACCTGGGCGTTTTCGTGGGTGATGAAGACGACGGCGTGGTGGGTGGTCATGGGTTGATTTCCTTGGGTTGGCGCATGTCGGCGTGGCTCGCGAAGTGGTTTTCTGACCGACTGCAGCTTGCGCCCTTGAGGGCTGTCAGGTCGGTGCGTTGGCCCACGCGCGGGGCCAAGGCCTCAAGCCGGCAGGTAGGCCGCCGCCAACGCGCGCAAATGGGTGCGCGACGCCTCGTCCAGGTGCGGCATCAGCAGGGCCAGCGCGTGGAAGGCGCCACGGCCCATCGAAGCCGCTGCGGCCTCGGCTTCCAGCGCGTGGCGCGGGTCGCGCACATATTCGAAACTGAGCCAGTAGGTGACGACGACCACCATCGATGTCGCCAGCGGCCCCGCGTCGGCACGGGTCAGCCGCGCCACGCCAAAGCGCGACAGGCCGTCCAGCAAGCCGTGCATCGCACGGGCCTTGTGCTTCAGCACGAACTGGAAATGCGTTTCCAGCCGGCGGTTCTTGCTGAGCAGGTCGTTCAGGTCGCGGTACAGGAAACGGTAGGCCCAGATCAGCTCGAACAGCATGTGGAAAAAGAGCCAGGCGTCTTCGACGTTCCGGGCACCATCGGCCGCCGGCAGGATCTCGTTCAGCGCCTTTTCATAACGGTCGAAGAGCGAATTGATCAGCTCGTCCTTGGCCGGGTAGTGGTAGTACAGATTGCCCGGGCTGATGCCCAATTCGGCCGAAATCAGCGTGGTGCTGACGTTGGGTTCGCCGTAGCGGTTGAAGAGCGCCAGCGTCACCTCCAGGATGCGCTCGGCGGTGCGGCGGGGGGCTTTGGTGGTCTTGGCGGTGGCCATGGGTGGGCGTTGTTACCACCATTCTGGCACCGGCCCGGCGCGTTGCGCCTGCCTACAATCCTGCTTTCCATGCAGAGCCCAACGTCCACTTTTTCTCCCGCGCCCGTCGCCGTCCACTTCGACAACGTCAGCAAGGTCTATCGCGGCGCCCGTGGCAGCCTGCGGGCCCTGGACGGCGTTTCTTTCGACATCTGCCAGGGCGAGTTCTTTGGTCTGCTGGGTCCCAACGGCGCCGGCAAGACCACGCTGATATCGGTGCTGGCCGGCCTGGGCCGGGCCACTGGCGGGCACGTCACGGTGATGGGCCACGACGTGGTCGACGACTACGCCGCCGCCCGCAGTGCGCTGGGCATCGTGCCGCAGGAACTGGTCTTCGATCCGTTCTTCAACGTGATGGAAACGCTGCGCATCCAGAGCGGCTACTTCGGCATCCGCCACAACGACGCCTGGATCGAGGAACTGCTGGCCGCTTTGGGTCTGTTGGACAAGGCCGGCTCGAACATGCGACAACTCAGCGGCGGCATGAAGCGCCGCGTGCTGGTGGCGCAGGCGCTGGTGCACAAGCCGCCGGTCATCGTGCTGGACGAACCCACGGCCGGCGTCGATGTCGAACTGCGCCAGACGCTGTGGGCTTTCATCAGCAAGCTGAATCGCGAGGGCCACACCGTGCTGTTGACCACGCACTACCTGGAAGAGGCCGAGGCGCTGTGCGGGCGCATCGCGATGTTGAAGCAGGGCCGCGTGGTGGCGCTGGACAGCACCAGCGCGCTGCTGGCCGGCCGCGCCAGCACCATGCTGCGCTTCAAGACCGATGACGTGCTGCCGCCTGACGTTGCCGCTATCGCGCGCGTCACCGGCCGCACGGTGCAGGCGAAGGCCCGCGACGCTGCCGAGGTCGAGACCATGCTGGCCACGCTGCGCAGCAGCGGCGTCAAGGTGGAAGACCTCGAGATCGGCCGCGCCGATCTCGAGGACGTCTTCCTGGAAATCATGCAGGGCGCTGACGCCAGGACCGAACTCGCGGCATGAGCATGAACTTCGCAGGCACCGGCACGCTGTTCCGCAAAGAGATCCTGCGCTTCTGGAACGTCGCCTTCCAGACCGTGGCCGCACCGGTGCTCACGTCGGTGATGTACATGCTGATCTTCGGCCACGTGCTCGACCAGCATGTCGAGGCCTTCCCCGGCGTCGCCTACACCAGCTTCCTGTTGCCTGGCCTGGTGATGATGAGCGTGCTGCAGAACGCCTTCGCCAACAGCAGCAGTTCACTGGTGCAAAGCAAGATCACCGGCAACATCGTGTTCCTGCTGGTCACACCGCTGTCGCACGGCGCGTGGTTTGCGGCCTACGTGGGCGCGGCGATGGTGCGCGGGCTGGCAGTGGGCACGGGCGTGCTGCTGGTGACGATCTGGTTTGCGCCGCTGCGGCTGGCCGAGCCGTGGTGGATATTGACCTTTGCTGCACTCGGCGCCGGCATGCTGGGCTCGCTGGGTGTCATCGCCGGTTTGTGGGCCGACAGGTTCGATCAGATGGCGGCCTTCCAGAACTTCGTCATCATGCCCATGACCTTCTTGTCGGGTGTTTTCTACTCGGTGCATACGCTGCCCGGGCTGTGGCAGGCGGCCAGCCACCTGAACCCGTTTTTCTACATGATCGACGGCTTCCGGCGCGGCTTTTTCGGTGCCAGCGACGTGTCGCCATTCCTGAGTCTGGCCGTCGTCGGCGTGAGTTTCATCGTGGTCGCCGGCATCGCTCTGCGCCTGCTCGCCAGCGGCTACAAGCTCCGCTCGTAGACAATACCGGCATGGCAAATCCGACCCCCGACGAAGTCCGCGCGTTCATCGCTGCCGGTCTGCCTTGCGAGCACCTGGAACTGGAAGGCGACGGTCAGCATTTCTTTGCCACCATCGTCAGCGCCGAATTCGAAGGGCTGTCCCGGGTGCGTCGCCACCAGCGGGTTTACGCGGCCCTGGGCGATAGAATGCGCGAGCAAATTCATGCCCTTTCGATGAAGACCCTCACCCCCGCCGAATTTGCGCCCGCGCCTGCAGCGACGCCCGCGGCGGGTGTCGCCGTACCCCACCAACACTGACCCACCCTGCGGTGCGCCGCGGGGAACCGCTGCGCTCCGGTCAGGCGGGGTCCGGGGTTCGGCTGAAGGGCACCGGTTGTATGCACGAAAACGCCACACCGATGATCACGCTTGCACTGTCCAAGGGCCGCATCTTTGACGATTCGCTGCCGCTGCTGCGCGCCGCCGGCATCGAGGTGCTGGAAGACCCCGAAAAGAGCCGCAAACTGATCATCGGCACCAGTCGGCCCGATCTGCAGGTGGTGCTGGTGCGCGCCAGTGACGTGCCCACCTACGTGGAGCACGGCGGGGCCGACCTGGGCGTGGCCGGCTTCGACATCCTGCTGGAACACAGCGCCGCGGCCGGGGTCGGTGGCGCGGTGGGCCTGTACCGCCCGCTGGACCTGCAAATTGCCCGCTGCCGCATGAGCGTTGCCACCCGCGCCGACTTCGACTACGCCACCGCCGTGCGCCAGGGTTCGCGCATCCGCGTGGCCACCAAGTACACCCACATCGCGCGCCAGCATTTCGCCACCAAGGGCGTACATGTGGACTTGATCAAGCTCTACGGTTCGATGGAACTGGCGCCACTGACCGGGCTGGCCGATGCCATCGTCGATCTCGTCTCTACCGGCAGCACGCTGAAAGCCAACCGGCTGGTCGAGGTGGAAAAGATCATGGACATCAGCTCGCGACTGGTGGTGAACCCGGCGGCCTTGAAGCTCAAGCGTGAGGCGCTGCGCGGCTTGATCGACGACTTCGAAGCGGCTGTCGAGGCACGGACTGGACCATCGACATGAGCGCCGTCAACATCCGCCGGCTGGCGACGGCCGACGCCGTTTTCGAAGCCAGCTTCCAGCGTGTGCTGCACTGGTCGGCCGAGACCGACGCGGCCATCGAAACCCGCGTGGCCGACATCGTGGCCGATGTACGTCTGCGAGGCGACGCCGCCGTGCTGGAACTGACCGCCCGCTTTGACGGCGTGCATGCCGACAGCGTGGCCGCGCTGGAGATCACGCCCGCCGAACTGCAGACCGCGCTGGCGGCCATCACCCCGGCCCAGCGCACGGCCTTGCAGGCCGCTGCCGACCGCGTGCGCAGCTACCACCAGCGCCAGCTGGAAGCCACCAGCCGCAGTTGGCAGTACCGCGACGGCGACGGCAGCCTGCTGGGTCAGAAGGTCACGCCGCTGGACCGCGTGGGCATCTACGTGCCGGGCGGCAAGGCGGCCTACCCAAGCAGCGTGCTGATGAGCGCGATACCGGCGCACGTGGCGGGCGTGCCCGAGATCGTGATGGTCGTTCCAACGCCCCGTGGCGAAAGGAACGCCCTGGTGCTGGCCGCCGCGCAGGTGGCCGGCGTGCACCGCGTCTTCACGATCGGCGGCGCGCAGGCGGTGGCGGCACTGGCCTACGGCACGGCCACGGTGCCACGCGTGGACAAGATCACCGGCCCCGGCAACGCCTACGTCGCCAGCGCCAAACGCCGTGTCTTCGGCCAGGTCGGCATCGACATGATTGCCGGGCCCAGCGAGATTCTGGTGCTGGCCGACGGCAGCACGCCGGCCGACTGGGTGGCGATGGACCTGTTCAGCCAGGCCGAGCACGACGAACTGGCGCAGAGCATCCTGCTGTGCCCCGATGCCGACTACATCGCCGCGGTGCACGCCGCCATCAACCGCCTGCTGCCCGGCATGCCGCGGCGCGCCGTCATCCGCGCCAGCCTGGAAGGCCGCGGCGCGCTGATCCACACGCGGTCGATGGAAGAAGCCTGCGCCATCAGCAACCGCATCGCCCCCGAGCACCTTGAAGTCAGCTCGCGCGAGCCGCACCGCTGGGAACCGCTATTGCGCCACGCCGGCGCCATCTTCCTGGGCGCCTACACCAGCGAAAGCCTGGGCGACTACTGCGCCGGTCCGAACCACGTGCTGCCGACCTCGGGCACCGCGCGCTTCAGTTCGCCGCTGGGCGTTTACGACTTTTGCAAACGCAGCAGCTTGATCGAAGTCAGCGCCGCCGGTGCGCAGGTGTTGGGTCCGATCGCCGCCGAGCTGGCTTACGGCGAAGGCCTGCAGGCCCACGCGCAGGCGGCCGAGTTGCGTTTGTCGGCAGCAGCGGCAGCAGTGGCACCTGCGTCATCACCTGCGCCAACACCTGCGCCAACACCGGCCGAACAACTGAGCAAGCGCATCCAGAATACCGTTCGCCAGGACGTGCAAAGCATGCACGCCTACGCCATCCAGCCCAGCGCCGGCTTCATCAAGCTCGACGCGATGGAGAACCCGTTCAGCCTGCCGCCTGAGCTGCAGCGCGAACTGGGCGACCGCCTGGGACGCGCAGCCATCAACCGCTACCCGGCGCAGTGCGTGGCCGATGTGGCGGCGGCGCTGGCGCAGCATGTCGATCTGCCCGCTGGCTGCAAGCTGGTCATCGGCAATGGCTCGGATGAGCTGATCGACATCCTCAGCGCGGCCTGCGACCTGCCGGGCGCCACCGTGCTGGCGCCGCTGCCGGGCTTCGTGATGTACGAGATGTCGGCGAAGTTGCGCGGCCTTCAGTTCGTCGGCGTGCCGCTGACCGCTGACTTCGAACTCGACGAAACAGCGATGCTGGCCGCTATCGAGAAGCACCGCCCGGCCATCACCTACATCGCCTACCCGAACAACCCGACGGCCAACCTGTTCGACGACGCCATCATCGACCGCATCGTCGCGGCGGTGGGCGCGCAGAACGGGCTGGTGGTTTTCGACGAGGCCTACCAGCCCTTCGCCATGCGCAGCTGGATGCAGCGCATGCCAACGCACGACCACGTGCTGGTGCTGCGCACGCTGTCCAAGTTCGGCCTGGCCGGTGTGCGCCTGGGCTATCTGTGCGGCGCAGCGGCGTTGATCGACGAGATCGACAAGGTGCGCCCGCCTTACAACGTCAGCGTGCTGAACGCTACCGCTGCGCTGTACGCGCTGGAACACGCCGACGAATACGCCCGCCAGGCTGCACTGCTGCGCAGCGAACGTGACCGCCTGCAAGCCGCGCTGCGCGACCTGCCCAGCCTGCACGCGTGGCCCAGCGAGGCCAACATGATTCTGGTGCGCGTGCCCGATTCGCAGCGCGCTTTCGAAGGCATGAAGGCGCGCGGCGTGCTGGTCAAGCACATCGCCGGCCTGCACCCGCTGCTGGCCAACTGCCTGCGTCTGACCGTGGGCGCGCCCGCCGAGAATGACGCGATGATCCGCGCCCTGCAAGCCAGCCTGTAAGAGCCCGCCCATGACGAACCGCACCGCCGATGTCACCCGCAACACCAAGGAAACGCAGATCCGTGCGCGCATCGATCTGGACGGTACCGGTGCCGCCCAGCTCGCTACCGGTATCGGCTTCTTCGACCACATGCTCGACCAGATCGCCCGCCACGGCCTGATCGACCTCGACATCCAGGCCGCCGGCGACCTGCACATCGACGGCCACCATACGGTGGAAGACGTCGGCATCACGCTGGGCATGGCGGTGGCGCAGGCGGTGGGCGACAAGACCGGCATCACGCGCTACGGCCACAGCTACGTGCCGCTGGACGAGGCGCTGTCGCGCGTGGTGATCGACTTTTCCGGCCGCCCTGGCCTGCACATGAACGTGCCTTTCAAGTCCGGCATGGTGGGTGCCTTCGACACCCAGTTGACCTACGAGTTTTTCCAGGGTTTCGTCAACCATGCGCTAGTCACGCTGCACATCGACAACTTGAAGGGCGACAACGCACACCACCAGTGCGAAACCATCTTCAAGGCCTTCGCGCGTGCCATGCGCATGGCACTGACGGCCGACCCGCGTTCGGCGGGCGTCATCCCGTCGACGAAAGGCTCGCTCTGACATGAGTGTGGTGGCGGTGGTGGACTACGGCATGGGCAACCTGCGTTCTGTCTCGCAGGCGATGCTGCACGTGGCCAAAGGCAGCGGCATCGATGTCGTCGTCACCCGCAGCCCGCAAGCCGTGTTGGCCGCCGACCGCGTGGTGCTGCCCGGCCAGGGTGCGATGCGCGACTGCATGCGCGAGCTGCACGAGTCCGGTTTGCAGGATGCTGTGTTGCACGCCGCCGCGAACAAGCCGCTACTGGGTGTGTGCGTGGGGATGCAGATGCTGCTGGACCACAGCGAAGAGCAGGACACGCCCGGTCTGGGCCTGATACCGGGCCAGGTACGGCGCTTCCAACTGGCCGGCCAGTTGCAGCCCGACGGCAGTCGCTACAAGGTGCCGCAGATGGGCTGGAACCGCGTGCGCCAGACGAAAAGCCCGCATCTGCAGCGGCAGGTTCACGCGTTGTGGGCCGGTGTTCCCGATGACAGCTGGTTCTATTTCGTACACAGTTATTACGCCGCGCCGACCGACCCGCGGCACTGCGCTGGTCAGACCGAGTACGGCGCGCCCTTTACCTGCGCCGTGGCGCGGGATAACATTTTTGCCACCCAGTTCCACCCGGAAAAAAGTGCCGAACAGGGGCTGGCCCTGTACCGCAACTTCCTTCACTGGCAACCTTAAGCCTCGGCCCATCCATGCTGCTCATCCCGGCCATCGACCTCAAGGACGGACACTGCGTCCGCCTGGAAAAAGGGGACATGAATGTCTCCACCACTTTCGGTGAAGACCCCGCGGCCATGGCGCAGCGCTGGCTCGACGCCGGCGCGCGCCGCCTGCACCTCGTGGATCTGAACGGAGCCTTTGCGGGCAAACCCATCAATGAGCCCGCCATCAAGGCCATTCTGCGGGTGGTGGGTGACAAGATTCCGGTGCAGCTGGGCGGCGGCATCCGCGACCTGGACACCATCGAACGCTACCTGGACGACGGCCTCACCTACGTGATCGTCGGCACGGCGGCCGTCAAGAGCCCGGGCTTCTTGCGCGACGCCTGCACGGCGTTCGGCGGCCACATCATCGTCGGTCTGGACGCCAGGGACGGCAAGGTCGCCACCGACGGCTGGAGCAAGTTGACGGGGCACGAAGTCATCGACTTGGCGAAGAAGTTCCAGGACTACGGCGTCGAGGGTGTGATCTACACCGACATAGGCCGCGACGGCATGCTCACCGGTATCAACATCGAGGCCACTGTGAAGCTGGCGCAGGTGCTGACGATCCCGGTGTTCGCCTCGGGTGGCTTGTCCGGTATTGCCGACATCGAGCGGCTGTGCGCTGTGCAAGCCGATGGCGTCAAAGGCGTGATCTGCGGTCGCAGCATCTACACCGGTGCGCTCGACTTCGTTTCGGGTCAGCAACGCGCCGACGAGCTCGCCAGAACCTGAAAACGACAACGCCCCGTGATCGGGGCGTTGTCGGCACCGCCAGCTGCTGCTGCTGCTGCTGGCCTATCGGTGGGTCGATCTCAATCTTGGCGACGGCGACGGGCAAACGCGCCGATCGCCAGCAGGCCCGCTGCCATCAGGCCGTAGGTGCTTGGCTCTGGTACCGGTGCAGCATTCAGGAACCCGCGGATTTCGCCGCCCCCAAACCCCGTGTTATGAATATTCAGGTAAGCCTTGCCACCAGCCGCACCCGCTGTGAGCGTGGCAAACGTGGCAGGAGCCAATGTGAACGTGAAGTCGAAGTTGCCATAGTTCGGCATGGTTGGGAAGCCCGAACCCATGAAGTCTTGAACGACTCCGGAAGTACCGCTGCCCGCAGTCGCCGTGCAGCAATGTATGTGCGCACCAGTGACGGTTCCACCAATCAAGCCAAAGTACTGCAGGCTCACCTTCATCGTCGGGGACAGCGGCACTACATCGTCGAAGGTAACGATGCCCAGACCGATGGCGGGCGAGCTGTTGGGTGTAGCTTCCGTCGAGCCAAACAAAGTGGCGGTGTAAACGGTCGTGACGGCCAATACCGGCATGGCGGTGAGGGCCAGCAGAGCAACGGCGGTCGAGGTCAAAACAGCGAATTTGGTCACGCTAATCTCCGAAAGGTTGGGCGAAATGGCTTGATAGGAAGGGTATCGCGGATCGCGAGAATGACAAGCCGCTCTGCGCAACGGACCCCGCACGTGAGGGGGTCGAGGCTACGTTGATAATGGCGAAATGCTCTGTAAACGTGTCATTCCCTGCCTCGACGTCACCGGCGGCCGTGTCGTCAAGGGCGTCAACTTCGTCGAACTGCGCGACGCGGGCGACCCGGTGGAGATTGCCGCCCGGTACAACAAGCAAGGGGCAGACGAGCTGACATTCCTCGACATCACGGCCACCAGCGACGGCCGCGACCTCATCCTGCACATCATCGAAGC
>JAYSYH010000215.1:0-14728 GCA_043716645.1 Betaproteobacteria bacterium | reverse complement strand
TGCTGCTCAAACTCGGCATTCCGCGTGAAAACATTTATGTGACCGACCTGGCCGGCGTGGTTTATGAAGGCCGCACCGAGTTGATGGACGAGGACAAGATTGAGTTTGCCCAGCCCACATCGGCCCGCACACTGGGCGAGATCATTGAAGGCGCAGACATCTTTCTGGGCCTGTCCGCCGGCGGCGTGCTGAAAAAAGACATGGTCGCCAAAATGGCAGCGCGGCCCATCATTTTTGCGCTGGCCAATCCGAACCCCGAGATAACGCCAGAAGACATCATGTCGGTGCGCGATGACGCCATCATGGCGACAGGCCGCGCCGATTATCCGAATCAGGTCAACAACGTCCTGTGCTTTCCCTACATTTTCCGTGGCGCGCTGGACTGCGGCGCAACGACGGTGACGGACGCGATGGAAATCGCCGCCGTTCACGCCATCGCGCAATTGGCCCAGGCCGAGCAGAGTGAGGTGGTGGCGGCGGCCTACGTCGGCGCCAATCTGTCGTTCGGCCCAGCCTACCTGATCCCCAAGCCGTTCGACCCGCGCTTGATGATGATGATTGCGCCGGCCGTGGCGCAGGCTGCGCTGGAATCCGGCGTGGCGCTGCGGCCGATCAAGGACCTGGACGCCTACCGCGAGAAGCTGAAGAGCTTCGTCTATGCCTCGGGCACGACGATGAAGCCGATCTTCACGCAGGCCAAGGCCGCCGTGAACAAGCGGGTCGCCTACGCCGAAGGCGAGGAAGAGCGCGTGCTGCGCGCGGTGCAGATCGTGGTCGACGAGGGTCTGGCGCGCCCCACGCTGATCGGCCGGCCGGCGGTGATCGCAGCGCGCATCGGCAAATTCGGCCTGCGCCTGCAGGAAGGCCTGGATTACGACGTCGTGAACGTCGAAAACGACCACCGCTATCGCGACTTCTGGAGCACCTACCACCGCATGACCGCGCGCAAGGGCGTGACCGCTCAAGTTGCCAAGATCGAGATGCGCCGCCGGCTGACGTTGATCGGCGCGATGATGCTGCACAAGGGTGAGGTCGACGGCATGCTGTGCGGCACCTGGGGCACCACGGCCAACCACCTGCACTACATCGATCAGGTGATAGGCAAGCGCCAGGGCGGCAGCCCCAGCACCACGCAGGACGTGCAGGTCTACGCCTGCATGAACGGACTGATGTTGCCGGGGCGGCAGATCTTCCTCGTCGACACCCATGTCAACGCTGATCCCAGCGCCGAGGAGTTGTGCCAGATCACCGTCATGGCCGCCGAGGAAATGATGCGCTTCGGCATTGAGCCGAAGGCTGCGCTGTTGTCGCATTCCAACTTCGGCAGCAGCGACCACCCCAGCGCCATCAAGATGCGCCGCACCCTGGCCCTGCTGCGCGAACAAGCGCCATGGCTGGAAGTCGACGGCGAGATGCATGGCGACATCGCGCTGGACGCCGAAGCCCGCAGCAAGCTGATGCCCGACAGCTCCTTGCGCGGCGAAGCCAACCTGCTGGTGCTGCCCAACATCGACGCCGCCAACATCGCCTACAACCTGCTGAAGACGGCGGCTGGCGGCGGCATCGCCATCGGCCCGGTGCTGCTGGGCGCCGACAAGCCAGTGCACGTGCTGACGGCCTCGGCCACCGTGCGACGCATCGTCAACATGACAGCCCTGACCGTGGCGGATGCTGAGGCCGGACGTGCGTCAGGCCCTGCTGCATGACGCAAGCTGCTGAAGCGTCCCACATGTGAGCGCCCACTGATACCCCTCGAACCCGCCCCATGCTTGGGCAACAGCTTGAGTTTTTAGGGGGGGTCGGGTAACATTCCTGATTGTTTTTCAGGGGTTAACCCGTGTTTTGGACCGTGTTGAGGTCGGCAGGCAGACCGCTGAGGCGGGTCATTGGTGCTCAGAAGCGGTGGTGGAGCGTTGCCATTCCGCTGGGTTTGTTGGTCGGCGCATCGCTGGCCACAGCGTCTCACGCCCGTGAAGCCGTTGGCGTACCTTCGGCAGCACGGGTCATGCTGGCTGAATTGCCCACGCAAGCGCAAGAAACTCACCGCCTGGTCTTGAAGGGCGGACCTTTTCCTTATCCCAAAGACGGTATTTCGTTCGGTAACCGCGAACGGCAGTTGCCACGCCAAGCTCGAGGGTATTACAACGAGTACACGGTGAAGACGCCGGGCTCGCGTGACCGGGGCGCCCGTCGCATTGTTTGTGGTGGTCAGCCGCCGACCCAGCCTGAAGTTTGTTATTACACCGACGATCATTACGCCAGTTTTCGCCGGATCACGCCATGAACACTCGTTTCGCCGTTCCTGAATCTTTCCATCGCCCAGCCAGGAGGATCGCGACCATGGAGTTGCAGACCATCCGCACCAATCTCGTACAAGCCATCCGCGCCTACCGCGTCGAGGATCTGATGTCGGCAGCGCAATCTGCCGGTCAGCACTTTCTGTACGCCAATCTGTCTTCCGCGCAATCCAAACAGGACGTGCTGGAAGGTATTGCGCAGTCTTTCCTGTTTCCGGCCCACTTCGGCAAGAACCTGGACGCGCTTTTCGATTGCATGACCGATCTGGTTCATAAATCCGGGCAGCAGCCGGGGTTCGTGGTCGTTCTGGAGCAGTTACCCGATAACGCCCGGTTCGACCGTGAAGCCCGCGAGCAGTTGCTTGAGGTTTTCCGTGACGCCGCAGAATATTGGGGTGAACGGCGAATACCGTTTCGATGTTTTTATTCTTTTCAGTAGCCCGCTCCCAAGAAACAGGGTCATGGGAGCGGGCTACTGAGGTGGCCCCGACGACACCAGCCAAACCGGCTGCCAAGGTTGTGCCGAAGAACGGAACAAATCCCAATTTCGGGATGAATATGCCATTGATGAGCAGCGCGTTCGACACCGCCGCCTGGCTCAACGCCGCCTAGACGTTTCGGCTCGATCGGCAAACGGCCCTTGCATGCGAGGGCCGTTTGCTTTTCGTCAGCCGGGTTTGCGGGCCAGGGTCAGGTATTCGGCGACCGGCACTTGTTCAGCCCGGCGCGTCAGATCGAAGGGCATGTCGATGCCCTGCTGCTCCATCCAGCGCCCCAGCGTCCCGCGCAAGATCTTGCGGCGCTGCGAAAACGCCACCGCGACCAGCGCGCTCAGCTTGTCGGCGTCCACGCTGACATCCAGCGGCAGCGGCTCCATGCGTACGATGGCCGAGTGCACACGCGGCGGCGGGTCGAAGGCCTCGGGCGGCACGTCCAGCACACTTTCGATGCGGTAGCGCCACTGCAGCATCACGCTCAAACGCCCGTAGTCCTTGCTGCCAGGAGTGGCCGCCATGCGCTGCACGACTTCTTTTTGCAGCATGAAATGCTGGTCGCGAATATGTCCCGAACTGGCCAACAGGTGGAACAGGATCGGCGTGGAGATGTTGTAAGGCAGGTTGCCCACCACCCTCAGCGGGCCGCCCAGGCGCGCGGCCAAAGCCGCGAAATCGACGGTCAACACGTCGGCTTCGATCACGTCCAGGCCTTCCTGACGGCGCAGCCGTGCAGCCAGATCGCGATCGAGTTCGATGACCGTCAGCGCTTTGCAGCGCGCTTGCAGCGGGCCGGTCAGGGCGCCCAGACCGGGGCCGATCTCCACCAGCGGCTGCGCCGGCAGCGGGTTGATGGCCCGCACGATGCTGTCGATGACCGCGTGGTCGGTCAGGAAGTGCTGGCCGAAGCGTTTGCGGGCGTGGTGCCTGCTGGGGTCGACCGAACTCACGCCCGGCTCACTGGGGCGGCTCGCGGTACTCGAGGTAGGCCTTGGCGCGCAATTCCTTGGTCCAGTCGAGGTAGGTTTGCTCGAAGCGCTGTTCGCGCAGCGCGGTGCGGGCCTGTTCGCGCAGTTGCTTGGGTTCCAGTGCGGTGTCGCGGCGCTCAAGCACCTGGATCAGGTGCACGCCGAAACGCGACACCACGGGCGTCGACAGACCGTTGATGGCCAGTGCGTTCATCGCCGTTTCGAATTCCGGCACCATCACGCCGGGCGAAGCCCAGCCCAGGTCGCCGCCGGCCGCCGCCGAGCCGTCCTCGCTGTACTGTCTGGCGATGTCTTCGAAGCTGCGTGAGCCACTTTCAATCTGCTTGCGGTACTCGGCCAGGCGGCGTGCAGCCACCTCGGCGTTGAGTTGCGGCGAGGTGCGCAAAAGCACATGACGGGCGCGGGTCTGCGTGATGCGCCCGGCGCCCAGTTCCTTGCGGTCGACCAGTTTCAGCACGTGGAAACCGGCACCCGTGCGCAGCAGTTCGGGTGCGATCTGGCCCGGCTTCAACGCCTTGGTGCTGGCGACAAAACTGTCGGGCAACCGCGATGCCGGCCGCAGCCCCAGGTCGCCGCCGTTCTTTTTGTTGCCGTCGTCGGACAACTCGCGCGCCACGGTGGCGAAATCTTCGCCGCTGGCCACGCGGTCCAGCGCGGCTTGGGCCGTCGCGCGTTTGGCAGCCAGCACACCTGGGCTGGCGTCTTCCGGCACGCCGATCAGGATCTGCGCCAGTTGTGTTTCGGGGTCGGCATTGGCGCCGTCGCGCTGCTGCGCCAGATAACGGTCGATGTCTTCGTCATTGATCTTGATGCGGCCGTAGACCTCGCGCTCGCGCAGCCGCTCGATCATGATCTGGTCGCGCACATTGCTGCGGAAGCGGCCGTAGTCGGTGCCTTCGGTGCGCAGCCGCTCGCGCAGCACTTCCAGCGTGATCTGGTTCTGCGAGGCGATGCTCTGCACCGCGCGATCGATCTCGGGCTCTTCCACGCGCATTCCGCTGTCGCGGGCGCTGGAAATCATCACGCGTTCGTCGATCAGCGCATCCAGCGCCTGCTTGCGCAGTTCCGCGTCGGGCGGCAACTGCACGTTGCGTCCGGCGTCGGCCACGGCGCGCTCGACGCGCCGTTCCACCTCGCCGGCCGTGACCAGTTCCTGGTTGATGATCACCGCGATGAAGTCGCCCGGTCGCAGTGGCGGCCGACTTTCGGCCGCCGCCACCGGGCCAGCGCCCAGCAGGGCTGAGGCGGCTGCGAGGCAGGTCAAGCAGGCAAAGTCGGCCACGCCTGGAAACAAGCGGCGCCAGCGCTCAGGATGGGGCGTCGGATGAGGCCAGCAGGTCAGGATTTCAGTCATAGGTGGAAGCGGTCTGCCGGTCATCGAAGGCCGACCCACTGGAGCGCTCGTCGCGCAGCAGGCGGTAACCGGGGATATTGTCCTTCAAGACTTTCAGCGGGTTGGACCCAATGCGTGACAGTCCCACCAGTTCCAGCTGGACCATGATCCGCGTCGTGGCTTCACTGCGGCCGGTGGACAGGCGCTCGCCAACGACGCGGGCGATCCAGCAGCCGGCGTCGTATTCGGCGCCCAGCACCGAGTCGGTCACGCGGCTGTCCTTCAAGCTGTAGTTGACCCGCCCCACCGCATACCAGGTGCCGGCGCAGCCGCCGCCGCCGGTCCGCGCAGAAGCCGGCTGGTTCGACCAGATCGGCCATTGCCAGCCCACTTCCATTTGTTCGCTCAGGCCCCGCGTGAAGCGGTAGGTGGTGCTGATGGTGCGTAAGGGCCCCGGCGAATAGCGCACGCCGATGATCGAGCGCACCGAGCGCTGGATATCGGGGCTGTACTGCAGCGCTGCGTCTAGCGTCCAGCCCGGCAACACGCTGGTCGACCCCAGCAGCAGTGCGTCGGAGAGGCGTTTGTCGGTGGGCGGGCCGTCGGGCGTGCCGTCACCTTGCGCGGTGACGCGCTGCGAGCGGAACAGGTAGCGCTGCACCAGACCCAGGCGCAGGGCTTCAGCACCGGTGTTGGCGTCGACAAAACGCGTGGTGAAGCCCGCGGTCAGCTGATTGGCGTCCGAGACGCGGTCGACGCCAGAAAACTGGTTGTCGCTGTAAATCGAACTGAAGTTGAAGTCCTTGGCGGCGGCGTCGTAGTTGGGCAGATTGCTCTGCTCGCGGTAGGGCGTCTGCACATACAGCAAGCGCGGCTCCAGGGTCTGGCGCAAGGCGCGACCGAAAGCCTCGGTCTGGCGGTCGAGTTCGATGCCGGCGTCCACGCTGAGTGTCGGGATGGTGCGCGTGCGCCTGGCGCTGCCGGTTGGCAGCAAACCGCTGTCACTGTAGGTTGCCGTGTTCAGGCTCAAGCGTGGCACGACAAACCAGCCTGGCTCGCGCAACGGCCGGGCCAGGCTGCCCAGCAGGTGCCACCGTTCCCCGCCGGCGCGGCCAGCCTGGGCCTGCTCGCCGGGCGGCAGGGTGAAGCGGTTGAACTCGCTTTGCATCGCGTAGACCCAGCCGCTGCCGACGTTGCCGCCCAGGCGAACGCCAATTTGCGGGCTGCGTTCGTAAGGGGCGACCACGGCCGTGTCCGAGCCTTGAAGCGCCTGCCAGCGCAGCGCGCGGGCGTAGACCAGACCTTGGCCGCCCGACACACCGAAGGGCTGTTCCAGGCCCAAGCGCAGCGGCAGCAGGCGCGCCGTCGGCCCGCGGTTGGCATTGGGAAAATCTTTCCACCAGCCGTCGTCCGACACCCGCACGCCGTCGATGGTGGCGCGCACGCCGCCGTTGAAATTGCTTTCGTGCGTCCACTGCAACGCCTCGCGGGAGCGGCCTGCCACGCGGTCGTTGGGCAGCCAGTCCAGCGCCAGCGTGCCACGCATGCCGGCTTCGAGGTAGCGGAATTCACTGTTCAGGCCCAGGCCGCGCCGCGTGATGACGCGAGGTGTCAGCGTAGCGTCGCGGTTGGGTGCGATGTTCCAGTAGTAGGGCATCGCCAGCTCGACACCGCTGCGGTTGTCGGTCTCGAATGACGGTGGCAGCCAGCCCGAGCGGCGCGCATCGGACAGCGGAAAACTCAGCGACGGCAGCGCCAGGATGGGTACGCCCTGAAAGCGCAGCACTGCGCCTTCAGCCACGCCTTCACTGGCTTGCAGGTCGAGGGTGACGCTGTTGGTGCGCAGCAGCCAGGCCGGTTCCTCCACGCCGTTGCGTGGGCAGCTGGTGTATTCAGCCGCAATGGCGCGCGAGCGGGCGCTGTCAAGAAAGTCAATGCGGTCGGCGCGGCCGCCCGAGCCGAGTTGCGGGAACTCGAACTCCGGCTGCAGGAAGTAGCCTTCGAAGCGCTGCACCTTGAGTTGCAGTTCAGGCCCGCTGTAGCGCGCGCCGTCGCGGCTGACGCGGACTTGGCCGCTGGCCGTGGCCAGGTCCTGCGCGTCGTCGTAGGCCAGGCGGTCGGCCCTGATCAGCAAGCCACCGCGGCGGAACTCGGCGTTGCCTTCTGCGAGGCTGCCGATGTCGGGCTGTATGCGCAGCTTGTTGGCTTGCAAGAACGTCGGCAGACCTTTGGCAGCCTCACCGCGCGGCAGCGGCTGCAACTGCGGGCTGGCCAGCAAGCCGGTAGCGGGGGACGCCGGGTTGGCTGGCGGCGCGGGTTGGGCTCGGACCGCTGCACCGCTGGCGAGCAGGCCCGCTGCCAGGGCCAGCGGTGTGATGCGCATCGGAGACAAAACGGGGTGTTGACTGTGCAGGTGGCAGAACAGGCGGCGGGGCAGGCGGCAGAGGCGGTGCGGCGGCCAACTTCCTGCAGGCAATTATCCATGAGGGGTCTGGCGCCCCAGGCTGCCCCCACCCCAATGAACACCCCGGCTACCAAGACCCTGTCGGCCACCGCACTGGCACCAGCGCTGCAGCTGTTTCCCGAATGGTGCGTGACACGCGAATTCGGCATCGCCTGGACCGAACGCAAGCAAACCCGCTGCCCGGTGCATGCGTGCAGGCGGGCTTCACCTTGTGAGCGCTGCGGCCGCTGGCTGGATATGGCCGACCTGCGTTGCGCAGCCGGCCGCCGACAGCCAGGGGTCGCAGTCCTGGCCGCCAAAAATCGACAGCAAAAAGTCCAGAAAGGCCCGCGTGCGTGCCGGCAGATGGCGGCGCGACGGCATGCCCGCCCACAGCGTCACGTCGAACAGCCGCCACTCGGGCAGCACGCGTTCCAGCGCGTGTTCGAGCAGTGCGTCTTCGATCACGTAGGACGGCAGCCCGGCGATGCCCAGCCCCGCCAGAGCGGCGGCGTACATGGTGTCGATATGGCGGGTGGACAGTGCCGCATGACGCTGCGGCGCCAGCGTGTAGGACTCACCCCGGTCGTTGCCGACTTCGCTGCCCAGGCCCACCGGGCCGCTGTAGAACACCAGCCCGCGGGTGACGCTGGAAATGGGCGGGATCACCGCTTCGTGGTCGACCAGGTCGCGCGGGTGCTGCGGCCGCCCGCGTTTGTCCAGGTATTCGGGCGCGGCACACACCACCACTTCGGAGCGCGCGAGGCGGCGCGCGATGAAGTCACCGTCGGGCGCATTGCGGCGGCCAAAGATCGTCACGTCGTAGGCCTCGTTGATGGTTTCCACCGCTCCGGGTGAGTCGATTTCCAGCGTCACCTCGGGGAATTGAGCCTGGAAGCGCGGCAGGTGCTTTGCCAGCTGGTGCACGGCCACGTCCGGCGGGCACAGCACGCGCAGATGGCCGCGCGGCACCTTGGTCGACTCGCTGGCCAGGGTCTCTGACTCTCCGATATCGATCAGGATGGCGCGCACCTTTTCCAGGTATTGCTCGCCGGTTTCGGTCAACCCGATGCTGCGCGTGGTGCGGTTCAGCAGCCGTGCACCGAGATGGTTTTCCAGCTCGGCCACGACCCGCGTGACCACCGGTGGCGCCATGTCCAGCGCACGGGCCGCCTTGGCGAAACCGCCTTCGTCGACGACCCGGGCAAAAACCTTCATCGCCTTGAGTTGATCCATCGTTCTTCCTTAAATGCGAACAGTGCATTCGCGAGCGTCTCATTTATCTGGGTGCCGCGAATACATAAAGTGCATCCATCGATGAGACGCCGACGTAAGACGACTCACCGAAACGGCAAAGGGCTTTGGTCGACAAGACTGAAAAAGCCTGGCACCCGTCGCGACCCCAGTCCAACACCACCTGTTTTCAAAGGATCACTGATGAACACCCTGTCCCTCCAAGCTGTCTTCGCCCGCGCCGCCCTGGCTGCCATTGCCACCTGCACATTGGCCAGCACGGCGGCTTTGGCCCAGGAAGTCACCGTCGACACCACGCCTTTCCAAGCTGCAACCACCCGCGCCGAAGTGCGCGCCGAGGTCCTGAAGGCGCATGCCGCTGGCGTGCTGCAGTTCTCGACCGAACTCGACGCGCAAGTGCAGCCGACGGTGGCTGCCCTGCCAAGCCTGTTGACCCGCGAACAGGTGCGTGCCGAAGCCCGTGCGCTGGCGCGCAGCGGCCGCCGCAACGACACGCTGTACAGCGCCGCCTGATGAGGCCGTGAATTTCGCAGGCATGCTGGGGTCGGCCCCACGTGCCTGCTGTGACAATGGCAGCGACCATGGAAACCGCCGCCTACCTCATCGATTTCATCCTGCACGTCGACCGGCATTTGTCCGAGTTCGTGCAAGCCTACGGCGCTTGGGTTTACGCACTGCTGTTCCTCATCATCTTCGTCGAGACCGGTCTCGTCGTGATGCCTTTTTTGCCCGGCGACTCGCTGCTCTTCGTGGTGGGTGCGCTGTGCGGCGTCGGGCTCATGAGCCTGCCGACGGCAATGGGCGTTCTGGCCGTCGCCGCCATCCTGGGTGACCAGACCAATTACACGATAGGTCGGGCGCTGGGCCCCAAGGTTTTCGGCTGGCAGAACTCGCGCTGGTTCAACCGCGACGCCTTCGACCGCACCCACGCCTTCTACGAAAAATACGGCGGTGTGACCATCGTGCTGGCCCGCTTCGCCCCCTTCCTGCGCACCTTCGCGCCTTTTGTTGCCGGCGTGGCGGAGATGACACGCAGCAAATTCACCGCCTTCAATGTCGGCGGCGGTTTGCTGTGGGTTTGCGGGCTGACCGGTGCGGGCTACCTGTTTGGCAACTTGCCCTGGGTGAAGGCGAACCTGTCGATCATCATCTGGGCCATGGTCGCGATACCAGGCTTGGTCGTGTTGATCGGTGCCTGGCGCTCAAACCGTCAGGCCAAGCCTGCCTGACCGCGCTGCTTGACCGCGCTGCCTGACCCCGCTGCCTGACCCCGCTGCCTCACGGGCAGGCCGCGATCACCTGGGCCACGGCCGCGGTGAGTTTCTTGCCGTAAGGCACATGCAGGAATTCGTTCGGGCCGTGGGCATTGCTCTTCGGGCCGAGCACGCCGCAAACCATCATCTGCGCCTGCGGGAAGCCCTTGTGCAGCATGCTCATCAGCGGGATGGTGCCGCCCTGTCCGACGTAACCCAGCGGCGCGCCGAACTGCGCTTGTGACGCGTCGTTCAGCGCCGTCTGCAGCCATGGCGACAGGTCAGGCGCGTTCCAGCCCGTGGCGCCCAGCGCGCCGGCGCGGCCGTCGGGATGGAAGGTGACCTTGGCGTTGTAGGGCGCGTTGTCTTCCAGCAGGGCTTTCAGCTTCAGGCTGGCTTCGTTGCCGTCGACCAGCGGGGGCAGGCGCAGCGAGAGTTTGAAAGCCGTCCAGGGCCGCAGCACATTGCCGGCGTTCTTCATCTCGGGAAAGCCATCGACGCCGACCACGCTCAGCGTCGGCCGCCAAGTGCGGTTCAACAGGCCTTCGACCGGGTCGGTGGTGGTTGGCAACGCAGGGCCGCCGTCGCCGCCACAGGCCCAGGGCATGCGCTTCCAGACCTCGTCTTTCAGGATCGCCGCCGTGGCCTGCGCCTGGGCCAGCCGCGCGGCTGGCAGTTCGCAGTGGAAGCTTTCCGGCAACAGGCGGCCGGTGGCGCTGTCTTCCAGGCGGTCGAGCACGTGGCGCAGGATGCGAAAGCTGCTGGGCACCAGGCCCGATGCGTCGCCGCTGTGGATGCCTTCGCTCAGGATCTCGACCTTCAACACGCCGCTGACCATGCCGCGCAGGCTGGTCGTCAGCCACAACTGGTCGTAGTTGCCGGCTCCGCTGTCCAGGCACACCACCAGGCCGACCTGACCAAGTCGGGATTTCAGCGCCGCCAGGTAGGCGGGCAGGTCGGGCGAGCCGCTTTCCTCGCAGGCTTCGATGACGCCGACGACCCTCGGGCGCGGGATGTTTTGTTTGTCCAGTGCTTCGATGGCGGTGATGGCGGCGTAGACCGCGTAGCCATCGTCGGCGCCGCCGCGGCCGTACAGCAGGCCGTTTTCGTACTTTGGGGTCCATGGGCCCAGGTCGCTGCGCCAGCCGCTGAATTCGGGTTGCTTGTCGAGGTGGCCGTACATCAGGACCGTCTCGGTGCTGCCGGTCTTGGTGCTGGGGATGTCGAAGAAGATCACCGGCGTGCGGCCTTCGATGCGCACCACCTCCAGCTGCAGCCCGGCCACCTTGCGCCCTTCGACCCAGGCGGCAGCGTCGCGCACCACACGGTCGAGCAGGCCGTGGGCGGCCCAGTCGGCGTCGAACATCGGGCTCTTCGCGGGCACGGCGATGTAGTCGGTCAGCGCCGGCACGATGCGCTCGTCCCAGGCTTCGTTGGCGTAGGTGGCCAGGGCGTTGGCTTCTGCGGCGCGCAGGGGTGCGTTCATGGTGCGGTCTCCGTGACGGGAAAAGACGAGAAGGAAGCGAGGGAAGAGAGGAAAGAGAGGAAAGAGAAGGATTGGGGGCCGAGCGACGGGCTCGTGCTCGTGCTCGAGTCTAGAACCGCTGCAGCCAGGTTGTCAGGTGCTGGATGACGGCCTTGCGTTCGGGCTCGTTGAAGATTTCGTGGAACAGCGCCGGGAACTCGTGCGCGGTCACGGTCTGCGGCGGCGCCAGGCGCGCGAAGGTGGCGCTGCCTGCGGGCCGCACGCAGCGGTCAGCGCCGGCCCACAGCAGCAGCGTGGGCGTGCGCCAGCGCGCGGCGCGCCGCAGCACCAGGTCGCCGGCGTTGACGATGAACTGCACCAGCTGTGGCGTGACGCGGCCATGCACCAGCGGGTCTTCGCGGTAGCGGCGCACGACAGCCGGGTCGCGGCTGATCCACGAAGCTTTCAGGCCATTGGGCAGCGGCAGGCCGGGCAGCACGGCAGCCAGCAGGGCCACCAAGCCACGGCGGACAGGCCCCAGGCCGGTATCCAGCGCAGGCGACGACAGCACCAGACCGTCGACATCACAGGCCCAGCGCGACGCGCTGTTCATCAGCGATTCGGCAACAAAGCGCGCCGCGATCAGACCACCCAGGCTGTGGCCCAGCAGCACAAGCGGACCTTTGCCGGTGTTGCGCAGGTGTTCGGTGACGGCGCCCAGGTCGACCAGCATGGTCTGCTCGCCGACGATGGCGCCGCGCGGCCCTTCGCTGCGACCGTGGCCGCGCAGGTCGTGGCCGGCCACGTCCCAGCCCGCTGCGTTCAGCGCCGCGGCCAGGGTTTCGTAGCGGCCCATGTGCTCGCCCAGGCCGTGGACGATTTGCACTGTGCCGCGGGCGGTGGCCGCGGTGGTGGCCGCGGTGGTGCTGGTGCTGGTGCTGGTGCTGGTGCTGGTGCTGGTGCTGGTGCTGGTGCTGGTGCTTTCCAGCTTGGCGGGCCAGCGGCGCAAATGCAGTTTCAGTCCGTCGCCAGTGAGCAGGGTTTCCATGGAAGATTGAACCATGTCTGGCGCGGCCGTGAGGTCGGCAGTCTCGTGGTTCAACCCAGCGCGTCGCTCACCTGCTCGTTGAACTTTGACAGGCCGACTGCGGTGTTCACCTCGCGCGGCAGGGCGTCGCGCACCGAGAGCACCTGCGCTTCGAAGGGGGTCGTCAGCACGTCGAAGTAGGTCGGCTGGCTGACGTCGGTGGC
This sequence comes from Betaproteobacteria bacterium, assembly GCA_043716645.1. Lineage (GTDB taxonomy): Bacteria > Pseudomonadota > Gammaproteobacteria > Burkholderiales > Burkholderiaceae_C > Rubrivivax. Next base: position 1,949 of record JAYSYH010000215.1, on the reverse strand, counting down.
CCCATGCGCTCGGATGAACGCCTGCCCGCCCCATGCCTCGAAGGTCGCCGGTCGGGTGGCTACCGGATGCGGATCGCGCTGAGTCGGCCGTCAGCCCTCGACCCAAAGCGGGCACCCGACCGCAGAGATTCATGTCCGAAGAGCAGTCATTGCCTGGTGTGGTCGCTGCCGCAGCCTTCGCACCAGCGCCGCCCCACCTGATGCTGGCGTTGTTCAACGACCTGAACAAGACCGACATCCAGCACGTGCCCTGCAAGGGCGTCGCGATTGCCATCACCGACCTCATCGGCGGACAGCTGGACATGCCCACCACCGCCGAAGCCGGTGCGCCGCAACTGCCGGTCGAAAGCTGGACAGCGGTCATGGCCCCGGCCAGCACGCCCGAGGCGATGGTGGCCAAGCTGTCCGCCGAGGTGCTGAAGATCATGGCCACGCCCGACATGGACGAGCGCGGCCGCGCGCAGGGCTTCCGCGCCGATGCGCGTGGCCCGCAGCAGGGTGCAGCTGCCAGGTCTGCGTCGGCAGGGATCGAAGCCTGCCGCGCTGACCGCGGGTCCGGCCCGCGCGGCGCGCACCGGCTTTGTCAGCAATGGCGCTGCGATGCAAGCCTGGAAACAGGCCAGCCTGGTGGCGCGCATCCTGCACGACATGGGCGAGCCAAGCCAGGCCCCGGCCGAAGCCGAAGCGCTGCTGGCCGAAGTTGCGCAAGGCGGTGGATGGGGTGAGTGTGTTGACGCTGCGTTCCATCTGCACCGCGTGCTGGCGCCGTCGGGCGACGCTCGGGCCAGCAGCTTGTTGGCGGCCGCCTACCAGGGCCTGAATGCATAGGCTGAGCGTTATGCCGAACATGTGCCGCGCAACGCCTTCATGCGTGCGACGTTGACGTCGCGCGAGATCTGCGACGCCTGGGCCGCAGCCCAAGCGGGCGGGGCGGCTTCGACCGATTGAGGGGCAGCATGCAAGACCAGGAAGTCGAAGACCTGCGTGCCGCCATCGCCGCGCTGGAATTCCTCAGGCGCTGGTGGCCGGCCTGCGCCGCGTCAGCGCCAGCGCGCCCAGGGCCGCAAAGGCCAATCCCAGTGCGCCCGGCTCGGGCACGGTGCTTCCTGCGGTGATCACGCGCAGGGCATCGGCGCCGGCCCAGGCCACGACGTCGAAGCCCAGGGTTCTGCGGTCGGCGGAGATCGTGAACGAGTCGGTCTCGTCCGCAAAGTCGAGCCCGTTCACCGTGCCCGCGCCGGGGTAGGTGGTGCCCAGTGCACCCAGAAAATTCGTACCGAGCAGTTCGGCATTCAGTGCGGCCACACCCAGGATGTCGGTGTCGAAGGTCATGCTGCCGACATAGCGGTAGGTGGTTCCACTCGAGCCCACCGGATCGGCATGCAGGTAGTAGCTGCTGACCAGCGTGCCGACGGCAATTGATCCGGGCGTCAGGTCGGACAGGGCGTCGAAGCGACCGCTGGTCGTCGCGTTGACCTGTGCCAACTGGGTCAGCAGCACGTTCTGCTTCTCGTCGAAGATGGCGGCATGGGTGAAGCTCTCAAGGCTCGCGTTCTGGACAGCGCTGGCAGGTGCTGCGATGTGCAATGTGGCACCCGACACCGAAACGATGGCAGCCTGCGCCGACGCCACGCTCAGCACCGAACAAGCGGCCAGCAGGCCGGACCGCAGCTTGATGGCACGCATGAACGCGCCCGGTTCAGGGGCGCCACCCGCCGTTGTGCACCTGTGGCGTGACGTGCGGGCCGGTTGATCGACCACCCAGGGTGACGCAACAAGCGGCACCCGCGACACAGAACGTGGGCACAGGCCGGGGCTGGGCAGGCCTTTGACGATGGCGTTGGACATGGGAAATCTCCTTGGACAGTGGCGTTGGGTACGGGTTGGGCCGGCGCGACCGGCGGCGCCGATGGTAGCGATGAAGGCAGCGATGAAGGCAGCGATGAAGG
>JAYSYH010000214.1:0-14734 GCA_043716645.1 Betaproteobacteria bacterium | reverse complement strand
GCGCGGCGACAAGGTCGGCTTGCTGGGCCCCAACGGCGCCGGCAAAACCACGCTGCTCAAGCTCATTCTGGGCGAGTTGCAACCTGACGTGACCGTACCGCCCGGCAAAATCCGCCAGGGGGCGAACTTGCAGGTGGCCTACTTCGACCAGATGCGCGATGCGCTGGACCTTGATGCCACCCTCGAAGACTTCATCAGCCCCGGCAGCGAGTGGGTCGAGATCAACGGCCAGAAAAAGCATGTCAAGAGCTACCTGACCGACTTTTTGTTCAGCCCCGAGCGCGCCCGCTCCCCGGTCCGCAGTTTGAGCGGTGGCGAACGCAACCGCCTGCTGCTGGCACGCCTGTTTGCGCGGCCCGCCAACGTGCTGGTGCTGGATGAGCCGACCAACGACCTGGACATCGACACGCTGGAACTGCTCGAAGACCTGCTGCAAAACTACGCAGGCACCGTGTTTTTGGTCAGCCACGACAGGCGCTTCCTGGACAACGTGGTCACCAGCACCATCGCCTGGGAAGGCGACCCGGCCTACGGCGGCCGCGCCGGTTTCTGGCGCGAATACGAAGGCGGCTACGAGGACTGGAAGGTGCAGCGCGAACGCGCCAAGGTCATCGCCGCGGCCGCTGCTGCGGCGGCACCCATGCCCAGGGCGGAAGCGGCCAGGACCACCGCCGCCCCGCCCGTGAAGTCGGCCAAGGCCAAGCTTAGCTACAAGGAACAGCGCGAACTCGACGGCCTGCCGGCGCGCATCGAGGCGCTGGAAGTTGAACAGGCGCAGCTGGCAGCGCAGCTGGCCGATCCGTCCATCTACGCCGGTGCGGCGCCGCGCGCACCGGCGCTGCAGTCGCGCCACACGGCGCTGGAAGACGAACTGCTGCAGGCGATGGAGCGCTGGGAAACGCTCAGCGCACGCTGAGCGCCGCACGACCGGTTGTGCAACGGGTGCCGCATAAACTGCGATCTTTGCGATGACGCTGCCGATGACCCGCCTGGCCGTGGGCGACGGCAGCGCCCCGCAACTGCAACCCGGTTTCGTGGCCGCCGGCCGGGCGGCCCTGGGCCGGGCTGCTGAGCGTGCTGTACCTGTTGGCGGTGCGCGCACCGCACCCGCCGCGTGCGCTGTGGGGCGCGCTGGCCGCCAGTGCGCTGGGCACGGTGGTGGGCTTTCCGCTGGGCCTGGTGCTGGCCGTGCGCGAGGTGCGGGCCATGCATGCAGCAGTGGTCACCGGCGTGCTGCCGCTGGCCACCGTCTTGGTCGCGGCCATCGCCACGCGGCAGTGGCCGTCGGCCGGCTTCTGGGCTTGTGCGCTGCTGGGTTGCGCCCTGGTGCTGGCCTTTGCCGCCTGGCAGGGTGGCGGTGGGCTGTCGGTGGCCGACGGCTGGCTGTTGCTGGCGGTGCTGTCAGCCGCCATCGGCTACGTGGCTGGCACGCGCGGCAGCGGTGTTGCTGGCGCAGTAGGTCATCTGCTGGGTGCTGGTGGGCAGCCTGCCGCTGACCCTGCCGCTGGCGCTGGCGCAGGCGCCGGTGCTGGGCGAAGCGCTGGACCCGCTGACCGTCCCACCGCGTCCCGCCTCACAGCCCGCTTCGTCAACACCCCCAACCGGAACCTGCCATGCCCTGGACCCTGGCCCGCCGCGCCGAGCGGCTGAACCCTTCGACCATCCGCGAAATCCTGAAGGTGACCGAACGCCCGGGGATCATCTCGCTGGCCGGTGGCTTGCCGTCGGCCGACACCTTCCCCATCGCCGCGATGCAGGAGGCCACCGCCCGCGTCCTTCGCGACACGCCCCGCGAGGCGCTGCAGTACGCCGCCAGCGAAGGGTACGCGCCACTGCGTGACTGGGTGGCGGGCGAGTTGGCCGCGCAGGGCCTGCGCTGCGACGCCAGCCAGGTGCTGATCACCACCGGCTCGCAGCAGGGCCTGGACCTGGTGGGCAAGGTGCTGATCGACCCCGGCAGCACGGTGGCGGTGGAGTCGCCCACCTACCTGGGAGCGTTGCAGGCCTACGCGCCCTACGAGCCCGAGTTCATCGCCATCGAAGGCGACGAGGCTGGCCCGCTGCCCGAGGCACTGGACAGTGCACGCGGCGCACGTTTCGTCTACCTGCTGCCCAACTACCAGAACCCGAGCGGCCGCTGTATCCCCGCCGCGCGGCGACTGGCGCTGGTGGCGCGGGCGGCCGCCATCGGCCTGCCCATCGTCGAAGACAACCCTTACGGCGAGCTGTGGTTCGACGAGCCACCGCCGCCGCCGCTGAGTGCTGCCGCCGGCGACAGCGCGGTCTACCTGGGTTCGTTTTCCAAGGTGCTGGCGCCAGGGCTGCGGCTGGGCTATGTCGTCGCGCCGAAGCGGCTGTACCCCAAGCTGCTGCAGGCCAAGCAGGCCGCCGACCTGCACACCCCGGGCTTCAACCAGCGCGTGGTGCACGAGGTCATCAAGGACGGCTTCCTGAGCCAGCACGTGCCGACCATCCGCGCCCGCTACAAGCTGCAACGCGATGCGATGCAGGCTGCGCTGCTGGCCCACATGCCGGCCGGTGTGCACTGGCAGCCGCCGATCGGTGGCATGTTCTTCTGGCTCACGTTGCCAGCCCACATCGACGCCACGGTGCTGCTGCCGCAGGCGGTGCAAGCCGGCATGGCCTTCGTGCCCGGCACCACCTTCTTCCCCCCGGTTCGTGCTGCGGACGGTTCCGAGACCGGGGGCCACGCCAACACGCTGCGCCTGAGTTTCGTCAGCGCCTCACCGGCGCAGATCGATAGCGCCGTGGCGGCGCTGGCGCGCATCCTGGCAGATGTCGCGGTGATTGCCTGATGCAGCGCCCCATGCAGCGCCGCTTCCACCAACTCGACGTCTTCAGCGCGGTGCCGCTGAAGGGCAACCCGCTGGCCGTGGTGCACGCCGCGCAGGGACTGCCTGACGCCACGATGGCCGCCTTCGCGCGCTGGACGAACCTGTCGGAAACCACCTTCCTGCTGCCGCCCACGCAGGCCGGCGCCGACTACCGCGTGCGCATCTGGACACCCGGCGGCGAACTGCCCTTCGCCGGCCACCCTACGCTGGGCAGTTGCCACGCCTGGTTGGCGGCCGGCGGCGTGCCGCAGCAAGCCGGCGTCGTGGTGCAGGAATGCGGCGTGGGGCTGGTGCGTATCCGCCGCGGTGCGGGCCGCCTGGCGAACACCGCAACGCAGGGCGACCGCCTGGCGAACGCCACCACGCAGGGCGACCGCCTGGCGTTTGCAGCGCCGCCGCTGCGCCGCACCGGGCCGCTGCAGCCTGAGCTGCTGGCTCGAATCGCACGCGGCCTTGGGGTTGCGGCGGCCGACGTGCTGCAGCACCAGTGGGTCGACAACGGCCCGGGCTGGTGCGCGGTGATGCTGCGCTCGGCTGCCCAGGTGCTGGCCGTGCAGCCCGACTGGACGGCGCTGGGCGATCTCAAGCTGGGGCTGGTCGGCGCGCAAGCGCCCGGGGTCGATGGCAGCTGCGACACGGCGTTCGAAGTGCGCGCCTTCGTGCCCGGGCTGGGTGTGCCCGAAGACCCGGTCACCGGCAGCTTGAACGCAGGCTTGGCGCAGTGGTTGATCGGTGCCGGCCTGGCGCCTGCGGCCTACGTGGCGGCGCAGGGCGCCGCGCTGGGCCGCGCCGGGCGCGTGCATGTCGAACAAAGCGGCGCCGACATCTGGATCGGCGGCGACGTGGTGACCTGCATCGACGGCACGGTCGCGCTGTGATGGCGCATCGTGATCGCGGGCCTGAATTGCGCGCTGTGATCGCGCGCTGTGATCGCGCTTTGAACGGCGCCATGTTCCAGCGCGGCCAGCTTGTGGCGCAGAGCGGCCAGCACCGCTGCGGTGCGGTTTTCGGCCTGCAGCTTGGCCAGAATGTTGTTCACGTGAAACTTCACCGTGGGCAGGCCGATGTCCAGCCGCTGCGAGATTTCCTGGTTCGGCAGGCCGCAGGCCATCACCGCCGTTAGCGCTATCAGTGCCATCCGCGCCATCCGCGCCAGCAGGGCGCGTTCGCGGCGCGTCAGGTCACCGCTCAGCGGGACGCACCCGCCCGACAGCCAGGGTCAGGGGTTGCGGAAATCGTCGTGGCAGCTCTTGCAGGTGCCGGCGGCGGTGCCGAAAGCCGTCTTCAGCGTGTCCAGGTTGTTGGACTTGGCGGCAACGGCCAGTTTGGCCACCTCGTCCTGCATCTTTTTAGCGGCGGCGTCGAACTTGGTGCGTTCGGTCCAGACGTTGGCCTTGGGCTGGCCCTTTTCGGTGCCGCTGGTGCCTTCGACGAAAGCGGCATAGGGCAGCAGGGACAGCTCGCGCACGATTTCGGCATTTGCCGTGGCGCTGGCGCCGTCGAAGGGTACGCGGCCCTGGGCCATCGCGCCGATGCGCCCGAAGTGCGCGCCCATCACGGTGAATGCCGCCTTGCGGTACTTCACCGCGTCTTCGGGCTTCTGGAACTGCGCGGCGGCAGGCAACGCGGCCAGCAGCGTGGCGGCGGCGGTGACAAGGAATAACGACTTCATGCGGTGGCTCTCCGGACGGGTTGCAAAACGGCTAGGGCGCGGCTTTTCGCACCGGACGCCGCCAGTTTACGCAGGTCATGGCCGGTGTATTCCAGCCGATGCATCTCAATTTGTGCGGCCTGCGACCCCAGACCCGTCGCCCGGGCTTGCGCGCCAGGCCGCACGCTGCAAAGATCGCGGCAATGGCCGAATCTGCTGCGCTGCTTGCACCCTCCACCCAGGTTCGCATCTGGGATCTGCCGACCCGGCTTTTTCACTGGTCACTGGCCGCAGCCGTTTTCGGCGCCCTGGGCACGGCCTGGGTGGGCGGCAACGCGATGGTCTGGCACATGCGCTGCGGCCTGGCCGTGCTGGCACTGCTGCTGTTCCGCATGGTTTGGGGCTTGGTCGGCGGGCGCTGGTCGCGCTTCACCCGCTTCATGTACGCGCCGGCTGCGGTGCGCCGCTACCTGCGCGGCGACGCGCGCGCCGGCGACCATTTCGAAGCCGGGCACAACCCGTTGGGCGCGCTGTCGGTGTTCGGTCTGATCGGCTTCCTGGCCGTTCAAGTGGCCACCGGGCTGGTGGCCGATGACGAAATTGCCTTCCAGGGCCCGTTGAACCGGTTCGTCAGCACCGACAGGGGCCTGGCCGCCACCAGCTGGCACCGCGATTTCGGCCAGTGGATCCTGCTGGCGCTGGTGCTGCTGCACGTCGCGGCCATCGCTTTCTACCTGCTGCGCAGGAAGACCAACCTGGTCCTGCCGATGATCACCGGCGACAAGCCCGTGCCGCCCGCGGCGCCCGACACGCCGCCCAGCCTGGACAGCGCGGGCACGCGCGCCTGGGCACTGCTGCTGGGCGCGGCCTGTGCCGGGCTGGCGGTCTGGGTCGGCCGGCTGGGCAGCTGATGGCGACCGACCCCATCTTTCTGGTCGACGCCGGCAACCCGGCGCTGTTGGCCGCCGCGCGCAGCCTGTTCAGCGACTACGCCGGCAGCTTGGCCATCGACCTGTGCTTCCAGAACTTCGAAGCCGAGCTGGCAGCGCTGCCAGGCGACTACGCCGCCCCGGGCGGTGCGTTGCTGGTGGCCGTGTTGGACGGCGTACCCGCCGGCTGTGGCGCCATGCGCGCCCTGCCCGACGCCAATTACCCCAACGCCTGCGAGATGAAGCGCCTGTTCGTGCGACCGGCTTTGCGCCGCACCGGGCTGGGCCGTCAGCTGGCGCAGCGGCTGGTCGACTTGGCCACGCAGGCCGGCTACAGCCACCTGCTGCTGGACACGCTGGACACCATGGAAGCGGCGCGCGAGATGTATGCGTCGCTGGGTTTCGAAGAGATCCCGCCGTACTACTTCAACCCGATTCCGGGCGCGCACTACCTGAAGGTCGATCTGGAGGCGGGTACGCGCTGGTAGCGGCACGGCCCCAGCCGGGCGTGTCGGCGGTCGCCACCCTTGGGGCATCATCCAGGCGATGAATTCCAGCACGGTCGAATTGCGCGCCGGCCACCTGCGGCTGGCCCTGCGCCCCGATGCAGGCGGCGCCATCGCCGGCCTGTGGCGCGCTTCCACACCGGTGTTGCGCAGCGTCGAGCCGGCTGCCTTGAGCACTGCGCGGGCCTCGGGCTGCTACCCGCTGGTGCCCTACTCCAACCGCATCGGCCTGCGGCGTTTTCGCTGGCAGGGCGACGACCACTGCCTGGCGGCCAACTTCGACGACAGTCCGCACGCGCTGCACGGAGTGGCCTGGCAGCGGCCATGGACGGTGCTGTCCAGCAACGCCACGCAGGCCGAACTGCGCTACTGCCACGCGCCCGACACCGACTGGCCCTTTGCCTTCGACGTGACGCAGCGCTTCGATCTGACGCCGGCCGGGTTGACCGCGCACCTGGCTGTCACCAGCCGCTCCGACCGGGCGCAGCCGGTGGGTCTGGGCTGGCACCCCAACTTCCCACAGCGCGAACAGGCCCGCCTGGACATCGACGTCAGCACGCGCTGGGAGCGCGACGCCAGCAACCTGCCCACGCACGCCGTGCCGCAGCCCGGCATCCACAGCGCCGTGGCCGGGCTGGCCCTGGACCACTGCTTCGGCGGCTGGCAGGGGCCGGCGCTGATCCGCGACGCTGCGCTGCAGGTGCGCCTGACGTCGTCGCTGCCTTACCTGGTGGTGTTCACGCCTGACATGCCCACGCGCAGGAGCAAGCCAATGCCAACGCCAACGCCAACGCCAACGCATTACGCCGTCGAGCCGGTCAGCCACGTCAGCAACGCCATCCAGATGGCCGACCCCACCGCCCACGGGCTGCGCACGCTGGCGCCCGGCGCGACCTTCGAAGCCTGGATGCACCTCGAGATCTCGGAGACCTGATGGACTGGAAACCGCTGCCCCTGCCTGCGCCCATCACGCCCTCGTTGCTGGGCGAGTCGCCGTTCTGGCACCCTGGGGAAGCGGCGTTGTACTGGGTCGACATCCCCGGCAAGTCGCTGAACCGCTGGCATCCGGAAACAGCCGCGTACCGCCTGTGGCCCCTGCCCAGCGAGCCCGGTTGCTGCACCCCGCTGCCCGGCGGCGACCTGTTGCTGGCCTTGCGCGACGGCCTGTTCCGCTTCGATCCGGCCAGCGGCCAGCGCAGCCTGCTGGCCGCGCCGCCCTACGACCCCCGGGTGGAGCGCTACAACGACGGCAAGGCCGACCCGCAAGGCCGGCTTTGGGTCGGCACGCTGTACGAACCGCGCGACGCACCGAAGGCCGTGCTCTACCGCTGGTCCGCGGGCCGGTTGACGAAGATGGCCAGCGGCGTGACGGTCAGCAACGGCCTGGCCTTCAGCCCCGACGGACGCACGATGTTGTGGAGCGACACGCTGGCCCATCGCATCGACGCGCTGGACTTCGACCCGGCCGACGGCAGCCTATCGCGCCGGCGCGTTTTCGCGCAGTTTCCGCGCAGGACGCCGGGGCAGGAACTGGCCACCTACGGCGGCCGGCCCGACGGCGCTGCGATGGACGCCGACGGCTGCTGCTGGGTGGCGATGTTTGAAGGCCAGCGGCTGGTGCGGCTGTCACCGGGTGGCGAGTTGTTGCAATCCATTGCGCTGCCGGTGCGCTGCCCGACGATGCCGTGCTTCGGCGGGCCCGACCTGCGCACGTTGTACGTCACCACCGCGCGACTGAACCGCCCGGCTGACGAATTGGCCGCGCAACCCTGGGCCGGTTGCGTGCTGAGCGCACGGGTCGATGTGCCGGGGTTGCCGGTCAACTTTGCACGTGCTTGATGGCGCCAGGGGTGCAGCAGCGATGACCGACCGCCTCGACCGCCCCGCCCTGTGGGCGCGGCTGCAAGAACCGCGAACCTGGGACCTGGCCGTCATCGGCGGCGGCTCGGTCGGTTTGGGTGTGGCGCTGGACGCCGCGGTGCGCGGTTTGAGCGTGGTGCTGGTCGAATCGCACGACTTCGCCGAGGGCACTTCTTCGCGGTCCACCAAGCTGGTTCACGGCGGCGTGCGCTATCTGGCGCAGGGCGATATCGGCCTGGTGCGCGAGGCGCTGCACGAACGCGCCGCGCTGCTGGCCAACGCGCCGCATGTGGCGCAACGCCTGCCTTTCGTGATGCCCGGTTACCACTGGTGGGAGCGCGGGTTTTATGGCGTGGGCCTGAAGGCCTACGACGCCCTGGCCGGCCGCCAGGGCCTGGGCGGCACCGAGTGGCTGAGCACGCGGCGCGCGCTGGACTTGCTGCCCGGCGCGCAGCCACGGGGCCTGTGGGGCGGTGTGCGCTACTGGGACGGCCAGTTTGATGACGCCCGTCTGGCGCTGCTGCTGGCCCGCACCGCCGCGGCACGCGGTGCGCTGCTGCTGAACCACTGCGCAGTGACGGGACTGGTTCACGACGGCGGCAAGGTGCGCGGGCTGGATGTGCAGGACGCCGAGACCGGCGCTGTCGCACGCGTGCAGGCGCGCTGCATCGTCAACGCCACAGGCGTGTGGGTCGACGCGGTTCTGGGCCTGGACCGCGCGGGCGCTGCGCCCGGCGCGCTCGGCGCACCCGGCGCACCCGGGGGCGGGGCCGCGCCGCCGCTGGTGGCGCCCAGCCAAGGCGTGCACCTGGTCGTCGACCGCGCTTTCCTGCCCGGCAACCACGCCTTGCTGGTGCCCAAGACGGCTGACGGCCGGGTGCTGTTCGCGGTGCCGTGGCTGGGCAAGACCATCCTGGGCACGACCGACACGCCACGCCAGGACCTGGCCCGCGAGCCCACGCCTTTCGCCGACGAAGTGGCCTTCATCCTGGGCGAAGCCGGCCGCTACCTGGCGCGCGCGCCGCAGCGTAGCGATGTGCGTTCGGTGTGGGTCGGCCTGCGCCCGCTGGTTCGGCCGCAGGCCGCGCCGGCGGGTGTGACCAAGGCGATCTCGCGCGAACACACGGTGCTGGTTGCGCCGTCTGGGTTGGTGACCGTGACCGGCGGCAAGTGGACGACCTACCGCGCGATGGCCGAAGACGTGCTGGACCGCGCGATGACCGCCGGCCTGTTGCCGCGCCGCCCCGGCGGCGTGACGACCCGCCTGCCCTTGCTGGGCGCGGCGGCGGGCCGGCCGCTGTCCGAGCCGCCTGGTGAACACCTGTACGGCAGCGAAGCCGCGCTGCTGCGCAGCCTGCCGGGGGCCACCGAATGGCTGTGGCGCGACGCCGAAACCCAGACCGGAGGCATGAGTGTGGCGATGGTGCGTTTCGCGGCGCGCTACGAGATGGCGCGCAGCGTGGCCGACGTGCTGGCGCGGCGCTCGCGACTGCTGTTTCTGGACGCCGCCGAGGCGGCGCGGCAGGCCGAAGCGGTGGCGGCGATCCTGGCCGAAGAGCTCGGTCATGCCGTCGAAATCGACAGCTTCCGCCTGCTGGCGGCGCAGTACCAGCGGCTGCCCTGACCGCCGCCGACGCCGCCAACAGCGGCGTCGTGACCTCAGGTCCTGGGCAGGGCCTCGATGGCCTGGCGCACTTCGCTGCTGCTGAGGATCTCGCTCAGCAGCTTCGGCGCTGCGGCACCCGGCGCGTAAACCGCATAGACCGGCACGCCGCTGCGACCCAGGCGCGCCAACTCGGCGCTGATGGCGGGGTCGCGCCGCGTCCAGTCGGCGCGCAACAGCAACACGCGACGGGCTTCGAAAAGCGCCTTGATTTCACTGCGCGACAACACCGTGCGTTTGTTGACCTGGCAAGTCACGCACCAGGCGGCGGTGAAGTCCACGAAGACCGGTCGGCCTTGCGCTTGCGCCTGTGCCACGCGCTCGGCTGACCACGGCTGCCAGGTGTTTTCGCTGCCCACCGGATCCAACGCGCCAGGTGCGGTGCTGGCCGAGCCCGGGGCAACAACGGCTTCCTGGTGCAGCGCCGGCGCCGTCCAGAACAGCGCCGCGGCCATCACCACCACCGCCAGCGTGCCCAGGCCGCGACGCGCCACCGTGCCCAGGGTTTGCGAACCCAGCGTCCAGACCAGAAAGGCCAGTGCCAGCAGCAAGAGCAGCAGCGCGGCGGCGCCGTCGACGCCGGTCTGCTGGCCCAGCACCCAGACCAGCCAGATCACGGTGGCGAACATTGGAAAGGCCATCAACGTTTTGAAATGCGCCATCCACACACCCGGCCGCGGCAGCAACCGTGCCAGCTGCGGCCAGGCGCTGGCGGCCAGATAGGGCAGGGCCATGCCCAGGCCCAGGAAGGCGAAAACGGTCAGCGCCTGCGCGGTGGGCAGCGCCACCGCCGCGCCCAAGGAAGCGCCCATGAACGGCGCGGTGCAGGGCGAGGCCACGGCCACGGCAAGCACCCCGGTCAAGGCCGAATCGAGATGCGGATGGCGCGCCTGCGCGGCGGCCCACGAACTGGGCAGCACCGAGCCGATCTCGAACACGCCGGCCAGGTTCAGACCGATCAGCGTGAACAGCGCGGCCAGCACCGCCACCACCGCCGGGTTCTGCAGCTGGAAACCCCAGCCGAGTTGTTCGCCCCCCGCGCGCAGGGCCAGCAGCAGGCCGGCCAGCGCCACGAACGATGCCACCACGCCGACGGTGTAGGCCAGCCCGCCGACCAGCAGCGCGCGGCGATCTTCGGCGTGGCGCGCGAAGCCCAGCACCTTCAGCGACAGCACGGGGAAGACGCAGGGCATCAGGTTGAGCATCGCGCCGCCGGCCAGCGCCAGTAGCAGTGCCAGCCCCAGACTGGTGGGGATTTCGGGCGAGGTGCTGGATGTGGCGGGCAGCGCTGCGGGCGCTGGTGCCGCCGCTGGCCAGCCGGCTAGGATGGGCGCCTGCAGCCGCAGGCCCGCCGGCTGGCCGTCGGCAATCAACACCGCCGCCAGTGCCGTGGGCGCTGCGCTGCGCTGCGGGTCCAGCGCCACCCGCGCGGTCAGTGCGCTGTCGGCCCATTGATTGCGCTGCGGCGCGGCGGTCTGGATCAGCCCGGCCGTTTCCGGCAGCAGACTTACCGTGCGTCCTTGCCAGGCGGCGGGCAGTCCGTTGACGCGGACCACCATCGCCCCGCCGTCGAAAGACACCTCGACTTGCCCCGGGGCGACTTCCAATGGCTGCGCGGCCGCCGCTGCCGCGAACAGCGCGGCATGCCCGGCAGTGGCGGCCTGCGCCGGAAGACGCAGCTCGAAATCGCCGCTCTCGGGGATGCAGACCTCTTTGCAGACCAGCCATTCGGCGTGCAGTTTCACGTCCATCGCGGCGGCCCTGAAGCCGGCCGGCAACGCCACCGACACCGGCAGCAAGACAGTGTCCTCATAGCCGTAATTCAGCAGCGGCCCGATGGGCAGCTTCTTCGGCGTGGGCCACTGGATGGCGCCGGCTTGCGCGCCCGCCGGCAGCGCCCAGGCCAATGTCGTCGGCAAGCCCGAATCGCCCGGGTTCTTCCAGTAGGTATGCCAATGCGGCTGGTGGTCGATCTTCAGGCCCAGCGTTACGGCCTTGCCGGCCACCAGACCGTCCGGCGCGTGGGCCACCAGCTCGGCCCGCACCTGGGGCGTGGTCACTACCGGGCCCATCGCCGGCGCAGCGGCGACGAGCGATGAAGTGGTCGAAAAAACAACGGCCACTGCGCAGGCGGCGAGGCGGTTCACAAGGGTCATGGGCATGGCCGACGCTAGGCGGCTGACGGGGCGCGGGTGGTGCGCGGACGAACGGATTGTGTGCTTCAACCCCCGGCTTTCGGCCCTGGAGTGAAGGGTCTCCTTTCGACCCCTCGGGGTTTCTTCGTATAATTCCGAGGCTTTGCTGACCTCACACAAGCCATGGCGACACGACGGCACAACCGAACCGACCGCTGGGTGGATTCAAAAAATGATGAATATGGGGCGGCATTGAAAGGAGATGCGCTGAACTTCAGACCGCTGACGCGGAATGAGGCACAGGCCCTGCAGGCCAAGGATCCACCGCTGTCACCGTGGCGGGTCATCGGCGTGCAGGCGGCACTCGGTGCGGGGGCTGCGCTTTTGGTGGCGCTGATCTCCGGCAACCTGATTTACGGCTGGTCGCTGCTTTATGGCGCGTGCACCGTGGTAGTACCGGGGGCCTTGATGGCGCGCGGCATGACCAGCAAGCTCAGCAGCATGTCGCCCGGCGCCAGCGCCGTCAGCTTCATGTTGTGGGAAATGGTCAAGATAGCGGTTTCGGTGGTCATGCTCGCGCTGGCCCCGAAACTCGTGCAGCCCCTGAGCTGGCCAGCCTTGTTGGCGGGCTTGGTGGTGTGTATGAAGGTTTACTGGGTTGCGCTGTTGTGGCGTGGCCGTTCGAAGCGCTGAACTGACGAGACAACACCAGCATGGCCGCAGAAGCACACGCCGCAGCAGAAGCCGCAGCACACGCCCCAGCACACGCCCCGACCTCGGGCGAGTACATCGTCCATCACCTGACGCACCTGCGCAACAAGGAGATGGCCGGAACCGTCGATTTCAGCGTCTTCAGTTGGGACTCGATGTTCTTCTCGATCGCGTTGGGCGTGATCGGCTGCTTCTTTCTGTGGAAAGCAGCGCGCAAGGCTACGTCGGGCGTGCCGGGCCGGTTCCAGGCGGCAGTCGAAATCCTCGTCGAGATGGTCGACGCGCAAGCCAAGGGCATCGTGCACAACGCCACCAGCCGCAAGCTGGTCGCGCCGCTGGCTCTGACGGTCTTCGTCTGGATCTTTCTGCTCAACGCGATGGACTTGTTGCCCGTCGACCTGCTTCCTTTCATCTGGGAGAAAGTCTACGGTGCGATGGGCGGCGACCCCCGCCATGCCTACCTGCGTGTCGTGCCCACCGCCGACCTGTCAGTGACCATGGGCCTGTCTCTGGGCGTGTTGATCACGTGCGTGATCTACAACATCAAGATCAAGGGTGCCGGCGGCTGGGGTCACGAACTGATCACCGCGCCTTTCGGCAATCATCCTGTGCTGTACCCGATCAACCTGGCGATGCAGTTGATCGAGTTCGTTGCCAAGACGGTCTCGCATGGCATGCGGTTGTTCGGCAACATGTTTGCCGGCGAACTGATCTTCCTGCTGATCGCGTTGATGGGCGGCGCCTGGTCGCTGTCAGCCACCGGCATCGGTCTGGCCATCGGCCACATCATTGCCGGCTCGGCCTGGGCGATCTTCCACTTGCTCATCATCACCCTGCAGGCCTTCGTGTTCATGATGCTCACGCTGGTCTACATCGGTCAGGCGCACGACTCGCACTGAGCGCTCAGCGCAACGGCGGAGTGTCTGATCGGCGCTTTGTTCTGTATTTCGCTTTCTTCTTTTTCTCTCACCACTCATCCCTCTAGGAGTCATCATGGAAGTCATCAGTTTTGTCGCCCTCGCCGCCGGTTTGATCATTGGTCTGGGCGCTGTCGGCGCCTGCATCGGCATCGGCATCATGGGCAGCAAGTACCTCGAATCGGCTGCCCGTCAGCCCGAACTGATGGGCGAACTGCAAACCAAGATGTTCCTGCTGGCCGGTCTGATCGACGCAGCTTTCATCATCGGCACCGGTATCGCCCTGTGGTTCGCCACGTCGAACCCGTTCCTGGACCAGCTGGCCCGCCTGCCGAAGTGATGTTGCAACCGGGGCTGCTTTTCGCGGCCCTGGCTGTGGCGTGCAGTCCACCCGCGACTGCTGTTCCCATCACTGAATTGAGGCCATAAATTGAGCATCACCGGTACCCTCATCGTTCAGATGATCGTGTTCCTGATCCTGGTCGGGTTCACGATGAAATTCGTCTGGCCGCCGATCACGGCTGCGCTCGACGAACGCGCCAGGAAGATCGCCGACGGCCTGAGCGCCGCCGACAAGGCGAAGTCGGAATTGGCGGTTGCCAACAAGCGCGTGGAAGCGCAGTTGTCCGCTGCGCGCGACGACGCCGCCAAGCGCCTGGCCGACGCCGAGCGCCTGGCCATGCAGATCGTCGAAGAAGCCAAAGGCAAGGCCACCGTCGAAGCGGACAAGATCATTGCCGCTGCCCATGCCGAAGCCGAGCAGGCATCGGTCAAGGCCCGCGAGACACTGCGCGAGCAGGTCGCTGGTCTGGCCGTCAAGGGCGCCGAAGCGATCCTGCGCAAGGAAGTCAACGCCGGCGTCCACGCCGACCTGTTGTCGCGCTTGAAGGCGGAGCTCTGACATGGCCGAGCTGGCGACCATTGCCCGCCCCTACGCCGAGGCCATGTTCTCTTCGGCCGGTGCCGGTGCCGCAGGCTTGAAGCCGCAGTTGGTCGGCGTGGCCGCGCTGGCCGCAGACCCCGAGTTGCGGCAGTACGCCGACAACCCGAAGGTCAACGCCGATCAGGTGTTCGACCTGATGGCTGGCGTCGTACTGCAGCGAGGTCTGTCGCTCGACAGCAAGGTGGGCAACCTGTTGCGTACCGTGATCGAGAACGGCCGCCTGGCGGCCCTGCCTGAAATTTCGGCGCAGTACGCAGCGCTTGTCAACGGCAGCAGCGGCGTGTCGGACGCCACCATCCAGAGCGCCTTCCCCATCGATGGCGCTGCGCTGGCCGATGTGGTGGCGACGCTGGAAAAGCGCTTTGCCAAGAAGCTCAACGCCACGGTCGAGATCGTCCCCGAGCTGATTGGCGGCATCCGTGTGGTCGTTGGCGACGAGGTGCTGGACACCTCGGTCAAGGCCCGTCTTGCACAAATGAAACTCGCGTTAACCGCATGACGTCGCCTTCGGCGCCGCGCGCGTGACCTGGAGAACACCATGAATCTGAATCCCGCAGAAATCTC
>JAYSYH010000213.1:0-4891 GCA_043716645.1 Betaproteobacteria bacterium | reverse complement strand
AGAAGGTGAAGCCCAACAGCACTGGCACGCCAGCGGCCGAATTCTTGGTCTTTTCGATGGCGTACATGAATCCGAAAGCACCGACAAGAAAGACGATCAATCCAGTGCCAGATCCCATCGCCTTGGCGACACCCATCTCCACGCCCAGCCAAGCACCCAATACGGTGGGCACCATCGACAAGGCCAGCAGCCAGTAGGTGTTGCGCAGCACGCGGTTGCGCTGGGCGGTCAGGTCGCCGCCGCCAACCAGGCCGGGTTGGCCTGGGTACTGCTGAACAATCTGGTCCATGTAACCTCCAAAAATTCATTGACGCTCGGATAGCGAGCCGCTTCATTCTAGGTGCGGTCACCGCACCGCCGTTCAAGGCCTTACCTGGCGAAACGGCTTGCAGTCTTCCGCGCTGCGCAGGCCCGCCGTGCACCGCCCCGTGCACCGCCCGGTGCACCGCTGTGCACTGGCGTGCACTGGCGTTATCGTTGCCGAATGAACACCAAACCCACTCTCGCCCTGTCCGACCTTCGCACCATGGCTGCCGCAGCTGAAGCCGAAGCCACCCAACATGGCTGGGCCGTCACGATCGCCATCGTCGATGACGGCGGCCATCTGCTGTGGTTGCAACGGCTGGACGGAGCGGCGCCCATTTCATCGGAGATCGCCCCTGCAAAGGCCCGCACCGCGGCCGTCGGCCGTCGTGAAAGCAAAGTCTATGAAGACATGATCAACCAGGGCCGTGTGTCCTTTCTCAGCGCCCCCACGTTGACTGGTTTGCTGGAAGGCGGCGTGCCCATTCAGGTGAACGGGCAATGCGTGGGCGCCATTGGCGTGAGCGGCGTCAAGTCGGCTGAAGACGCGCAGATCGCACGTGCCGGTATCGCCGCGCTGGTGCTCTGAGACTGGGGTTTGCCCCAGCCGACAGCTACACTCCAGCGGTTTACCCGCAACCTGCGCCGCGCTCAAAAAAGCTCCTTCGTTGGAATTCTTCCGACGTCCGTGAAATCTCCGGCGGCGAACACCAAAGTCGCCACATTCCCGGCGGGGGCCAGAGTGGATGTGCGCGCGAACCCTGGAGCTTCCTTGTGACGATCGCTGGCTTGCTGCCCGTCCTGCCCCCTGCGCTGCTGGCCCTGGCCGACGGCACCACCTTCCTCGGTAACAGTGTCGGCGCAATGGGGCAAACCGTCGGCGAAGTCGTGTTTAACACCGCGATGACCGGCTACCAGGAAATACTGACCGACCCCAGTTACTGCCGTCAGATCGTCTTGCTGACCTACCCGCACATCGGCAACGTCGGCGTGAACGCTGAAGACGTCGAAGCCGGCCGCGCGCACGCTGCCGGTCTGATCGTCAAGGACGTGTCGCTGCGGGTGTCGAACTTCCGCGCGACGATGACGCTGTCCGAATACCTGCAGCGTGAAAACTTGGTGGCCATCGCCGGCATCGACACGCGCCGCCTGACCCGCATGCTGCGCACCACGGGGGCGCAAAGCGGTTGCATCGTGAGCTTTGCCGCCGGCACCAAGGTGACGCCCGAGCACCTCGCGCAAGCGGTCGTTGCTGCGCAGGCAGCGCCTTCGATGGCTGGCCTGGATCTGGCCAAGGTGGTTTCGGCGACAGAGCCCTACGCCTGGACCGAAACCGCGTGGAAGCTCGGCAGCGGTTACGGGGTGTTGGCCGACGCGAAGCACCACGTCGTGGCCTACGACTTCGGCGTCAAACGCAATATCCTGCGCATGCTGGCCAGCCGCGGCTGCCGCGTCACGGTGGTGCCGGCGCAAACCTCGGCCGCTGCAGTCTTGAGGCTCAAGCCCGACGGCGTTTTCCTCAGTAGCGGCCCTGGCGACCCGCAACCGTGCGACTACGCCATTGCCGCCATGCGCGAACTGCTCGACACCGGCGTACCGACCTTCGGCATCTGCCTGGGCCACCAGATCCTGGCGCTGGCCAGTGGCGCCCAGACTTTCAAGATGAAGTTCGGCCACCACGGCGCGAACCATCCGGTGAAAGACCTTGACACCGGCCGCGTCAGCATCACCAGCCAGAACCACGGTTTCGCGGTGGACCAGCAAACGCTGCCCGCGAACCTGCGCGCCACCCACATCAGCCTGTTCGACAACACGCTGCAAGGTCTGGCGCGCACCGACAGGCCGGCCTTCAGCTTCCAGGGCCACCCCGAAGCCAGCCCCGGCCCGCACGACATCGGCTACCTGTTCGACCGCTTCGTAGCCCTGATGGAGACGATGTAATGCCCAAGCGTTCAGACCTCAAGACCATCCTCATCATCGGCGCCGGCCCCATCGTCATCGGCCAGGCTTGTGAGTTCGATTACTCCGGTGCCCAGGCCTGCAAGGCGCTGCGCGAAGAGGGCTACAGGGTCATCCTTGTCAACAGCAATCCGGCAACGATCATGACCGACCCGGACATGGCCGATGTGACCTACATCGAGCCCATTACCTGGCAGGTCGTCGAAACCATCATCGCCAAGGAGCGTCCCGACGCGGTGCTGCCGACGATGGGCGGTCAGACGGCGTTGAACTGCGCGCTGGACCTGCACCGCCACGGCGTACTGGCCAGGTACGGCGTGGAGATGATCGGCGCGAATGAGACAGCCATCGAGAAGGCCGAGGACCGCATGAAGTTCAAGGACGCGATGACGTCGATTGGCCTCGATTCGGCCAAGAGCGGCGTGGCGCACACCCTGGAAGAAGCGCTGGCGGTGCAGAAACACATCCAGGCGCACCTCGGCGGTGAAGCCGTCCATTCCGGTTTCCCGATGGTGATCCGGCCCAGCTTCACGATGGGCGGGACTGGCGGGGGCATTGCCTACAACCCGGAAGAATTCGAAGAAATCTGCAAGCGCGGTCTGGACCTGTCGCCGACCACTGAATTGCTGATCGAGGAGAGCCTGATCGGCTGGAAGGAGTTCGAAATGGAAGTCGTGCGCGACCGCGCCGACAACTGCATCATCGTGTGCAGCATCGAGAACCTGGACCCGATGGGCATTCACACTGGCGACAGCATCACGGTGGCCCCAGCGCAGACGCTGACCGACAAGGAATACCAGGTGATGCGCAACGCCAGCATCGCCATCCTGCGCGAGATCGGTGTCGACACCGGTGGCAGCAATGTGCAGTTCGCAGTGAACCCGCAGAACGGCCGGCTCATCGTCATCGAGATGAACCCGCGCGTGTCGCGCTCGTCGGCGCTGGCTTCGAAAGCCACCGGTTTCCCGATTGCCAAGGTGGCAGCGAAGCTGGCTGTGGGCTACACGCTGGACGAGTTGCGCAACGACATCACGGGGGGCCTGGATGGCCAAGTTTTGCCGGCCAGCTTCGAGCCCAGCATCGATTACGTCGTCACCAAGATCCCGCGTTTTGCCTTTGAGAAATTCCCTGCCGCCGACCCGCATCTGACGACGCAGATGAAGAGCGTGGGCGAGGTGATGGCCATCGGCCGCACCTTCCAGGAAAGCTTCCAGAAAGCGCTGCGCGGTCTGGAAACCGGCATCGACGGGCTCAGTGAACGCACGTCATGCAAAGAATCGGACCGCGACGAAATCATCGACGAGATCGGCAATGCCGGCCCCGAACGCATCCTGTTCCTGGCCGACGCTTTCCGCATCGGCATGAGCCTGGACGAAATCTTCGAAGAAACCGCCGTGGACCCCTGGTTCCTGGCGCAGATCGAAGAGCTGATCCACATCGAAAAAAAGCTCGTCGGCCGCCAGGTGGCCGAGCTCAACGCGGCGGAACTGCGCTTCGTCAAGCAGAAAGGTTTTTCGGACCGACGCCTGGCCAAGCTGATGGCGACGAACCAGCACGCGCTGCGCGAACACCGTCATGCGTTGGGCGTGCGCCCGGTCTATAAGCGCGTGGACACTTGTGCGGCCGAGTTCGCGACGCAGACGGCCTACATGTATTCAACCTACGAGGAAGAGTGCGAGGCCGAGCCGACATCGCGCAAGAAGATCATGGTGCTCGGCGGCGGCCCCAACCGCATCGGCCAGGGCATCGAGTTCGACTACTGCTGTGTGCACGCAGCATTGGCCCTGCGAGAAGATGGTTACGAGACCATCATGGTCAACTGCAACCCCGAAACGGTGTCCACTGATTACGACACCAGCGACCGCCTTTATTTTGAGCCGGTGACGCTGGAAGACGTGCTGGAAATCGTTGCCAAGGAACAGCCGCTGGGTGTCATCGTGCAGTACGGCGGGCAGACGCCGCTGAAGCTGGCGCTGGACCTGGAACGCGCCGGCGTGCCCATCATCGGCACCAGCCCCGACAGCATCGACATCGCCGAAGACCGCGAGCGCTTCCAGGGTTTGCTGCATGAACTCGGCCTGAAGCAGCCGCCCAACCGCACCGCGCGCACCGAAGAGCAGGCGCTGGTGCTGGCGCAGGAGATCGGCTACCCGCTGGTCGTGCGACCCAGCTATGTGCTGGGCGGCCGCGCGATGGAAATCGTGCATGGCGACAAGGACCTGCAGCGGTACATGCGGGAAGCCGTCAAGGTCAGCGAGAAAAGCCCGGTGCTGCTGGACCGCTTTCTGGACGATGCCATCGAAGTCGACGTCGACTGCATCGCCGACCACACCGGCGCGGTGATGATCGGCGGCATCATGGAACACGTCGAAGCCGCCGGCATTCACAGCGGCGATTCGGCATGTTCGCTGCCGCCCTACACGCTGAGCCAAGTCTTGCAGGACGAGATGCGCCGTCAGGCCACGGTGATGGCTCAGGCACTGAAGGTGGTGGGGCTGATGAACACCCAGTTCGCCGTTCAGGGCGAGGGTGACGAGGCCGTGGTCTACGTGCTGGAGGTCAACCCGCGCGCCTCGCGCACCGTGCCGTATGTCAGCAAGGCAACGGGCCAGGCCCTGGCCAAGATCGC
>JAYSYH010000212.1:0-1514 GCA_043716645.1 Betaproteobacteria bacterium | reverse complement strand
GCACCCAAGTTCCGCGACTCGGCAACCGGCAGCACGTGGAGCGGGCGAGGCCTGCAACCCAAATGGCTGAAGGCGGCGATTGCGACCGGTCGCAAGTTACAGGACTTTGCCATCTAAGCGCCGGCAACCAAGCCCTGGCGGATATGCAGAAAGTTGTCGAGGTTCCCCTCTTTTACTGGGAGCGGGTCGTGAAGACGGCCGCTGAGCTAGGCGATCAGGCACCATCCGCGACCAGTTTCAATTTGTAACGTGCTTCCTCTGCGCCTCCCGGCCCTGCCCTCTTCCCTCGCGCTGTCTGCGTCAATCTCGACGTGGGTTCACCGCCTGCTGCTGGTGGCGTTGGCCTACGACACCAGCGGGCGAGTTGGGGCTGGCGGTGCCCCATTGGGGTCGCATATCAGCCTGATCTGGCCGCCGACCGGCATCCCGCTGGGGGCGTTGCTGAGCTGAGGCCCAAATGTCTGGCCAGAGGTCTGGCTCGGGGCCTCTGCGGTGGCACTGTCGGTCGAATCACCGGGCTGGTTGGCGGTCGGCCTGGCATTCGGCAACGCCTCCGCGCCTGCGGCTGCAGCTTGGGTGTTGCAAGGCCTGGTGGTGGTTGGGTGACGTGATCGGTGCGCTGATCGTCGGCGTTCCTCTGCTCACTTTCTCAGTGGCTCACACGATGTGGCTGGCACGTGACTGCGCTGGGCTTCTGCGCTGTTTTTGTCGTTGACGATGGTGGCCGGCGGTTGGCTGGCTTTTGCGATGCTTGCACTGGGTGGCGGAAGCCACTTGACGCCGCTGGGTTTCGTTCCGCACTTGTTGCTGGGCTGGCTAGTTGCGCGCAGTGGCATTTTCGTGGCCTCGGTGTCTGCGCTGGTCTTGTCGGCCGGCGGCGTGTGGGCCACGGCCCGTTCGTGGCGGCAGACACCGCGTCCAGCCTGATGCTGCTGTGGGGCTGTGTGGGAACGCTGACGGCGATGCCGTTAATGGTCACCGCGTTGATAGGTGAAATGGCCACGCTCGAAGCTTGCTGGCAAGGCGCGATGAACGACTCCGACATCAGCGTTGGTGAGTGGGACGGGCTCCGGGGTCGCTTCGCGTTCTCGCGCCGGTGGCAGACGCTGCTGGGGCACAGGACGCAATCGTTCGAAGACAGCGCCACGACGGTGCGGAGTCGCGTTCACGAAGCCCACCGCGAGGGCATAAGGCAGGCCTTAGACAGGTTGGACAATGCCGCCGTCGGCACTCAAAAATTGACCGGACGCATGTTGCGAACCGACGGAAGCTGGGCCTGGTTCACCGGCACCGCGACCGTCGTCGAGCGTGCCAGAATGGATAGGCCTCGCGCGTGCTGGTGACAGCGCTCGACGTCGATGCACAGCGTGCCGCCGAAGAGCGTCATCGCCTATCTTCGACACTCTTTCACACCACAGCCAGGGTGGACCGCTGTGGCGTGGCGGGCCCGCTGCGCAGCGGGCGTCGACGGCCGCTTCGCAAACGGTAGACTGCCTCGATGATTCCGGCCGCCT
>JAYSYH010000211.1:0-1515 GCA_043716645.1 Betaproteobacteria bacterium | reverse complement strand
GAACCTGCTTGCCGACATGGCTTACTTCCTCGTCAACCCGCGGCTGAGGGGCTGAAACGATGGCGACCGTTCTTGCCTTGTCCACCTCTGCGGCTTCTGCGGCACCGCAGGCCGGCCCGTGGCGGCGCGCGTGGCGCCGACTGCGTCGCCGCCGCGGCGCACTGGTTGGCCTGGCGGTCGTCCTGCTCTTCATCGGGCTGGCGCTGTTTGCGCCGTGGATTGCACCGCAGGACCCGATCGCCACGAGCTGGGGCGCGATTCGAAAGGCGCCCAGCGCCGAGCACTGGTTCGGTACCGACGAGATAGGCCGCGACGTGCTGTCGCGCGTGATCTGGGGCACCCGCGCGTCGCTGCTTGCCGGCGTGGTGTCGGTGTCGATCTCGTTGATGCTCGGTGTGCCGATCGGCCTGGCAGCGGGCTTTCTCGGCGGCTGGGTCGACGGCGTGATTTCGCGCTTCACCGACGCCTTTCTGGCCTGTCCGTTCCTGATCCTGGCAATCGCGCTCGCGGCCTTTCTCGGTCCGAGCCTGACCAACGCGATGATCGCGATCGGGGTGTCGGCCACGCCGATCTTCGTGCGGCTGACCCGTGCCCAGGTGATCAACGTCAAGGTCGAGGACTACATCGAGGCCGCGCGCGCAGTCGGAAACCCGCCGCTGCGAATCGCACTGCGCCACGTGCTGCCCAACATCACGGCCCCGGTGATCGTGCAGGCCACGCTTGCGATCGCCGCGGCCGTGATCGCCGAAGCCAGCCTGTCGTTCCTGGGCCTGGGCCAGCAGCCGCCCGCGCCGAGCTGGGGCAGCATGCTCAACACCGCAAAGAACTTTATCGACAACGCGCCCTGGATGGCCATCTGGCCGGGGTTGTCGATCTTCCTGCTGGTGCTTTCCTTCAACCTGCTCGGTGACGGCCTGCGCGACGCGCTCGATCCGCGCCAACGCTGACGTCTGAACACTTCACGACGCGAGGCGTCATGAACTTCGACTCGATCTCAAGCGTCTTGCCCTTGCCGTCGACCTCTTCCTGGCCCTGGCGCCCGATGTACCTGAAGTGGGCGGCGATGGCCTTCATGCCACGACCGCCGCCGGTGATTTTGACCCTCACTTGCGTCGCACCTGGCGCGACGGTACTGCGAACACGGCTGCGCACTTCGTTGGGCGACATCACCGCAGTCAACGCGGCCACGGTGGTCAGCAGCGGCAGCTTGCCGCCGCCCCCACCACCCTTGCCCTTGGGGATTGGATAGAACAGCCTGGCGCCCCATTCGGACAGCATGCCGTCGGTGTCCAGCGTGTTGCGTGTTGGGCCCTGCGGCACGGCCGGGCCCGCGCCGGACTTTGATCGGTCGTTGCTCAAGTCTTCTCCTTGTGCGGTGTCACCAGCGCACGAATCGTCGCCACGACCCGTGCGGCTTGCTCGACGTGTTCGCGCACCGCCTGCGCGAAGACTTGCAGGTTCTTGGTGTCGGTATTCCGGAAGCCGCCCTGCATCGCGTTCAGCGATTTGGCGATC
>JAYSYH010000022.1:0-7800 GCA_043716645.1 Betaproteobacteria bacterium | reverse complement strand
GCGCCAGCAGGTTCGTGACTTTTTCTGCCTGGGCCAGCGTGCGAACGAAAGGCACCATGACTTCGACATTGACCAGGCCCATCTCATTGCGCACGCGCTTCATCGCTTCGCATTCCATGGCAAAAGCTTCACCAAAATCAGGACTCAGATAGCGCGATGCGCCGCGAAAGCCCAGCATCGGGTTTTCTTCTTCCGGCTCGTAACGCGAACCGCCAATCAGCTTGCGGTATTCGTTGGATTTGAAGTCTGACAGTCGAACGATCACCGGTTTTGGCCAGAAAGCGGCCGCGATGGTGGCAATGCCTTCGGCCACCTTGTCAACATAAAAGGCGCGTGGAGAGGCATGGCCGCGCGCCACGCTTTCCACCGCTTTTTTCAGGTCGGCATCGACATTTGGATAATCGAGAATCGCCTTCGGATGAACGCCGATGTTGTTGTTGATGACGAACTCCAGCCGCGCCAGGCCGACGCCGTGGTTCGGAATCTGGCAGAAATCAAACGCCAGCTGCGGATTGCCGACGTTCATCGTGATCTTGATGTCAATGGGTGGCATCTCACCGCGCACCACTTCGGTCACTTCGGTTTCCAGCAGCCCGTCGTAGATGTTGCCGGTGTCGCCCTCGGCGCAGCTCACCGTCACCAGCATGCCGTCTTTGAGCTGGCTGGTCGCGTCGCCGCAGCCCACCACCGCCGGAATACCCAGCTCGCGCGCGATGATGGCGGCGTGGCAGGTGCGCCCTCCCCGGTTGGTGACGATGGCGCTCGCCCGCTTCATCACCGGCTCCCAATTCGGGTCGGTCATGTCGGTGACCAGCACATCGCCAGGCTGCACCAGGTCCATCTCGGCGGCGCTGCGCACCAGACGCACCGGCCCGGTACCGACCTTCTGCCCGATGGCGCGCCCTTCAGTCAGCACCGTATTCTTGGCGCGGTCGCCCATGATCTTGTAGCGCTGCTCGGGCTTGCCGGCGGCCTGGCTCTTCACCGTTTCAGGGCGCGCCTGCAGGATGTAGATCTGGCCGTCGACACCGTCCTTGCCCCATTCGATGTCCATCGCGCGGCCGTAGTGCTTCTCAATGATCAGCGCATAGCGCGCCAGTTCCATCACGTCGGCGTCGGTCAGTGAATAGCGGTTGCGCTGCTCGGGCGGCGTGTCCAGCACTTGCACCAGCCTTCGGGGTTGTGAAGGATCAGCCGCCTGGTCGGCGTTTGTCGCGAATGCCATGCGCTGCAGCTTGCTGCCCAATACCCGGCGGATGACGGCGGGCCGACCGGCATTCAGCGTAGCCTTGTGGACGTAGAACTCGTCTGGGTTGACGGCGCCCTGGACCACCATTTCGCCCAGGCCGTAGCTGGATGTGATGAACACGACTTCGGTAAAGCCCGACTCGGTATCCAGCGTGAACATCACGCCGGCCGAACCCAGGTCGGAACGCACCATGCGCTGCACGCCTGCCGACAAGGCCACGTCGGCGTGGGCATAGCCCTTGTGCACGCGGTAGCTGATGGCACGGTCGTTGTACAGCGAGGCGAAGACCTCCTTCATGCGGTGCAGCACGTCAGCGATGCCGGTCACGTTCAGGAAAGTTTCCTGTTGGCCTGCGAAAGATGCATCAGGCATGTCCTCGGCGGTGGCCGACGAACGCACCGCGAAACTGGCAGCCGGGGTGTCGGCCGACAAGCGCGCGAACTGCTCAGTGATGGCCGCGTCCAAGTCGGGCGGAAACGGGGTGTCCATCACCCACTGGCGGATCTCAGCACCGGCGGCGGCCAGCGCGCGCACGTCTTCAGTGTCCAGCGTGGACAGCCGCGCCTTGATGCGAGCATCCAGGTCGTTGTGGTGCAGGAACTCGCGGAAGGCGTGGGCCGTCGTGGCAAAGCCACCGGGTACGCGCACGCCCGAGGCGGCCAACTGGCTGATCATTTCGCCGAGCGAGGCGTTCTTGCCGCCAACCGTCTCGACGTCGGTCATTCTCAGTTGTTCAAAGGGTGCGACCAGGGCGGTCGCCAGATGGGCCAAAGACATGGGAAAGCTCCGTGAAGTGAAAAACCGGTTACTGACCGGTGCGCAGCCCGCGCCCGGGCGTCATTTTTTTCTTCTTCGAGTGACGAACCGAGGGTTATCAAGGCAGACGCTTTCGGCGGCATGTTGCGCGGGATTCTACGGAGTTCTTCCCTATCATGACCCTGCCATCTCGCCCACTCACCCCCCCCTTTTGACATGCCAGAACGAACCGTATTCTTTGTTTCGGACGGTACCGGCATTACCGCCGAAACCTTCGGCAATTCCATCCTGGCGCAGTTCCCGGCACGCCACCGCCACGTGCGCCGACCCTTCATCGACAGCGTTGAGAAGGCGCACCAGGTGGTACAGGAAATCAACATCACGGCCGAACGCGAGGGCCGCCGACCGGTCGTGTTCATCACCTTGATCAGCGACGAGGTGCGCGCTCTGGTCACTGGCGACCATTGCAAAGCCCTGGTGCTGGACATGTTCCGAACCTTCGTTGAACCGCTGGAAGCGGAATTCGGCGTCAAGAGCAACCACCGCGTCGGCCGTTTCAGCGACGCCAGCGAAAGCCAGGAATACCACGACCGCATCGAAGCCATCAACTTCAGCCTGGCCCACGACGACGGGCAGTCGTCGCGCAACCTCGACATTGCCGATGTAATCCTGTTGGGCGTCAGCCGCAGCGGCAAGACGCCCACCTCGCTGTACCTGGCGATGCAGCACGGCATCAAGGCGGCCAACTGCCCGCTGATCCCGGAGGACTTCGAACGCGACAAGCTACCCACTGCGCTGGCGCCGTACAAGCGCAAATGTTTCGGGCTGACCATTGACCCGGTGCGCTTGTCGCAGATCCGCAATGAACGCCGGCCGGACAGCAAATATGCAGCGCTGGACAACTGCCGCTACGAGGTGCATGCGGCTGAAAGCATGATGCGCCGCGACGGCATTTCTTGGCTGTCGTCGACCCACAAGTCCATCGAGGAAATCGCCACTACCATCCTGCGCGATCTGCGACCCGACCGGCTCATCTACTGATACGCGTCGTCGATTCGTAAAGGCAGATGGCGGCCGCAGCGGCCACGTTGAGCGATTCTTCACCGCCAGGCTGGACGATCCGCACCTGCTGCGCGCAGCGCTGCAGCAACGCCGCCGAAACGCCCTGCCCTTCGTGTCCCAGCACCCAGGCACAGGGATCGGGCAGCGCGGCCTGGTGCAGCGTGGCTCCGCTGTGGGAACTGGTGGCAACCAGCGGCACCGCCAGGTCATTCAGCGCGGCTTCGTCCAGACCCTCGACAAGCCGTAACGTGAAGTGCGCGCCCATGCCGGCGCGCACTACTTTTGGCGACCACAAACCCGCCGTGCCCTTGATGGCCAACACCTGCGCGAAGCCCAATGCCGCCGCGCTGCGCAGGATGCTGCCGACATTGCCGGCGTCCTGCACGCGGTCCAGCACGACGGTGTTCGTACCCGGCAGCAGCAGACTGGGTTGCGACAGGTCAAACAGGAAACCTATGCCGGCTGGCGATTCGAGGCCGCTGATGCTGTTGAACAGACTCGCCGGCATGGTGGTGATCACGGCCGCCCAGCCCGCCAGCTGACGCAGAGCGGGCTGCTGCCAGGCTTCTTGCGTGACCACGGCCTGCGCGGCCGGCAGCCCGCGGCTGCGCAGTGCAGCGCACAAGTGTTCGCCTTCGAGCCAGACCTGCCCCTGACGCCGATACGCGGTGCTTTCCTGGGCCAGCCGGCGCAGGCGCAGCACCAACGGGTTTTCGCGCGAGCTGATGTGCTGCGGCTCGCTCATACCTGCTTGCTCATGTCTGCACGCTCATGTCCGCTCGATCACGCGTCGTACCGGACCAAAGGTCCGCCGATGCGCTGCGCAGGCACCGTGCACTTGAAGCGCCGCCAGATGTTCCGCCGTCGGGTAGCCCTTGTGCGTGGCAAAGCCGTATGCGGGATGCTGTTCGTGCAGCACCAGGCACAGCCTGTCCCGCTCGACCTTGGCCACGATGGACGCTGCCGAGATGGCCGCGACCCGCGCGTCGCCCTTGACGATGGCCGCCACCGGCATCGTGAGCAGCGGAACGCGGTTGCCGTCGACCACCACCCGGTGGGGCAACAGTCGCAAGGCGTTGACCGCGCGGTGCATGGCCAGCAGCGTGGCCTGCAGGATGTTGATGGTGTCGATCTCTTCGACGCTGGCCCAACCCAGCGCACAGCACAGGGCCTTGGCACGGATCTCCTCGTTGAGGCGCTCGCGGCTCTGCGGCGAGAGCACCTTGGAATCGGCCAACCCCTTGATGGGACGCAACCCGTCCAGAATGACCGCAGCGGCGACCACAGGCCCAGCCAGCGGCCCGCGGCCAGCCTCGTCGACACCCGCAATCAGACCGGGTCGGTCCCAGCCGACGCCGAGCTGCTCAAATCTGAAGGGCTTGCGCGATGGCATCTGTGGCGCAGACCGCGGTGTCGCGGCGCAGCAGGTGGTGCAGGTCGTTGAAGCGCGAGGCCAGGCGGTCACGACCCGGCGCGTCGTCCAGCCAAGTCAGTGCGGCCCTTGCCAGGGCTTCGGGCTGGCAGGCCTGCTGTATCAATTCAGGCACCGCAAAGTCACGCAACAGGATGTTGGGCAGGCCGACCCAGGGCTGGTAGCGCAGCCGCTTCATGATCTGCCAGCTGACCGGGTGCATGCGGTAGCCGATGACCATCGGCCGCTTGAACAACGCCGCTTCCAGCGTGGCGGTGCCACTGGCGATCAGCGTGACGTCGCAGGCAGCCAGTGCGGTGTGCGATTGGCCATCCAGTATTTGCAAGGACAGACCGGGCGCGTGTTCGGTGATCAGCGGCTCGAGCAGCGTGCGCAGGCCGGGCGCAACGGGCAGCACGAAGCGCAGGCCGGGTCGCAACTGTTGCATGCGCACGGCGGCCTGCAGAAAAACCGGTGCAATGGCGCTGATCTCGGACCGGCGGCTGCCCGGCATCACGGCGACTACGCCGTCGGCTTCTGACAAGCCCAGCGCCGCCCGTGCAAAGGCGCGCGGCGCCACCAGCGGGATCGCATCGGCCAACGGATGGCCCACAAAAGCAGCCGCCACACCATGCTGCGCCAGCAGCTCGGGTTCGAACGGAAAAAGGCACAGCACCAGGTCGCAACTGGCGACCATCTTCTGCGCGCGACCACCGCGCCAGGCCCAGATCGACGGACAGATGAAGTGGATGGTCTTCATGCCTGCTGCCTTCAGGCGCGCTTCCAGGCCAAGGTTGAAATCCGGTGCGTCGATGCCGATGAAGGCCTGCGGTCGCGCAGTTAGCAGGCGGGCTGCGAGCGCCTCGCGGATGGCGGCTATCTCGCGGTAGTGGCGCAGCACTTCGACGTAGCCGCGCACCGCCAGCTTCTCGTGCGGCCACCACGCGGTGAAGCCCTGCGCGGCCATGCGGGGGCCGCCGATGCCAGCCGCTTGCAGGTCAGGCCAGCGCTGCTGCAGTCCCGCCAACAGGGCACTGCCCAGCAGGTCGCCTGAGGCTTCGCCCGCCACCATGGCCAGTTGCATGGCGCGCGGTCAGCCCAGCGCAGGGCCGTGCCAAGCAGGGCTGCGCCCACCCGGGGGGTGGAGCAGGCGCGCAGCGACCAGCCTGGGGGCCTTCATCTGACGATCCCGCGTGTGGAGACGCTCAGGAAGTCGAGCAAAGCCGTGATGTCGGCATCGCCACCTTCAACGCTGCCCGTTTGCGCCGCGATGGCCGCGCGGGCTTTCTCCAGCGTCAGGCCGTCGCGATACAGCAAGCGGTGCGATTGCCGGATGGCCGCGATGCGTTCGCGCGAATAACCGCGGCGCTTCAGACCTTCGGCGTTGATGCCGTGCACAGACAGCGGGTTGCCCGACACCGTCATGAACGGCGGCACATCTTGCGAGACGTGGCTCTGAAAGCCCGTGATGGCGTGAGCGCCGATCTTGCAGAACTGGTGCACGCCCGTGAGGCCGCCGACGATGGCCCAGTCGCCCACGTGCACATGCCCCGCCAGCGTGGCGTTGTTGGCCAGCACCGTGTGGCTGCCCAATTGCACGTCGTGCGCGATGTGCACATAGGCCATCACCCAGTTGTCGTCGCCTACGCGCGTAACGCCGCCGTCTTGCACGGTGCCACGGTTGAACGTGCAGAACTCACGGATGGTGTTGCGGTCGCCGATCTGCAATTCGGTCGGCTCGTCGCGGTACTTCATGTCCTGCGGTGCACCGCCCAGCACGGCGTGGGCATGGATGCGGTTGTCGCGACCGATCGTGGCGGGCCCTTCGATCACCACGTGGGCACCGACCGTGGTGCCGGCCGCAATGCGCACGCCGGCACCGATCACGGCGTAGGGTCCGACGCTGACCGACGCGTCGAGATCGGCCTGCACATCGATCAAGGCGGTGGGATGAACGCGGCTCATCGCAACCCGCCTCAGGCCGTCGGCGGAACCTTACGCATGGTGCACATCAGGTCGGCTTCGACGACGAGATGGCCATCCACCGTGGCCCGAGTCTTGTAGCGGTAGATGCCCGATTTGGCGCGGTCGATGGCAGCTTCCAGGATCAGCTGGTCGCCCGGGCCGACGGGGCGCTTGAAGCGTGCGTTGTCAATACCGGCGAAGTACACCACGGTGTCTTCCCCGGGCTCTTGACCCAAGGACTCGAAAGACAGGATGGCGGCAGCCTGCGCCAGCGCTTCCAGCATCAGCACCCCCGGCATCACCGGTCGCGACGGAAAATGGCCCATGAAAAAAGGTTCGTTGATGGTGACGTTCTTCAGCGCCTTGATGCGCACGCCCTTTTCGATTTCCAGCACCCGATCGACCAACAGAATGGGATAACGGTGCGGCAATCGCTTCAGGATGCGTTGGATGTCCATCGTCTCGTTCATGTCTTCTTTTCCAGTGCCCGGATGCGGTCGCGCAAGGTGTGCAGTTGGCGCAGCGTGGCCGCGTTCTTTTCCCACGATGCATTGTCATCGAAGGGAAACATGCCGCTGTACTGACCCGCCTTGTGGATGGACCGGCTGACCACGGTGGCTGCCGTGATGTGCACGTGGTCGACGATTTCCAGATGGCCCAGGATGATGGCGCCGCCGCCTGCCGTGCAGTGGCGCCCGATGCGCGCGCTGCCGGCCACGCCGACGCAACCGGCAAAGGCCGTGTGCGCACCAACCCGAACGTTGTGGCCGATCTGCACCAGGTTGTCCAGCTTCACACCGTCTTCGATGACCGTGTCATCCAGAGCGCCACGGTCGATGCAGGTGTTAGCGCCGATCTCCACGTCATCACCGATCTGCACGCCTCCCAGTTGTTCGATCTTCTCGTAGCGACCACCCAGTGCACCGCCCGTCGGCGCGAAGCCGAAACCATCGGCGCCGATCACCGCACCGCTGTGCACGATGCCGCGCTGGCCTATGCGACAGCCTTGCAACAAGCTCACGTGCGGCTTCAGCACCGTGGCGGCGCCGACGGCGGCGTCGTCCCCGACATGGCAGTGCACGTCGACGACTGCGCCCGCATCCACCCGTGCGCTGCGGCCGATGTAGGCAAACGCAGCAACACTGGCCGTAGCATCAACTGACGCGCCCTCTTCCACGACGGCGCTGCGGTGGATGCCGGCTGCCACGGGACGGCGCGTCTGCCGGGCCCACCACTGCGTGAGCTGCGCATAGGCCAGGTAGGGGTCGGCGCAAACCAATGCAGCGCCACGTGACACCGCAGCTTCGCGCATGTCACGGCCGACGATCACAACCCCAGCCTGCGTGACTTGCAGTTG
>JAYSYH010000210.1:0-41045 GCA_043716645.1 Betaproteobacteria bacterium | reverse complement strand
GGCTGCAGGCCGCATCCGGCGACAGCCCCGCTGTGCTGGCGGGCGATGAAGACAGCACGCCCGCGTCCGCGCCCTCGCCTGGGGCTGGGGCTGGGGCTGGGGCACCCGCCACTTCATCTCGCTGCTGGCATGTCTCTGCCGCCTTCGGCCCCGACACCTTCCGCAACGGCATGGACCCGATGGCCCTGCTGAACTACCTGCGCGGCCTGGGCGAGATCACCGCCCTGGTGTGCGACAGCGCCGCCGTGCCGGCGCTGGACCAGCTGGACCCCGAGATCTGCCACCTGGCCTTCGAGCTGGAGCTGGCCACCGAGGCCGCCCGCGAAGAGATCGAAGGCGCCTTCAGCTTCGTGCGCGATGACTGCAACCTGCACGTGCTGGCGCCTGGCGCAACGGCCGAGGACTATGCGCGGCTGATCGAAGACTTGCCCGACAACCCCCGGCTGGGCGACATCCTGGTGGCCTGCGGGGCGATCACGCGGGCCCAGCTGCAGGAAGGCCTGCGCACGCAGGGCGAAGCCCGAGCGGCCGGCCAGATCCCGGCGCCGCTGGGCGAGATCCTGCAAGCCACCGCCGGCGTCAGCCCGCAGGTGGTCAGCGCGGCGCTGAACAAGCAGGCCAAGGGCAAACCGGTCGCGCCCAAAGAAGGCGGCGGCGAAGACACCAGCGGCCGCTACATCCGCGTGCAGGCCGACCGGCTGGACGCGGTGATCAACCTGCTGGGTGAACTGGTCATCGCCGGTGCCGGCGCCGCCCTGCTGGCGCGGCAGACGCGGCAGAGCGCGCTGATCGAGGCCAACGGCCAGATCAGCCGGCTGGTCGAGGAAATCCGCAACGGCACGCTGCAGTTGCGCATGGTGCCCATCGGCGAAACCTTCAGCCGCTTCCGCCGGGTGGTGCGCGACACGGCGGCCGAGTTGGGCAAGGACGTGCTGCTCGACATCCAGGGCGGCGAAACCGAGCTGGACAAGAGCATGGTCGAGCGCATCGCCGACCCGCTGATGCACTTGGTGCGCAACGCGCTGGACCACGGCCTGGAAACGCCCGAGCAGCGGCTGGCCAGCGGTAAGGCCGGCCAGGGCAAGCTGGTGCTGAGCGCGTGCCACGAAAGCGGCAGCGTGCTGATCCGCATCAGCGACGACGGCCAGGGTATCCAGCGCGAGAAGGTGCTGCAGCGCGCCTGGGACCGTGGCCTGGTCGAACCCGGCGTGCGACCGGCCGACGCCGACATCGACCGGCTGATCTTCGAGCCCGGCTTCAGCACCGCCGAGAAGGTGACCAACCTGTCGGGCCGTGGCGTGGGCATGGACGTCGTGCGCCGCAACATCGAAGCGCTGCGCGGCACGGTCACGCTGCACAGCGAACCCGGGCAGGGTTCGCGCATCGACATCCGCCTGCCGCTGACGCTGGCCATCATCGACGGCTTCCTGGTCGGCGTGGCCAACTCCAAGTTGATCTTCCCGCTGGACGCGGTGGTCGAAGTCATCGAAAACCGCGCCGCGGTCAGCGAGACCGACGAACGCGGCCGTGGCTTTGTCGAACTGCGCGGCCAGGTGCTGCCGGTGGTCAGCCTGCGCGCGCTGTACGCGCTGGAAGGCCCTGAACCCGAGCGCACCAGCGTCGTCGTGCTGCAGGCCAGCGGCCGCCGTTATGGCGTGCGCGTGGACCAGCTGCTGGGCCAGCACCAGACCGTCATCAAGCCGCTGGGCCGCATGTTCCGCAGCCTGCGCGGCATGGCCGGCTCGTCCATTCTGGGCAACGGCGAGGTGGCGCTGATCTTCGACGTCACCGCGCTCAGTCAACTGGCGGCCGAACCGCCGGGTTCATCGACCCGGGTCCCGAGACACCAGGCCGAGCCCGGCCACGCGAACCGAAACATCCCCAACGCCCACAACGGCCGCACCGCGACCCTCGCCGAACAAGGAACCACGACATGAACGCACCCACCACATCCTGGATGGCCCGCCTGTTGGCCGGCGCGGAAATCGACGCCGCGCAGCAACGCGCGGCCGCTGCCACCGCCGCCGCGCAAACCGCTGAGGCCGCGCGCAACGCCGCCGATGCCGACCGTGCCGACACCGCCGCCACGCTGGCCCAGTTGAAGGCCCGGCTGGACGAAGTTGAAGCCGAGCTGAAGGTGCGCACGGACATCATGAACCTGACCAGCATCGTCTCTGAGGCCGACAAGAAGGGCGACATCCTGTGCGTCAACGAGAAGTTCCTCGAGGTCTCGAAGTACCCCAAAAACGAGCTCATCGGCCACGGCCACAACACCACCCGCCACCCCGACATGCCCAAGGAGGTGTTCAAGCAGATGTGGCAGACCATCGGCCGCGGCGACATCTTCCGCGGCATGGTGAAGAACCGCGCCAAGGACGGCACGCCCTACTACGTCGATGCGGTCATCGCGCCCATCCTGGGTGAGAACGGCAAGCCCATGAAGTACCTGGGCGTGCGCTACGACATCACCGCCGCCGAACTGGAGCGGCAGAACGCCAAGGGCATCCTGGACGCCATCGACACCAGCTACGCCTACATCGAATTCGACCTCGGTGGTCACGTGCTGCACGCCAACAAGAACTTCCTCGGTGCACTGGGCTACGCGCTCGACGAGATCAAGGGCCGCCACCACCGCACCTTCGTCGAATCGGGCTACGCCAGCAGCCACGAGTACGCCGACTTCTGGCGCGACCTGAACGCCGGCAAGCCGCAGAACAACGTCTTCAAGCGCCTCACCAAGGCGGGCAAGGAAATCTGGATTCAGGCCGTCTATGCGCCTGTGAAAGACGAGATGGGCCGCGTGGCCAAGATCGTGAAGATCGCCACCGACGTGACGGCCCAGATCAACGCCACGCGCATGCTGGAGCAGGCGGTGGAACAGGCCCAGGGCGTGACCACGGCGGCCAAGAACGGCGACCTGACCCAGCGCATTCCGCTGGACGGCAAGAGCGGCCCGATCAAGAACTTGTGCGAAGGCGTGAACGCGCTGATGGAAACCACCGGCGTGATCTTCGACGACGTCGGCCGCGTCTTCGGCGCGCTGTCGGCCGGCGACCTGAGCCAGCGCATCACCCGCGACTACGAAGGCGTCTTCGGCCAGGTCAAGGACGACGCCAACGCCACCAGCGAGAAGCTCAGCGCCATCATCGAAGACGTCGGCCGCGTGTTCAGCGCGCTGGCCAGCGGCGACCTGACGCAGCGCATCCACCGCGACGCCGAGGGCGTCTTCGACCAGGTCAAGAACGACGCCAACAGCACCTGCGAAAAGCTGTCGGGCATCATCGAAGAGGTGCGCAGTGCGGCCGACGCGCTGACCGGCGCGGCCAACCAGGTCAGCGCCACCGCACAGAGCCTGAGCCAGAGCGCCAGCGAGCAGGCGAGTTCCGTCGAGGAGACCACCGCCTCCATCGACCTGATGAGCGCCAGCATCACGCAGAACAGCGACAACGCCAAGATCACCGACACCATGGCCACCAAGGCCAGCAAAGAAGCCGGTGAAGGCGGCAGCGCGGTGACGCAGACGGTGCAGGCCATGAAGCAGATCGCGCAGAAGATCTCTATCGTCGACGACATCGCCTACCAGACCAACCTGCTGGCGCTGAACGCAGCCATCGAAGCGGCGCGCGCCGGCGAACATGGCAAGGGCTTCGCGGTGGTGGCCGCCGAGGTGCGCAAGCTGGCCGAACGCAGCCAGGAAGCGGCCAAGGAAATCGGCGACCTGGCCGGCAACTCGGTCAGCACGGCGGAACGCGCCGGCAAGCTGCTCGATGAGATCGTGCCCAGCATCCAGAAAACCAGCGAACTGGTGCAGGAAATTGCCGCGGCCTCGCAAGAGCAGAGCGCCAGCGTCACGCAGATCGGCGGCGCCATGGGCCAGCTGAGCAAGGCCACGCAGCAGAACGCCTCGGCCTCGGAAGAATTGGCCGCCACCAGCGAAGAGTTGAGCGGGCAGGCCGAGCAGTTGCAGCAGTCGGTGGCCTTCTTCACGCTGACGGCGGCCGCGGCGCCGGCCCCGGCTGTGCGCAAGAGTGGCAAGGCCGACACCGGCCAGGCCGACAGGCGCGCACCGAATTCGCCGCTGCGCGGTGGTGCCAAACCGGCGGCAGGTGGCGCGCGCCCGCTGGCCGCCACGGGCACCAACGGCAACTTCCGCCCGTACTGATCGGCAGCCTGCGATGAGCACATCCGCCAACACGGGCAAGGCCGCAGGCGACGAAGCCTCGGCCCAGTACCTCACCTTCACGCTGGGCGAGGAAGTCTTCGCGATGGACATCCGCACCGTGCGCGAAATCATCCAGGTCGGGCCGATGACCACGGTGCCGCTGATGCCGGGCTTCGTGCGCGGCGTGATCAACCTGCGCGGCGCGGTGGTGCCGGTCATCGACCTGCACGCCCGCTTCGGCCGGACGCCGGCCAAGCTGTCGAAAAAGACCTGCATCGTGATCTTCGACTCGACACGCGTCACCGACGGCAGCAGCGAGCGGGTCGAGCTCGGCCTGATGGTCGATGCGGTCAGCGAGGTGATCGAGATCGCAGCGGCGCAGATCGAGCCGCCGCCGAACTTCGGCACGACCGTGAAGCGCGACTTCATCCGCGGCATGGGCAAGGTGGCCAACCGCTTCGTCATCCTGCTCGAACCCGACCGCGCCTTCGACATGGGCGAGATGGCCGAGCTGTGCGAATCGGCCCAACTCGCGGCCTGAGCGGAAGCCCACACGATGCAAGCCACCCTGAGTGACCGCGCCTTCGAGCAGATCACCACCCTGATGTACGACAGCATCGGCCTGAGCTTTGCGATCAGCAAGAAGCCGCTGATCTCGTTGCGCCTGGCCCCGCGCATCCAGCGCCTGGGGCTAAGCAGCTTCGAGGACTACGCCGCGATGATCGAGGCCGACGAGGGCGGCGAATTCCAGATGGCGGTGGACCTGCTGACCACCAACGAAACCTACTTCTTCCGCGAACCGGCCCACTACGCGCTGCTGGAAGACACACTGGCCCGCGAGAAGCCGCGCAGCGCGCGCATCTGGAGCGCCGCCAGCTCTTTCGGCGACGAGGCCTACAGCACGGCCATGCTGCTGGCCGACATGGCGCAGCAGGGCCGCATCGGCAGCGACTGGTTTGTGCTGGGCACCGACATCAGCGACCGTGTGCTGCAAAGCGCGTCGCGCGGCATCTTCCCCGAAGAGCGGCTGCGCGACACCGCGCCCGAACGCGTGAAGCGCTACTGCCTGCGCGGTGAAGGCGACAGCGAAGGCCTGGTGCAGATGAGCCCGAAGCTGCGCGACCGCGTGCGCTTCGGCCAGCTCAACCTGTGCGAGCCCATCGCCGATCTGGGCCCTTTTGACGTGATCTTCCTGCGCAACGTGCTGATCTACTTCGACCCGCCAACCAAGGCCGCCGTGGTCGACAGCGTACTGACGCAACTGCGGCCGGGTGGCCTCTTCTTCATCGGCACCGCAGAAGGCCGCGTGCCGTGCAGGACACCGATCACGACGCTGGCCCCGGGCGCGTTCAGGAAGCAGGCGGCGTCGTGAACGCCGTCGCGTGCTGCGCCGTTGCCGCGTGATCCTGGACGTGTTGAATGGCGCACTGCAAACCCTGCACCCCGGCGACGTGGCCTGCGGCGTGCGCGGCGACCGTTACGCCACGCTGTTGGGTTCGTGCATCGCCGTGGTGCTGACCGACCCCCGGCGCACGGTGGGCGCCATGTGCCACATCGTGCACACCACGACCAACACCGCAGCGAATTCCAACGGCCCGCGCGACGCCGCCTGGGGCGACGTGGCGCTGAACCGCATGTACGACCTGCTGCGCGAGCGCGGCATTGCGCCGCAACTGTGCGAGGCCTACGTCTACGGCGGCGGCAACATGTTTCCCGGCCTGTTCGGCGGCGACTCGCATGTCGGCTCGAACAACGCGCGCTGGACGCTGGATGCCTTGGCGCAGGGCGGCGTGCGCGTGCTGCGCAGCGACGTCGGCGGCCGTACCTACCGCAAGCTGACCTGGACTGTCGGCCCCGACGCGCCGCAAGCCGTGGCCGTCGAGGTCTGAAGCCCTCACAACCTGGAACCACCATGGCCATCAAGGTGTTCGTGATCGACGATTCGGCGGTCGTGCGCCAAACCCTGGCGCACTTGCTGCAAGGTGAGGCCGACATCGAGCTGCAGGGCAGCGCGCCCAACCCGCTGATCGCCGCGCCGATGATCCGCAAGCAGCGGCCCGACGTGCTGCTGCTGGACATCGAGATGCCGGGCATGGACGGCATCACCTTCTTGCGCCAGCAGATGGCCGAGGCGCCCATTCCCACCGTCATCTGCAGCACCCTGACCACCGAGGGCAGCAAGATGGCGCTGGAAGCGATGGCTGCCGGCGCGGTGGGCGTGGTCGCCAAGCCGCGACTCGGGCTGAAGCAGTTCCTGGAAGACTCGCGGCGCGAACTGGTCACGGCACTGAAGACCGCCGCACGCTCGCGGCCGCGGCAGGCGGCGGCGCACAACGCAACCCATGCCGCCCGACCCGGTGCTGCCGGCGCTGCCGGCGCTGCCGGCGCTTCCGGCGCATCGGCCGCAGCCGCAGCCGCCCCGCGGCCCGGACTGCATTCGCTGTCGGTCAACAAGCCGGTGCTCATCGGCAGCAGCACCGGCGGCACGCAGGCTTTGGAGGTGGTGCTGGGCGCGCTGCCGGCCGACAGCCCGGGCATCGCCATCGTGCAGCACATGCCCGAAAAATTCACCGCCATGTACGCCGAGCGCATGAACGGCATCTGCGCCATGCGCATCCGCGAAGCCCGGGACGGCGACCGGCTGGAGCGCGGCCTGGTTCTCATCGCCCCGGGCGGCAAGCACCTGCAGTTGCGCAAGAGTTCCGGCCATTACTTCGCGATGGTCGCCGACGGCCCGCCCGTCAACCGCCACAAGCCCAGCGTGGACGTGCTGTTCAAGTCGGTGGCCGAATGCGCCGGCGGCGATGTGCTGGCCATCATGCTCACCGGCATGGGCGATGACGGCGCGCGCGGCATGAAGCTGCTGCACGACGGCGGCGCCCGCACCGTGGCGCAGGACGAGGCCAGCTGCGTGGTCTTCGGCATGCCCAAGGAAGCCATCAAGCTCGGCGCGGTGGACCAGATCCTGCCGCTGGACCGCGTGGCCGGCGCCATCCTGCAGTTCGACGCGCGGGGCTGAAGCCCGGCGCCGTTCCCATCCCCGCCCCGCCCCGGTCACGGGCGCGACAGGGCCGGCGCCGGCCCGCACCGACAATCCGGCGCATGGGAACCATCCACTTCGTCCGCCACGGACAAGCCAGCTTCGGCGCGGCCGACTACGACCAACTCAGTGAACTGGGCACCCGCCAATGCCATGCCCTGGGGCAGTGGTTCGCCGCGCGCGGCACGCGCTTCGACGGCGTAATGCGCGGCACGCTGAAGCGCCATGCGCAGTCGCTGGCGGCCATCGCCGAAGGCCACGGCAGCGTGCCAGCCGCGCTGGAATGGCCGGGCCTGAACGAGTACGACAGCGAGGCGCTGATCCGCGCCATCCACCCCGGCCCGCTGGCCAAACCCGACACCCCCGAGGTCTACCGCGCGCACTTTCGCTTGCTGCGCCAGGCGCTGGCCGCCTGGATGGCCGGCGACACGCAGCCGGTGGGCATGCCCAGCTGGCAAGGCTTCGTCGCCGGCGTGACCAGCGCGCTGGACCACGTGCGCCAGAACCACGAAGGCGATGTGTTGATCGTGTCCAGCGGCGGCCCGATTTCCACCGCCATCGCGCAGGTGCTGGGCGCGCCAGACGCGACCATGATCGAGCTGAACATGCGCACCCGCAACAGTTCGCTGACCGAGTTCGCCTACACGCCCAAGCGCTGCATGCTGCAGGCCTACAACCAGGTGCCGCACCTGGACCACCCCGAACGGCGCGACTGGTTGACCCACTCGTGAAGAGGCCGACGCAGCCCGACGAATAATCGGGCTCGTTAGATAGCAGCACAGGGCACACCGTGGCAAACACCGCTTGGCAAATCGCAGTCGTGGGCGCCGGCCCGGTGGGGCTGGCGCTGGCACTGCACGCGCAGCAGTTGCTGCCGCACGCCCACATCACGCTCTTCGACGCCCGCCCGCTGGACCGCGACGTGACCGGCGACGCGCGCACGCTGGCGCTGTCGCAGGGCAGCGTGCAGTTCCTGCAGCGCCTGGGCGCCTGGCCGGCGGCGGCGGCCCAGCCGATCACCGAAGTGCATGTCTCGCAGCAGCCGCCGTCGTTCGGCGAAGCGCAGGTGCTGCTGAGCGCAACTGAGCTGGGGGTGCCACAACTGGGTGCCGTGCTGAGCTACGGCGCGCTGGTGGCGCCGCTGCAGCAGGCGTGGCTGGCCGCAGCCGCCGCGCAGCCTGAACGGCTGCACACCCGCTTCGGCGCGCCGGTGCAGGCACTGAAAGCGCTGCCAGACGGCGTCGAGGTGGACGCCGGCATCGCCGAGCGTTTCGACCTGGCCGTGGTTGCCGAAGGCGGCGTCTTCGCCGATCAGGCGCGCAAGGCCGTGGTCGCCGCCTACGGCCAGACGGCATGGGTCGGCACGGTCACGCTGACCGGTGCAACGCCCGGCCGCGCTTTCGAGCGCTTCACCCGCCACGGCCCGGCCGCGCTGCTGCCGCTGCTGCCGCAGCGGCCCGATGCGGATAGCGACGGTGTCGGCATCCTGCGCGCGGCGCTCGTGTGGTGCGTGCCGGACGCCGACGACCCGGTGCGCGACCTGGACAACGCGCAGCGCCTGGCGGTGCTGAACACCATCTTCCCGCTGGAAGCCGGGCGGCTGGTGTCGCTGTCGCCGTTGAAGTCCTTCGCCTTGGGCCTGAACGCCGAGCGCACCCTCGTGGACGGCCGCACCGACGGGACGGGATCCGGCCTGGGACGGGTCGTGCGCATCGGCAACGCCGCGCAAACCCTGCACCCGGTGGCCGGCCAGGGGCTGAACCTGGGCCTGCGCGACGCCCACGAACTGGTCAGCGTGCTGCGCTGGGCCGACGACCTGGACCGCGCGCTGAAGCGCGTCGAATGGGCTCGCGCCGCCGACCGCTGGACGATGATCGCCACCACCGATTTCCTGGCCCGCAGTTTCACCTGGGCGTTGCCCGGCGCCGCCACGTTGCGCGGGTTCGGGCTGGCCGCGCTGCAGGCCCTGCCGCCGGTGAAGGGGTGGCTGGCGCGAAGGATGATGTTCGGCGGGCGCTGATCCACGGTCACACCGTCAGCTTGCCCACCAGTTCTTCCCCGAGCATGTCGATGGGCTTCACGGCCACGGTCGTCCTTGGAGTCGTATCCGGCAGCGTGTAGCTGCCGCTGACCAGCGCAATGCCACGACCTGAAACTTCTTCAATGGCAACGACTTGTTGTGCAGCGTCACCCAGTCTTGCGCCGCCTGTTCGATGCCCAGGCACACCAGCATCACGTCGCACTCTTCCTATGGCCGGCTCTTCAATTCCAGCTTCAGCGCCTCGCAGTCCAGCACGGTCAGCGGGTGGTTCAGCGGCGCCAGTTTGGCCAGTTGCTGGCCGCACGTGCCATCGAAATAGGCGTCGAAGCGCTCAGCAAAGGGCTGCGCGATGGCGTCTACAGCCGCCGATGCGCCAGCGCCGGTAGCTGCATGCGCACCTGCGCCAGCCGCTCGGCGTCGACTTCCGCGATGACGACGCCTTCGCCCTCGGCGCGTTCGTCCAGCACCTCACCCCAGGGGTCGACGACCATGCTGTGGCCCCAGGTGCGGCGGCCGTTGGGGTGGGTGCCG
The DNA here is from genome assembly GCA_043716645.1 of Betaproteobacteria bacterium. Lineage (GTDB taxonomy): Bacteria > Pseudomonadota > Gammaproteobacteria > Burkholderiales > Burkholderiaceae_C > Rubrivivax. The sequence goes on along the minus strand of JAYSYH010000210.1, from coordinate 31,271 downwards.
CCCTGCGCGGCGGCCAGCACATAGCACTGGTTTTCAACGGCACGGGCGCGCAGCAGCAGTTCCCAATGCGCCTGGCCGGTGGTGTGGGTGAAGGCGGCGGGCACGCACAGCAGGTCGCAGGGCGGCGCCATCAGCGCACGGTACAGCTCGGGGAAGCGCAGGTCGTAGCAGATCGACAAGCCCACACGAAGCTTGCCGGCTTGCAGCGCAACGGGTTCATGCCCCGCACGCAGCGTGCGACCTTCGTCGTAGCTTTCGCGGCCGTTGTCGAAGGCGAACAGGTGCACCTTGTCGTAGTGCGCAGCCTTGCTGCCGTCAGGCGCGTAGACGCAGCAGCGGTTCAGCACCTGGGCCTGTCCCTCACCGCTGGCTGCGGTCTGCACCGGCAGCGTGCCCCCGACCAGCCAGATGGCATGTTCGCGCGCGGTGTCGGCCAGAAAGCGCTGGATCGGGCCGACGCCGGGCGCTTCGGCCAGCGCCAGCTTGTCGGTGTCGCGCTGGCCCATGGTGCAGAAGTACTCGGGCAGTTGCACCAGACCGGCGCCGGCGGCGGCGGCCTCGGCCACCAGGCGGGCAGCAGCTTCGCGATTGGCCGGCCAGCCGGGGGTGGAAACCATCTGGACAGCGGCGACTTTCATGCGCACATTGTGTCCAATATCCCTCGGCGTGCGCCCGCCATGCCAGGGCGACTACGCTTCAGACGAAACCGAACCGACCGCCGCACCGATGGCGGCGCCCCCAGATGACCCCGAGGGTTCCTTGATGCCGATCGCCGAAGCGCCGACCCTGGCTACAGCCATGGCGTCGCACAGTCGCTTCGTGCAGCGCATCCGCCGCCGCTACGCCCATGAGCTGGCGCTGCTGCCATCCGGCGAACTCGACAGCGGGCTCATCACCGCGCTGGTGCAGCGACTTGAAGGCGCCGGCCGCGACTTGCCCTGCGCACTGCGCGTGGCACGCCAGCTGGTCGTCGAACGCCTGGCCGTGCTGGACATCGAACGCCAGGCCACGCTGGACACCATCACCCACGCCATGACCGCGCTGGCCGAGGCCACACTGGAGATGGCCCTGGCGCAGGCCCAGCGCGAAGCCGACGAACGCCACGGCGCGCCGTTGGACGAGGCCGGCCAGCGTGTCGATTTCTGGGTTGTCGGCATGGGCAAGCTGGGCGCTCGCGAATTGAACGTGTCGTCGGACATCGACCTCGTCTATGTCTACGAAGGCGACAGCGGGCAGACGCTGACCGGCGGCCCGCGGCCGGTGTCGCTGCACGAATATTTCAGCTTCGTGGCCAAGCGGCTGACCGCGCTGATCGGCGAGACCAGCGACGACGGCTTCGTCTTTCGCGTCGACCTGGCTTTGCGGCCGAACGGCAACTCGGGCCCGCCGGTGGTCAGTCTGGCGATGCTGGAAGAGTATTTCCAGGTGCAGGGCCGCGAATGGGAGCGCTTCGCCTGGTTGAAGAGCCGGGTGGTGGCACCGCGCGCCGCCGTCAGCAGCGGCCGCGCGCTGGCCCTGCGCGCCCTGGTGACGCCTTTTGTCTACCGCCGCTATCTCGACTACGGCATCTTTGAAGGCTTGCGGCAGCTGCACCGCAAGATCCGCGACGAAGCGCAGCGCCGTGCCGCCGGACGGCCCGAACGTGCCAATGACGTGAAGCTGTCGCGCGGCGGTATCCGCGAAATCGAATTCACCGTGCAATTGATGCTGGTGGTGCGCGGCGGGCAGTACCCCGAGATCCGCACCCGCAGCACCTTGCGCGGCCTGCAACGCCTGGTCAGCCGGAGCTTGATGAAGGCCGAGACCGCCGACAAGCTGGCTGCCGGCTACATCTTTTTGCGTCGCGTCGAACACCGCATCCAGTTCCTGGACGATCAGCAGACGCACCTGCTGCCCAGCAACGACGAGGACCTGGCCTGGATCGCGCGCAGCATGGGCTACCCGGGTGCCTTGGCGGGCCAGGCGGACGCTTGCGCTCTGCTGGATCGCCTGATGGAAGTGCGCGAAACGGTGGCTGCCGAGTTCGACGCGCTGCTGCGTGAGGGCCAGGGCGCAACCGGCGACGGCCGGCCGTGCAAGGGCTGCGGGCCGGGGCCGCTGCCGGTGGACAGCGAAGCGCTGCTCGAACGCCTGCCCGCAGCACTGGCTGAACGCCTGCGGCCCTGGGTGCTGCACGCCCGCGTGCAAGGCCTGCGCGACGACAGCCGCATGCGCCTGGGCCGCCTGATGCAGCGCACCGCCACGGCTTTGCACGACGGGGCCTGCACGATGGCTGCCGCACTGCGTTTCGTCGACTGGCTGGAGCCGCTGCTGCGCCGCGAAAGCTACCTGGCACTGCTGGTCGAGCGCCCCGCCGTGCAGCTGCGGCTGCTGCGCCTGCTGGGCCTGGCGCGCTGGCCGATGCAATACCTGATGCGCCACCCGGGCGTCATCGACGAGCTGGCCGACGAAGCACTGTTGCAACAGCGCTTCGACGCCGCCGCCTTCAAGTCCGAGCTGGAAGACCGCCGCAGCGCCTGGGAACGCGCGGGCGAAGCCGACGAGGACAAGCTGCTCGACACGCTGCGCCGGGCCCACCACGCCGAGGTCTTTCGTACCCTGGTGCGCGACGTCGAAGGGCGCATCACCGTGGAACAGGTGGCCGACGACCTGTCGGCGCTGGCTGACGCCGTGCTGGACATCACGCTGCGTTGGGCATGGGCGCATTTGAAGCAGCGCCACCGCGAAGCGCCGGGCCTCGCCATCGTGGCCTACGGCAAGCTCGGCGGTCTGGAGCTGGGCTACGGCAGCGATCTGGATGTCGTCTTTCTCTACAACGACAGCGACGAAGCCAGCGAAGCCGCCAAGCAAAGCGCACAGGAAATCTACGGCGCCTTCGTGCGCAAGCTAATTACCTGGCTGACCTTGCGCACCGCGGCCGGTGAGCTGTTCGACATCGACACCGCGCTGCGCCCCAACGGCAATTCGGGCCTGCTGGTGACCTCGGTGGACGCCTTTGAGCGCTACCAGATCGGCCGCGGCAGCAACACCGCCTGGACCTGGGAACACCAGGCGCTGACGCGGGCCCGCGTGGCCGCCGGCCCCGCCGCCGTGGCGACGCGTTTCGAAGGGATACGCCGCGCCGTGCTGACCGCCCCGCGCGACGCCGACGCGCTGCGCGACGAGGTGCGTGTGATGCGCGAAAAGGTGCGCGCCGCCCGGCCGGTGCCGGTCGGGCGTTTCGACGTCAAGCACAGCCCCGGCGGCATGATGGACGTGGAATTCGCGGTGCAGTTCGTGGTGCTTTCGCAGTCGGCCGCGCATCCGGTGCTGCTGGCCAATGCCGGCAATATCGCCCTGCTGCAACGCGCTGAAAGCGCCGGCCTGCTGCCGCCGGGTGTGGGCCACGCCGCCGCCGACGCCTACCGCGAACTGCGCCGCGCCCAGCACCAAGCGCGGCTGGACGAGCGCGCCACCCAGTTCGACCCCGACACCCTGGCCGTACAGCGCGAAGCGGTGCTGGCGCTGTGGCGGGCCGTCTTCGGTTGAAGGCCGCGGCGTTGGGCCAGCCTGGCCGGCCTGGCCACACCTGGCTGGCACTGGCCGCGGTGCTGGCCGCCAGCAGCGTGGCGGCCTGGTGGCTGCCGACCACCTGGCTGGACTGGCAGCCCGCGCTGGCGCTGTCCCAGCCCTGGCGCGCCTGGACTGCGGTTGCCGTGCACTGGAGCGATCAGCACCTGCTCGCCAATCTGGGCGCAGCGCTGGCCGTGGCCGCTTTCGGCTGGGCGGCGCGCCTGCCAGCGCGCGCCACGCTGGCCTGGGCGCTGGCCTGGCCCCTGACCCACGCGGCCCTGCTGCTGCAGCCCGCACTGGCCCATTACGGCGGCTTGTCGGGTGTGCTGCACGCCGGGGTTGCCGTGGCCACGCTGTGGTTGATGGCGACGGCGCATGGCAGCGCCCGGTTGATCGGCGCAGCCGTGTTCGTCGGCATGCTGATCAAGCTGGCATCGGAAGAACCGTGGGGGCCACCGCTGCGCCTGGGCGCCGGCTTCGACATCGCGACAGCACCTTTCGCCCATGCCACCGGCGCAGCGGCAGGCCTGCTGTGCGCCGCGATGTGCCTGGCTTGCCTGGCAGCCCGCCCGGCAAGCCGTGCAATGCCGCCCAGGTGACACCAGGGCGGCCTTGCGCCGCCTAAACTATGCGGCGACTCAACCCCATCCCATGGAGATTCCGATGACCATCACCCTGGGCGGCCTGCCCGTGTCGAACTACTACAACAAGGTCAAGCTGGCCTTGTTGGAAAAGGGCCTGCCCTTCACCGAAGAGGCGGTGTCCACCGGATCGAAAGATGAAGCCGTGCTGGCGGCCACGCCGCTGGGCAAGATCCCCTTCATCCGGGTCGACGGCCAGACGCTGTGCGAAAGCCAGGTCATCGTCGATTACCTGGAAGCCCGCTACCCGCAGCATCCGCTGATGCCGGCCGACCCGCTGGCCGCCGCCAAGCTGCGCGAGCTGTCCACCTTCATCGAACTGCACATGGAACTGGTGGCCCGCGAGCTTTATGGGCAGGCCTTTTTCGGCGGCAACACGAGCGACGAGGTGAAAGCCAGCGTGCGCAAGCGCCTGACGAAGCACATCGCCGCCTTCCAGCGCCTGGCACGGTTCGCGCCCTACGTGGGCGGCGACACCTTCACGCTGGCCGACTGCGCGGCCTGGGTCAGCCTGCCGCTGATCGGCGTGTCCACCAAGGCTGTGCTGGGTGAAGACCTGCTGGCCACGGCTGGCGTGGACTGGAAGAGCTACTGCCGGATGATTGGCGAGCGCCCCGCAGCGGTGAAGGTGGCGGCTGACCGCGCAGCGGGCCTGAAGCCGAAAGGCTGATCGGGCTAGACCTAGACCGATCGTGGCTGGGCTTGAGCCGTCGCCGAGGCTGCAGCGGCCGCCAACGCGGCGGTGATTTCCTTGCGGTAGCGGTTCAGTTCCTGCACGCTGGCGAAGCTGCGTTCCATCAGCAAGCTGAGGTTGTGCAAGATGCGGTCGACGACCTTGCCCTCCCACACCGCGTCGAACTGGATCTGCTTGTCCAGCCACTGTTCCAGCCAGTCGGGGTTGGGCAGCCGGCTCTGAATGGTGTCGCGCGGGAACAGCGACGCGTTGACGTGCAGGTTGGTCGGGTGCAGCGCTTGCGCGGTGCGCCGCGCGCTGGCCATCAGCACGCCGATCTTGGCGAACGCGGCCCGCGCTTCGTCGCCGAACTTGCCCATCGCCCGCTTCATGTAGCGCAGGTAGGCGCCGCCGTGGCGGGCTTCGTCCTTGGCCAAGGTTTCATAAATGGCCTTGATGACCGGTTCGGTGTGCCATTCGGCGGCGCGGCGGTACCAGTGGTTCAGTCGGATCTCGCCGCAGAAATGCATCATCAGCGTTTCGAGCGCCGGTGCCGGGTCGAATTCGAAACGCACGGCGTGCAGCTCTTCTTCGCTGGGCACCAGGTCGGGCCGGAAGCGACGCAGATACTCCATCAACACCAGGCTGTGCTTTTGCTCTTCGAAGAACCAGACGCTCATGAACGCGCTGAAGTCGCTGTCGTCACGGTTGTCGCGCAGGAACATCTCGGTGGCCGGCAGCGCCGCCCATTCGGTGATCGCGTTCATCTTGATGGTCATCGCCTGCTCTTCGCTGAGCTGCGTGGCGTCAAACGCGGCCCAGGGGATGTCGCTGTCCATGTTCCAGCGCACGGCTTCGAGCTGCCGGAACAGCTCGGGGTAGAGCATCGCCCTGGACGGGTTCATGGCGGTGTTGGCAGCAGCAGCAGCAGCAGCGGCAGCAACAGCAACAACATCGGCAACGGGCAGGGCTTCAACAGGCTTCATGTGACGTAGTTTAGGCAAGCAAGTGCAATTCGGCCATCACGGCGACGGGTCGCCCTGACGCCAGCGTTGCAGGGCCACGGGCAGTTCTTCCAGCATCGCGATGGCCAGCACGCCAGGCACCGGACGGCGCTGCAGGGCTGGCGCGTTACCGCCCACCCACAGGCGCACCGTCGGCGGCAGTTTGCTGCGCAGTTCGGTCAGGCTGTCGATGATCTGGTTCGGGGTCATGCAAGCCGTGAAGCTGAGCGCCACGATGTCGCTGCGGTAAGCGCCCGCTGCCAGTGCGATGTCCCACACCGGCGTCTGCACGCCCAGCGACACGCAGTGGCAGCCGTCCAACGCCAGCATCGCTTCGACCATCAGCAGGCCCAGGCCGTGCTGTTCACCCGGCAAGGTGCTGAGCAACACCCGCGGCGCTTCGGCGCGCTCGCTCTGCGGAATGGCCGCCAGCGCCTGGCGCAGCACACTTTGCACGGTTTCGGTGTAAGCATGCTCTTCGAAGATTTCAAGCTGCCCGCGCAGCCAGGCGTCGCCCAAGGCCGTGCCCAACGGGCCCAGCACGTCGGTGATGAAACGCAACATGCCGTGGCGCGCCAGCAGGCGCATCAGTTCATAGCGCAACGCCTGCGTGTTGTGGCTGCGAATCAGCGCCAGGTGGGCTCGCAGATCGGCCGAACACATCGCCGCCTCCATGCCGCGCAGCGGCTGGTCGACGGTTTGCCCGGCCAGCAGCTGCAGCTGTTCCACCGGCAGCGGCACGATGCGCCCGGGGCGGTGCCCTGCATCCAGCAGCCGCTTCACGACCCGCAGCTTTTCGACTTGTTCCAGCGTGTAAGCGCGCTCTCCAAGATTGTCACGCAACGGCGCCGGGAAGCCGTAGCGGCGTTCCCAGACGCGCAAGGTGTCCTTGCTCAAGCGCGTGTCACGCTCAACCGCGGCAATCGACAGCGTCAGGGGGCTGATGGGAGACGGTGCATTCACGGCGGTATCGGTAGGGTTGTATTGGGTGGGTTGGCTTGGGGTTTGTCGAAGTGTCCTGGACAAGGTTGTTGAAAAACCTGACGGTCGCCGCTTAGTCTGGGGATAGCTCGATTTGAACAGGACAATCCTATCGGCCGCTACGCCCATCTGCTTTTCTCCCCTGGGCTGGACGGGCCTCTTTCAATGGCGCACGCGCCGAGATTACTATGCAGTCCAAATGAGACTGATGAGTTCAAGCTTCCGTACCGCACATCCAGTTCCCCCGGCTGTGCGTAGAAAAGAATTGATGCAAGTCTTGTCGATTCCCGCCCCTGCCCTGCTGGCAGCTCTACCCATCCCGGAAACGGGATCTGCCTGTCAAATGGCGTTACATGCGACTCTGCCGCAGCGGGGAACTTCCGCTGCAGCAGGGGCTTCCAACCTTCGAGTCGCTTGCAAGCGCAATAACGCGGCTCAGACAGGACGGTTTTTTCTGTTGTGCGGTCGGCTGGCTCCGTCGGTTGCAATCTCGCGGCGTTTCTCCTCCTCCCTCCTCCCTCCCTCGTTCGCCGCGGGGCGCCGCACAGCAGTCTTTACAAGCCCGCGCTGCATAGCTTGCAGCGCGGGAGCGGCGAAAGGCACGCCGTGAAGCGCGTGGCCGTCGTCGGTTCAGGCATAACCGGGCTGGCCACTGCCCACGCGCTGCGTTCGCAGGCGCGTGTCACGTTGTTCGAGGCCGGCGACTATTTCGGCGGCCACACGCACACGGTGGACGTCACGCTGAACAGCGCCAAGTCTGGCGAAGGCTCCGTAGGCCCCGTAGGCCCCGTAGGCCCCGTCACCCACGGCGTGGACACCGGCTTCCTGGTGTTCAACCACCGCACTTACCCCAGCCTGGTGCAGCTGTTGGGCCAGCTGCAGGTCGAGACGGTGGCGTCCGACATGTCGTTCTCGGTGCAGGTGCGCCAGGACGGCCTGGAATGGAGCGGCTGCAATCTGAACACCGTGTTTGCGCAGCGCCGCAACCTGCTGCGCCCGCGCTTCTTGCGCATGCTGGCCGACGTGCTGCGCTTCAACAAGCTGGCTACCGCCGTAGCGGTGCGCGGGGCCGACGCCGAACTGGGCGAACCCATCGGTGACTTTCTCGACCGAGAAGGTTTCAACACCACCTTCCGCGACTGGTATTTCCTGCCGATGATCGGCTGCATCTGGTCGTGCCCTGCCGACCAGATGCTGCGCTTTCCCATCGGCACGATGATCCGTTTCTGCCACAACCACGGCCTGATCCAGGTGGCCGACCGGCCGCAGTGGCACACGGTACGCGGCGGCGCGAAGCACTACGTGGCCAAGTTGCTGCAGGGCATACCCGACGCCCGCCTGAACACCCCGGTGCGCAGCGTGCGGCGCCTGCCGGCGGCCAGTGGTGGGGCAGCGGGCCATGCCGGCGTGATGGTGGCCACCGACCACGGTGCCGAGCGCTACGACGACGTGGTGCTGGCCTGCCACAGCGACCAAAGCCTGGCGCTGCTGGTCGACCCCAGCGCGGCTGAGCGCAGCATCCTGGGCGCCATCCGCTACCACCCTAACCGCGCGCTGCTGCACACCGACGCGGGTGTGCTGCCCCGGCGCAAGCTGGCCTGGGCCGCGTGGAACTACGCTCGCGCCGCCGACACGGGTCGCGAACAGGCCGCCGTGTGCCTGCACTACCTGATCAACCGCCTGCAGCCCTTGCCGTGGACACAGCCGGTGGTGGTGTCGCTGAACCCCGACCCGGCCCTGATGCCCGACCCAGCCACGGTGCTGGGTGAATTCCATTACAGCCACCCGGTGTTCGACGGCGCCGCGGTGCAGGCGCAGCAAAGATTGGGCGAAATCCAGGGCCGTTCGGGCTTGTGGTTCTGTGGCGCGTGGACGCGTTATGGCTTCCACGAAGACGGCCTGACCTCGGGCTTGAACGTGGTGCACGGCTTGAACGAACGCTGGTTGCACGACGGCACGGCGCGCGCAGCGGCATGAACACCAAGGTCGCGGCCGACACCGTGGGGCAGGCCCGGAGGCAGCCTCGGGCACAGCCTCAATTGGGCACCGGCGTCGTGCGCCACCACCGGCTGCGCCCGCGCGACCACGCGTTCGCCTACCCGACCTACTTCCTGATGTTGCCGATGCGCACGCTGTGCAGCACGCCCTGCGACGCGCTGGCGCGCAACCGCCGCGGTCTGCTGAGCTTTCACGACCGCGACCACGGCGAAGGCGGCGCTGACGCACTGGCCTGGCTGGACGGCCTGCTCGCATCTGAAGACATCCACGACGCGCAGGGCGAGGTCTGGCTGCACACCTACCCGCGCGTGCTCGGATACGTTTTCAAACCCGTCAGCTTCTGGTACTGCCACCGCGCGGACGGCCGGCTGGCGGCCGTGGTCGTCGAGGTCAACAACACCTTTGGCGAACGCCACTGCTATTTGCTGGCCGGTGAAGATCTGGCTTACGGCCGCGAACTGCGGGCGCGCAAGGTGTTTCACGTCTCGCCCTTCTGCCACATCGAAGGCGGCTACCGCTTCCGCTTCATGCGCACCGCCACCCGAACGGTGGCCCGCGTGGACCATGACGACGAAATGGGCGCGTTGCTGCTGACCAGCGTCAGCGGCCATCTGGCGCCACTGACCCCGCGTGCCGTACGCGGCGCCTTCTTCGGCATGCCGCTGATGACGCTGGGCGTGCTGCTGCGCATCCACTGGCATGCGCTGCTGTTGTGGCGCAAGCACGTGCCCTTCGTGACCAAGCCAAAACCGCCGCAGGCTTTCGTTACCCGTTGAAGTCTCTTGCTGAAGTCTCCCGCCGAATCCAACCCTCACCTTCTCCGGCCAGCCGTCATGACCACCTCCACTGCCCTGCCTTTCGCCCTTCCCGACGCCGCACCGCCGGCCGCACGCGCCCTGTTCCGCCTGCTGCGCCAGTTGAGCGTGGGCTCGCTGGACCTGCAGTTGCCCGACGGCTCGCAGGCCCACTTCGGCGGCCACGGCCCACACGGCGAACACAATGAACCGCACGCAGCCATCCGCTTGCACGACTGGAGCGTGTGCAGCGCAGCCCTGAAAAGCGGCGACATCGGCTTTGCTGAAAGCTTCATCGCCGGCGGCTGGAGCAGCCCCGACGTGGTGGCGCTGCTCAAGCTGTTCATCGCCAACCGCGAAGCCGTGGACTCGATGATCTACGGCAGCTGGTGGGGTTCGCTGGCGTACCGACTGAAGCACCTGCTGAACAGAAACTCGCGCCAGGGCAGCCGCAAGAACATCCACGCGCACTACGACATCGGCAACCCGTTCTACCGCCTGTGGCTGGACGAAACGATGAACTACAGCAGCGCCATGTTCGAAGGCGATTTCAGCAAGCCGACATCGGAAGCGCAGGCTGTGAAGGTGCGCCGGGCGATCCGCGAATGCGACCTGCAGCCGGGCCAGCGCCTGCTGGAAATCGGCTGTGGCTGGGGTGCGCTGGCCGAATGCGCGGCCGGTGAATTCGGCGCCCACGTCACCGGCGTCACGCTGTCCACCGAACAGCTCGAATTCGCCCGCGACCGGGTGGCGCGGGCCGGTCTGGCCGAACGCACCGACCTGCGTTTGCAGGACTACCGTGACATCGCCGACGGACCGTATGACGCGATCGCGTCCATTGAAATGTTCGAGGCCGTGGGCCGCGAATACTGGGGCAGCTTCTTCGGTTCGCTGCGCGACAAGTTGAAACCCGGCGGCCGGGCCTGTATCCAGACCATCACCATCCGCGACGATCTGTTCGAACGCTATGTCCGTTCCACCGACTTCATCCAGCAATACATCTTCCCCGGCGGCCTGTTGCCCAGCCCGCAGGCCTTCCGCGCTGAAGCGGCCAAGGCCGGCCTGGAAGTGGTGAACGAATGCGCCTTCGGCACCTGTTATGCCGAAACGCTGCGCCGTTGGCGCCAGCAATTCCTGAAGCAGGACCCGCAGGTGCGCAAGCTCGGTTTCGACACCCGCTTCATGCGCATCTGGGAGTTCTACCTGGCGTATTGCGAAGCCGCGTTCGACACCGGCAACACCAACGTGATGCAGTTCACCCTGCGGCGGGCTGCATGAACCCCAGGCGGCGCTTGCTGACCTCGGGGTTCATGGCTGGCCTGCTGGCCGGCGCCGGCGCAACCCGGGCGCAGGCACCGGCGGCAGGCGCCCCGCCGCCGGAACTGGCAAACGCGCTGCCGGCTTCGCGGTTGCAAGGGCGCGCACGCCTGCGTTTCATGGGCCTGTACATCTACGAAGCGCGGCTCTGGGTCGCTGCAGCGCCGGTTGCCGCCGACTGGACGGTGGTGCCTTTCGCTATCGAAATCGAATATGCCCGCAAGCTTTGGGGTTCGATGATTGCCGACCGTTCGCTGTCCGAAATGCGCCGCCAGGGGGACATCGCGCCCGACGCAGCCGAGCGCTGGCTGACGACGATGAAGGCGCTGTTCCCCGACGTGAGGGAAGGCGACCGCCTGACCGGCGTGCACACACCGGGCCAGGGCGCGCGCTTCTTCCTGAATGGCGCTGCCCACGGCACGCCGCAAGACACCGCGTTCTCGCGCGTGTTCTTCGGCATCTGGCTGTCGCCCAAGACCTCGGAGCCGGCCATGCGCAATGCCCTGCTCGGACAGGCCGCTTGACACTGCTGCCTGCCGCTCCAGCCGTTTCCCCTGCGGCGGTCACTGCGGCGGTCACTGCGGCCGGCGCCTGGCAAGGTGGCTGGCTGCAAGGCCTGCGTTATGGCGCTTTAGGCTTGCCGCTGGCTTTCGTCGCGCTGCCGCTCTACGTCATCCTGCCCAACCATTACGCCAGCGAGTTCGGCATCCCGCTGGCCACGCTGGGGGCCCTGCTGCTGGGCGCCCGTCTGCTTGACGCGGTGGCAGACCCGTTCATCGGCCGCCGGGTCGACACTTGGTTCACGCAGTCGCTGGGCCGCGTGCTGGGCGCTGCGGCGCTGGCGGCAGTGGTGCTGGCCCTGGGCTTCCGCGGCCTCTTCTTTCCGCCGGTGCAGGGCCAGACGGCGCTGCTGGTCTGGTGCGCGGCGCTGCTAGGCGTGACCTACCTGAGCTACAGCGTGCTGTCGGTGCTTCACCAGGCCTGGGGCGCGCGCCTGGGCGGCGACGAGGTGCAGCGCGCGCGCATTGTCTCGTGGCGCGAGGGTCTGGCGCTGCTGGGCGTGCTGGTGGCCAGCGTGCTGCCTTCGGTGGCGGGGCTGTCAGCCGCCAGCATCGTCTTCGCGCTGACCTTGGGCGCAGGCTGGCTGCTGCTGCGGCGCGCGCCGGCGCCGCAGCACACGCCCGCGCCTGCGCCCATCGCCGCCGAGACCCAGGCAGCACCCGTGAGCCCGCTGGCGACGCCGGCCTTCCGCCGCCTGCTGCTGATTTACTTGGTCAACGGCGTGGCCAGCGCCGTGCCGGCCACGCTGGTGCTGTTCTTCATCCGCGACAAGTTGCAGGCGCAAGCCTTCGAGCCGCTGTTCCTGGCCAGCTACTTCGCGGCCGGCGCCTTGTCGATGCCGCTGTGGACGCGCGCCGTTGTACGTTTTGGCCTGGCCCGCACCTGGCTGGCCGGCATGGCGCTGGCCATTGCCACCTTCGCCTGGGCCACGCTGCTGGGTGCGGGCGACGTGGCGGCCTACACCGCCGTGTGCGTGGCCAGCGGCGTGGCGCTGGGCGCCGACCTGACGCTGCCCGGCGCGCTGCTGGCCGGCGTCATCCAGCGCGCGGGCCATGCGCAGCGGCTGGAAGGCGCCTATTTCGGCTGGTGGAACTTCGCCACCAAGCTCAACCTGGCGCTGGCCGCGGGGATCGCCCTGCCCCTGTTGGGCGCCTTCGGCTACACCCCTGGCAGCCGCGACGGCATGGCGCTGCAAGCGCTGACGCTGGCCTACTGTCTCTTGCCCTGCGTGCTCAAGCTGGCCGCTGCAGGGTTGCTCTGGACCACCTGGCTGCGCAAGGAAAACCTGTCATGAAGATGCTGAATTGCTTCCGTCCCTCCGCCGCCCGTGCGGCTGCGCTTTTGCTGTCGGCCACGCTGCTGGCCGGTTGCGCTTCGGCGCCCGTGCCGGCCGACTACGCGGCCGAGAAGCCCGTCCTCGACCTACAGAAATACTTCAATGGCGAACTCATCGCCCACGGCCTGTTCACCGACCGCGCCGGCAAGGTGGCACGCCGCTTCACGGTGCAGCTGACCGGCACCTGGCAGGGCAAGAACGGCACGCTGGACGAACGCTTCACCTACAGCGACGGCAAGACCGAACGCCGCGTCTGGCGCCTGACCGACGAAGGCGGCGGCCGCTACACCGGCCGCGCCGATGACGTCGTGGGCGTGGCTGAGGGCCGTGCCGCCGGCAACGCGCTGAACTGGCGCTACACGCTGGCCCTGCCGGTGGATGGCAAGGTCTACGAGGTGCAGTTCGACGACTGGATGTACCTGATGGACGAACGCGTGATGCTGAACAAGGCGGCGATGAGCAAGTTCGGCTTCGGGCTGGGTGAAGTGACGCTGTCGTTTACCAAGCAGTAGCGCCACAGCCAAACCTTCGCAGCTCGAAAGCAACCCGATGGCCCTGAATCCCCGCATCGAAAACTGGTCCGGCCGCACGGCCTGGCTGGTCGGCGCATCCACCGGCATCGGCCGTGCCACGGCTGGCGCGCTGCACGCAGCCGGCGCCCGCGTGGTGGTGTCGGCCCGCAGCCGCGAGGCACTGGACGCCTTCGTGGCCAGCCACCCCGGCAGCTTGGCCATCGCGCTGGACGCCACCGACCGCAACGCGATGCAGGCGGCTGCCGCACAGATCGTCGCCACACACGGCAACATCGACCTGGCCATGTACTGCGCCGGCACCTACGCCGCGATGCGGGCCACCGCCTTCGACCTGGACGTGGCGCTACGCCATGTGCGGGTGAACTACGACGGGGCACTCGTTATGCTGGACGCTGTGCTGCCCACGCTGCTGGCGCAAACCAAGACGGGGCGCGGCGGACACATCAGCGTGGTCAGCAGTGTGGCCGGCTTTCGCGGCCTGCCGCAGTCGCTGGCCTACGGTCCGACCAAGGCTGCGCTGATCAATCTGGCCGAGACGCTGTACCTCGACCTGGCGCCGCTGAAGGTCGGCGTGTCGGTCATCAACCCAGGCTTCGTCGAGACCCCGCTGACCGCGAAGAACACCTTCAAGATGCCGGCCTTGATCACGCCCGAACAGGCGGCCATGCACATCCTCGCGGGCTGGCGTGCCGGTGATTTCGAGATTCATTTTCCTAAACGATTCACGCTCTGGTTGAAGGCCATGCGCCATCTGCCGTACAGCGCGTACTTCGCGGCCGTCAGCCGTTCGACGGGCCTGTGACAGCGGCTGCGATGGATAAATGTGATGGATGAACGCATCGTCCGCATCGTGCAGGCTTTCGAACAGCTGGCACCCAACGAGCTGCAACGCCTGGACACGCTCTACACCGAAGGCGCCCGCTTCAAGGACCCGTTCAACGAGGTGCAGGGCGTTCCTGCGATTCGCGCCGTGTTCGACCACATGTACGCCACACTGGACGCACCGCGCTTCGTCATCCACGACGTGGTGGCGCAAGGCGACCAGTGCTTCCTGACCTGGGACTTCATCTTCCGCATGCGCCGCTACAACCGCGAGGAGCAGACGGTGCGCGGCGGCTCGCATCTGAAACTGGCGTCCGACGGGCGCATCAGCCTGCACCGCGACTATTGGGACGTGGCCGAAGAGCTGTATGAAAAACTGCCCGTGCTGGGCAGTCTGATGCGCTGGCTGAAGCGCCGCGCTGCGAGTTGAACGCCGACGTGGCGGCGCGCCGACAGACCGAAAAGTCAGGCTAGTTCTGGCCTTCGGTCAGCGACATGGTCTGGAACAGACCGCTCTTGTCGACAAAGAACACCTCGGTGAACTTGATGGTGCCGCCGACCATCTTGACCGGCGCCGGGTATGGCGCGGCGCGGCGGATCATTGCCAACACCCACGGCGCCACCTCGTCGGCAGCCGGCTTGCGCACCACGTGGATGTCGAGCACCTTGCCGGTGGCGTCGATCTCGGTTTCCACCATCATCACGCCGTACAGCAGCGGTTGCAGCTTGCCCCGGTAGATGCGCATCGGGTAGCAGGCATACAGGTGACGGGCAGCGTCGATGCGGTATTCCTGCTCGACGTCGTTGGCCGAATCGCGCGGCGGTGCGCACAACGGCGCCGGCACCATGCTGAACTGCGCCAGAGCGAACGGCGCAACCAACATGCCGCCTGCCAGCACCAGCGCCGGGCCCCATACCGCCGACCTGCCCATTTTTGTGATCGTGCTTTTCATGGTTTTTTCGATCCCGGCTTGTTGGTGCCTGGCCCTCCGCCATGGCTGAACGAGGGTACACCAGGGCCAGCTGCCCAGACATCCCCACGGGGGCCTACCGCGGGCAGCAAGCGTGATGTCCTGTGACTAACGCAACGACTAACGCAACGACGAACACAACGACGAACGCAACGACTAACGCAACCACCCCTTGCGGCGGAAGTAGATGAACGGCGCCGCCACCGATGCCAGCATCAGACCCAGTGCATACAAATAGCCGTAGTCCCAGTGCAACTCGGGAATGAGTTTGAAGTTCATGCCGTAGATGCTGGCGATCAGCGTGGGTGGCAGCAGGGCCACGCTGGCCACCGAGAAAATCTTGATGATCTTGTTCTGGTTGATATTGATGAAGCCCACGGTAGCGTCCATCAGGAAGTTGATCTTGTCGAACAGAAAAGCGGTGTGGCTGTCCAGCGAGTCGATGTCGCGCAGGATCTGCCGCGCCTCTTCGAACTGCTCGGCGTTCAGCATGCGGCTGCGCATCATGAAGCTCAGCGCGCGGCGGGTGTCCATCACATTGCGGCGGATGCGCCCGTTCAGGTCTTCCTCGCGCGCGATGGCCGTCAGCGCGGCGCCGGCCACCTGGTCGTTGACGTCTTGCGTCAGCACGCGGGCGCTGACTTTTTCCAGGCCGTCGTAGATCCCTTCCAGCGCGTCAGCCGAATATTCCGCATCGGCGTCGTAGAGCTTCAGCAGCACGTCTTTCGCATCTTCGATCAAGGCCGGAATGCGGCGGGCTCGCAGGCGCAGCAGGCGGAAAACCGGCAGGTCTTCATCGTGGATGGAGAACAGCACGTTCTTCGACAGGATGAAGGCCACGCGGACGTTGCGCGACGGCTCGGTTTCGCCGTCTTCGGTGCTGTCGCGGGCGTCGATCAGGAAGTCGGAACGGATGTGCAACTCGCCGTTGTCTTCCTCGTAGAAACGGGCCGACTCTTCCAGGTCGTCGTCGACTGCGTCGTTCGGGATGTTCAGGCCGAAATGCTGCTGGATCCAGCCCTTCTCCTGCTGTGTCGGGCTCTCCAGATCGACCCACACCGGCTGCAGGTTGACCAGGGCCTCAGGGGCGTCGATCTCTTCTTGGAACAGACGGCCATTGACCAGCGTGAAGACGTTCAGCATCGGCAGACCTTCGGCAGCGCGGCGGGGTGCCGAGTTCGGCAGACAGAACGATCCGGAATTATGCCTCGGCGCCCTGCCTTCAAGACCGTTTCTGCCGCTGTGGAACTGTCAAACTGGCGGCATGTTGAAAACCTGGGTGCAAGCCCGAACACGGCGTCTTTGGCTGCGCGTTGGCCTGGTCGCACTGCTGTGCGCTGCGGTGCCGGCTGCAGCCTGGCTGCTGGCCCGAGGCGTGCTGCGCGACGAGCCCACGGTGGCCGTCACCACCGACATCGAACCGACCGATATCGCCCGCGTGCTGGCGCTGGTGCGCGCCCACGATCCGCGCCGCGTGCCGCCCGGCCAGCTGGACGCGGTGGTGCTGGGCGAGCGCGATCTGGGCGTGCTGATCAACCACTTCGCCTACCGCCGCCTGGGCGTGACCGCCCGCGTCAGCCTGACACCGGGCGTGGCCAAGCTGCAAGCCAGCTTGCACCTGCCAGCCAATCCGGTGGGCCGATGGCTGAATGTGCGCGTTGAAGTGCTTCAAACAGCGGGGCTGCCGCAGATATCGGCGTTGCAGATCGGGGCCTTGCCGCTGCCGGCCTGGTTGGGCGCGCCGTTGATGCGCCGCGCCGCGAAGAGCGCTGGGTTGACCGCTGAATTGACGATGGCTGCCGACGTGGTGCGGCGCGTGGCATTCCAGCCGCAACAACTGGCCTTGAGCGTCGTGTTGCGCGCGGACAGTGCCGAGCGCCTCGTCGCGGCCATGGTGCCGCCGGCTGAGCAGCAAAGGCTGCGCGCTTACTCCGACCGGCTGGTCACGCTGGCGGCGGCGCTGCCGGCGGCCAGCGGCAGTTCACTGGCGCAGTGGCTGGGCCCGATGTTCGAACTGGCCCGCCAGCGCAGCCAGGCCGGCGGCGACGCGGCGGCCGAAAACCGTGCCGCCATCGTCGCCCTGACGCTGTACGCCAACGGCCGCAGCCTGGACCGCCTGCTGCCCGCCGCGCGCCACTGGCCACAACCGCAGCCGCAGCGGTTGACCCTGGCCGGGCGCGACGATTCACCACTGCACCTGCTGATCTCGGCGACCTTGGCGGTGGAAGGCAGCAGCCCGCTGTCCAGAGCCGTCGGCCTGTACAAGGAAGTGGCCGACTCGCGCGGCGGCAGCGGCTTCAGCTTCAACGATCTGGCCGCCGACCGCGCCGGCACACGCCTGGGTGAACTGGCGGTGCAGCAGCCCCTGCGCTTGCAAGCCGCGCTGGCCGGCGGCGTGCAGGAAACCGACTTCATGCCCCACGCGGCCGACCTGCCCGAATCGATGGCCGAACCCGAATTCAGGCGCCGCTTCGGCGGCATCGGCGAGCCGCGCTACGTGGCGATGTTGGCCGAGATCGACCGCCGCGTGGGCGCCCTGGCGGCGTTGCGTTGACCAAGATCCCGCCGCGGAACCGGCTGAGCCTGTTCCGCGGCGGGAGCGCTAGCGAGCTTGGGGGCTCCCAGCCACCATTTCGAAGCGGAACATCCGGCATTCGATGGCGCCATTCCACAGCGGCACACGGCGACTTTCTTTCAAGCGCATCGCGCCGGGCAGCTTCATGTCGGGGCTCAGCAGCCAGGCGTGCCAGCCGCTGTACTGACGCTTCCAGTGCGCGGCCAGCGCGCTGAAGAATTCGGTCGAGGTGCCACCGCCTTCAAAACCTTCGCGCGATGCGGTGCTGCCATGGCCTTTCGGCGCGATGCGCTCGCCCACCGCATGGCTGCCTTTGGCGGCCATGCGTTCACCATACGGTGGATTCATCATCAGCGTGCCGGCCCCGGCCGGCGGGGGGCGCTGCAGCGCGTCGGCGGTCTTGAATTCGATGGCCTGCGCGACGCCTGCACGTTCGGCGTTGCGGGTGGCGAAGTCGGTCATGCGGAAGCTGACGTCACCGGCGAACAGCGGCACCGTCGGCGCGTGCACGCGGTCCTTCGCGGCCCGTTGCAATTCGCGCCAAGCTGCCAGGTGCGGCTTGAAGGGCAACATGCGTTCGAAGGCGAAACGGCGCTGGCTGCCCGGCGCGATGCCGCAAGCCATCTGCGCGGCTTCGATGACGATGGTGCCGGCGCCGCAGCAGGGGTCGAACAGCGGGCCGTCGTCGGCGCGGCCTTGCCAGTCGGCGGCGGCCAGCATCGCGGCGGCCAGAGTTTCCTTCAGCGGCGCTTCACCGGTGTCTTCGCGCCAACCGCGCTTGAAAAGGGCATCGCCCGAGGTGTCGGCATACAGCGTGGCGTTCTCGGGGCCGACAAACAGGGTCAGCGGCAAATCAGGATGGCGGGTGTCCACGCTGGGCCGCGAACCGGTCTTCTCACGCAACTGGTCGCAGACCGCGTCCTTGATGCGCAGCGCGGTGAAGTTCAGGCTCTGCAGCGGCGAGCGCATGGCCACCACATCCACACGCAAGGTCTGCTCGGGCGTTATCCACTGCAGCCAGTCGACACGCAGGCCCAGTTCGTACAGGTCGGTGGTGTCGCGGTAGTAGCCCTCGGCCAACGGCCACAGCACGCGCGTGGCCAGCCGACTTTCCAGGTTCAGCTGCATCGCCATGCGCTCGTCGCCTTCGACCCACACGCCGCCGCGGCCAGTGTCGGCCTTGACGCCGGTGATGCGCAGCACCTCGTCGGCCAGAAACTGCTCGACGCCGCCAGAACACGGCAGGAAAAGTGTTGTCATATCCGCCGCCAGGCCGCCCCAGGGCGGACAGCGCCCCCTCGGGGGGCAGCGAAGAAGCGAAGCGACAAGCTGGGGGTTCTCTTCATATCGCCTTGCGCAAGCTGGCCGGCGCGATCTTCAGCGCCTCGCGGTATTTCGCGACGGTGCGCCGCGCGACCTGGATACCCTGCTCGTCCAGCATGTCGCTGATCTGGCTGTCCGACAACGGCTTCTTGATGTCTTCGGCCACCACGAACTGCTGGATCAGCGCCCGCACCGCGGTGCTGCTGGCGTTGCCGCCGGCTTCGGTGTTCAGCGACGAGCCGAAGAAATACTTGAGCTCGAAAGTGCCCTGCAGCGTCGACATGTACTTGGCCGTGGTCACGCGCGAGATGGTGCTCTCGTGCAGACCCAACTCATCCGCGATCTCGCGCAAAACGAGTGGCTTCATCGCGATGGCGCCGTGCGTGAAGAAGCCTTTCTGCCGCTCGACGATGGCCTTGCTGACGCGCAGGATGGTGTCGAAACGCTGCTGGATGTTCTTCACGAACCAGCGCGCTTCCTGCAGGCGCGAACCCAGCCCCGGCTGGCCGCCGAAACCGCGCGTACCGCGCACGGCCTGCGCGTACAGGTCGTTGATGCGCAGCTTGGGCATCACGTCAGGGTTCAGCGTCACGCTCAGGCCACGGCCGGTTTTGCGCACGATGACATCGGGCACGATGGTGTGCGATTCGCCCGCCGCGAACGGCCTGCCGGGCTTGGGTTCGCAGGCTTTTATCAGCACCTGCGCCTGGCGCACCAGCTCTTCGTCGGCACCGGTCAACGCGGTCAGGCGCTTCATGTCGCGCTTGGCCAGCAGTTCCAGGTACTGCTCGCTGATGCGGATGGCGAGCTGCCGTGCCGGGCTGCTCGGCAACAGCTTCAGTTGCAGCGCCACGCACTCGCCCAGGTTGCGCGCGCCCACCCCGGTGGGTTCCAGGCTCTGCAGCCACAGCAGCGCGCACTTCAGGCGGTCATGCAGCTCGTCGCGGCCTTCTTCGGCATCGATGCCCAACATCTCGGCCAGCCGCGCGGCGATGTCGTCCAGCGCGTCGGCCAGGTAGCCGTCGCCATCCAGCGATTCGATCAGCACCGCCAGCGCCGCGTGATCGGTCTCCGACAGGCGCATGCCCATCACCTGCAGACGCAAGTGGTCCTGCAAAGACACCGCCTCGGAGCGGCGGTCGTGGGCGTCCATGTTGTCGCCGTCTTCCGACGAGCCCGAACCCGATGCCGACGGCGTTTCGCGGATGCCGTCGAAATCGTCGCGCTCGGTGCCGTTTTCCCAGTCGTCGCGCTCGGTGGTGCCGAAGTCGTCGGCGGTGATTTCCGGCGTCGATTCGGCCGATTCCGGCGCGTCGGTGGTGGCGGTGGAATCGCCCGCTGTGTCGGCCACGCGGTCGGCGGCCTGGCGTTCTGGCGGCGTCTCGTAAAAGTTCACGGTAGCGTCCTCTTCCATTTCCAGGAAGGGGTTCTGCTCCAGCATCTGGCCGACTTCCTGGTGCAGTTCCAGCGTCGACAACTGCAGCAGGCGTATCGATTGCTGCAACTGCGGCGTCAGCGCCAGATGCTGGGAAAGCCGGACCTGTAACGAGGGCTTCATGTTCTTCTTCGGGCCCTACATCCTGAAGTTTTCGCCGAGATACACCTTGCGTACTTCGGCATTCGCGACGATTTCTTGAGGCGTTCCTTCGGCCAGCACATGGCCCTCGTTGATGATGTAGGCGCGGTCGCAGATGCCCAGCGTTTCGCGCACGTTGTGGTCGGTGATCAGCACGCCGATGCCGCGCTGGCGCAGGAACTGGATGATTTTCTGGATCTCGATGACCGCGATCGGGTCGACACCGGCGAAAGGCTCGTCGAGCAGGATGAAACGCGGCTGTGTCGCCAATGCGCGGGCGATCTCGACGCGGCGGCGTTCCCCGCCCGACAGCGCCGGCGCGGGCGAATCGCGCAGCTTCACGATGGCCAGATCGTGAAGCAGCTTTTCCAGCAGCTCGTTGATCAGGGCCGTGGTCAGCGGCCGGCCGTCGCGTCCCAGCTGCAGTTCCAGCACGGCGCGGATGTTTTCTTCGACATTCAGCTTGCGGAATATGGACGCTTCCTGCGGCAGGTAAGACAAGCCCAGCCGCGAACGGCGGTGGATGGGCAGATCTTGCACGGGCTGGCCATCGATGGTGATCTCGCCGTCGTCGGCGCGCACCAGTCCCACCACCATGTAGAACGTGGTGGTCTTGCCGGCACCATTGGGGCCCAGCAAGCCGACGACTTCACCGGCACCCACCGCCAGGTGCACGTCTTTCACCACCGTGCGCGGGCCATAGCTCTTGCGCAGGTGCGTGGCTTCCAGCCGACTCGCGCCGACCGCGGTGCCGGCCGAAGTGCCGACCGAACCGCCGGCCGAACCGCCGGCCGAACCGCCGGCCACAGTCGCACGCGGCATCAGCGCCGCTCTTCCAGGCTGCGCACCGGTGCCAGCGGCGCAGCAGCGCCGGATGCAGACTTTGGCGGTGCTGTCGGCGCGGGCGCAGCGGCAGCCGGGTCGGCACGCGGCGTCAACACCGTGCGCACGCGGCCTGTCGGGTTGGTGGGTGTGGGCGCGCCGCCTTCGACAGTGAAGACCTCGGTGGCGTTGTCCCAGACCACCACGCCACCGGTGATTTCCTCGGCCACGCCGGCACCGCGCAGGCGGCGCAAACCGGCCTGGCCGACAAAGCGCAAGGTGTCGGCGCGGCCATCGAATTCAATGCGCTCGGCGCGGCCTTCCACGGTTTCGTCAACGCCGTCGCGGCGCTGCCGCCAGCTGGCCGGCTTGGCGCGGGTGCCGATGGCGGTGGCCGCGCGGTAGCCGTCGGGCAACTCACGCACCTCGATGCGCTCGGCGCGCAACAGCATCGTGCCTTGCGACAGCACCGCGTTGCCGTTGTAGACCACGACCTGCCGGCGGTCGTCCGCGACCAGGTCTTTGTCGGCCTCGATGACCATCGGCTTGTAGCGGTCGGCTTTCTCGGCGCGGGCCAGCGCGACAACCGCCAGCAGAGCAACAGCCAGCCCGACCGCCGCGGTGCGGCGGGTCAGGGCAACTGAACAAGGGTTGCGCAGGCGGAGCACGAAGGCGGACATGGGCGGCATGAAACTTGCAGATTATTGCATCTGCCACGCAGGCCCAACCCGCCGTTGACCGTGAAATAGACGAAGTTCAGGCGCCGGATTGCTCAGGCGCCCTGGCGCGCCCGCTGCACCAGGAAGTCCATCACCGGCACCGTGCGCTCCGGTGTGCCGGTCTGCGCGGGCGAAGTGGTGTAGCGGCCCTGCACACCGACCATCGGCACGCTGTCCACCTTGTAGGCGTTGACGGTCTGCTGGCCCCGCGACAGTTTGGTGTTGACGGCGAACGACTTGTAGGCGTCGTTGTACTTGCCGCCGTCGACCCCATTGGCTATCAAAAATGCGGTGATTTCGGCCTCTGTGTTCAGCCGCGTGCGTTGCACGTGAAAGGCAGCAAAGATCTTGCGGTGCATCGCCACGCGCTGGTCGATTTCTTCCAGCGCGTAAAAAGCCTTCTGCAGGGCCGGGCCGATGAAACCGACCGGGACATAGCGGAAATACACGTCAGGCGGCAAGGCCTTGATCCAGGCTTCCATCGTCGGGTCGAAGGCGAAGCAGTGTGGGCAGGCGTACGAGAAGAACTCGATCACTTCGACCTTTTTCTGCGCGTTGGGCAGGCTCAGCGGCGCTGCTGTCTGCAGGCGGGTGAACTGCTGTCCTTCGACGGGTGCACCCTGCGCGCGGGCCGTGCCCGCCAGGGCCATCGCCACGCCAGTGCCGACCAGTTGCAAGGAAAAATTGCGCCGCTTCATGAATGTCCTTTCGGGTGGGGGACAGCCTGTCCCCGGGTTGGAGTCTGCCGCACGGCCCGGGTTCCGGCTGCGGCTGTGCATGACCCCGTGTTCTCAGGGTTTCTCGACACGCACGATCTGCGCCTCGATGATTTGCTCCTGCAGCCGGGCCTGCAGGCCGTCGGCTTCGTCGCGCGACGCAAACGGCCCCAGCCGTACGCGGTAGACGGTGCGGCCAGCCTGTTCGCGTTCGGTGATGCGCGCGGTCAGTCCATTCAGCGCCAGCTTGACCTTCTGCTGTTCCGCGTCGTCGCTGCGCGTGTAGGCGCCGGTCTGCACGAAGTAGATGTAGGGGTCGCGCGGCGGGGCGGTCGCGCCACCGGCCAGGATGGCCGCGGGGTCTTTGGCAGCCGGCTTCACGGCGGGCGCGGTGGCGACGGCGGGGGCCGAGGCGGCAGCGGTTGCCGGTACCACCGCGACGGGCGGCGTCACGGCTGAAGCAGATGCTGCGGCGGCGGCGCGGTTGCCGGCCTTGCCACTGAGCGGCGCGTTGGGGTCCCAATTTCGGTTGCGCTCGGTCTCTGCGGTGTCCTGCTCGACAGTGCGCTGCGGCACCTTGTTGATGAAAAGACTGGGCGCCTTGGTGATGTACAGCGCCACGCCCAGCGCCACCACCAGGCCGATCAGCAAACCGGCCACCAGGCCCATCGCGAAACCGCCGACCTGCCGACCTGCGGACTTGCTGGACTTGGCATCGTGGTCGAGGAGATGCAACTTCTTCATGCCGGGACCCCTGCGGCAGGCGCTGCGCCACCCGTCGAGCCACCCGCGGCGTCGAGCATCGAGCCCTGGGCCGGCCCGGCTTCGCGCGCCATCGCTTCGGGCGCCGACACGCCGAGCACGCCCAGCGCGTTGCGCAGGACCTGCGCAGTGGCCGCCAGCAAGGCCATGCGGGCCTGTGCCAGTGCCGGGTCGTCGACCAGGAAGCGCTCGGCCGCGTAATAGCTGTGGAAGGCCGCTGCCAGGTCGCGCAGGTAAAAGGCCACGTCGTGCGGCGCCAGGTCGGTCGCAGCGCGGGTCAGCATGTCGGGGTAGTCGGCCAGCTTGAGCATCAGCGCGGCTTCGGTGGGCGCCACCAGGCGCGACAGGTCGGCGGCGGCGTAATTCCTGCTGCCGACGTCCCGGGCCAGCACCGAACAGATGCGGGCATGCGCGTACTGCACGTAGAACACCGGGTTCTCGTCGTTGGCCTTCAGCGCCAGGTCGATGTCGAAGACGAATTCAGTGTCGGCCTTGCGGCTGATCAGGAAGAAGCGCACCGCGTCGCGGCTGGTCCATTCGACCAAGTCGCGCAGCGTGACGTAGCTGCCGGCGCGCTTGGAGATCTTCACCTCTTCGCCGCCCTTCATCACCGTGACCATCTTGTGCAGCACGTAGTCGGGGTAGCCGGCCGGGATACCCAGGCCGGATGCTTCGGAGATGGCCTGCAGGCCACCGCGAACGCGTGCGACGGTGCCGTGGTGGTCGCTGCCCTGCACGTTGATGACCTGGCTGTAGCCGCGCTCGAACTTGTTGACGTGGTAGGCCACGTCCGGCACGAAGTAGGTGTAGCTGCCGTCGCCCGACTTGCGCATCACCCGGTCCTGGTCGTCGCCGTAGTCGGTGGAACGGAACCACAGCGCGCCGTCTTTCTCATAGGTCTTGCCGCTGGCGACCAGGCGCTGCAAGACGCTGTCCAGTGCGCCATTGGCGTAGACGCTGCTTTCCAGGAAATAGTTGTCGAATTTCAGGCCGAAGACCTGCAGGTCCAGGTCTTGTTCATGGCGCAGGTAGGCCACGGCGAACTGACGGATGCTGTCCAGATCGTTGGGGTTGCCCGATGCGGTGAACGCGCGGTCGTCGGCGGTAACGGTGTCGCCGCGCAGAAAAGCGCTGGCGATGTCTTGGATGTAGTCGCCGTTGTAGAACTTCTTGCTTTCCGGATTTTCCGCATCAGTCGGCCAGACCGCGTCGCCCGGCTGGTGGCCCTGGATGCGCAACTGCGTGCTGCGGGCCAACGTCGCGATCTGCACACCGGCGTCGTTGTAATAAAACTCGCGGGTGACGTCGCGGCCCTGGGTCTGGAACAGCGAGCAGATGGCGTCGCCCAGCGCCGCCTGACGGGCGTGGCCGACATGCAGCGGGCCGGTCGGGTTGGCCGAGACGAACTCGACCATTACGCGCTGACCGTTGGCCGGCCGGCGGCCGAAGGCGTTGCCCAAGGCCAGCACCTCGGCCACCACGGCCTGCTTGGCGGCGGGTGCCAGGCGCAGGTTGATGAAGCCCGGGCCGGCGATCTCCAGCGCCTGCACCCAGCGCTGCACGGCTGGCTGCGCGTTCAGCGCAGCCACCAGCAGGCCGGCCAGTTCGCGCGGGTTCTTCTTCAGCGCCTTGGCCAGCGGCATGGCCGCCGTGATGGCCAGGTCGCCATGCGAAGCCTGCTTGGGCGACTCGAAAACGGCGGCAGGTGCCGTTACACCGGCAGCAGCGCCGTCGCTAACGTGACCGTGACCGCCACCGCCACCGCCACCGCCACCGCCGGCCAGGTCGGCCACCACCGCCTGCAAGGCCACCTGCAGCGCGGCCGACAGGTCTTGTTTCACTTGGATCATCGCCCGATTCTACTTTTGGGCATCGGCGCCTCAGGCCACCCGCCAGCCAGCCGATAACCGGGCAGAGAACACGCCCCCCGGCGTCACCCCGCCCCCATGTCCTTCAGCTTCAGCGCCCCATCCGCCCCTGTCCCGGTATCGCCGACGTTGCCGGCAATGCCGGCAATGCCGGCAATGCCGGCATTGCCGGCCTTGATCGGCAAGTACCGCGTCAAGGCCAAACTGGGTGAAGGCTCCACCAGCGAAGTTTTCCTGGCCTGGGACCCTTTCCGCGACCACGATGTGGCCATCAAGCGCGTGCGCCCGGGACTGCTGGCCGGTTCGCGCGAAGCCCATTTCCAGCAGCGCTTTTTCGCCGCTGAAGCCGCGCTAGTCGGTCGCCTGCACCATCCCAACGTGGTCGAGATCTTCGACGCCGTGCCTGACGGCGACGCTTCTTACCTGGTGATGGAAGTCGTCGAAGGCGTGACGCTGCGGCGCTTCTGCCGCGCCGACAACCTGCTG
Organism: Betaproteobacteria bacterium; assembly: GCA_043716645.1. Lineage (GTDB taxonomy): Bacteria > Pseudomonadota > Gammaproteobacteria > Burkholderiales > Burkholderiaceae_C > Rubrivivax. Next base: position 5,241 of record JAYSYH010000210.1, on the reverse strand, counting down.
CCCATCGCGCAGATTCTGGAGGTCGGCTTCAAGTGCGCCATGGCACTGAGCTACTGCTACCGCCAGGGCCTGATTCACCGCGACGTGAAGCCGGCGAATCTGCTGGTCAGGCTGGACGGCGACCAGATCACCGAAGTCAAGCTGACCGACTTCGGCAGCGTCTTCAACCTGACCGCCGAGCACACACAGATCTACCGCGTGGGCTCGCTGGCCTACATGTCGCCCGAGCAGCTGGACGGCGACGTGCTGGACTGCCGCGCTGACATGTATTCGCTGGGCGCGGTGCTGTACCACCTGCTGGCCGGGCGCCCACCTTACGACGCGCTGCACCAGCAGGCCATCGTGCAGCAGATCTTTCGCAGCACCCCGCCCTCGCTGTCAGCGCTGCGCGAAGGGGTGCCGGCCGACCTGCAGACGCTGATCGAACGCTGCCTGGCCAAAGACCGCCAGCTGCGGCCGACCAGTTGGGACGATTTCGCGCAGGCGCTGTCGGCGTTGAGCGCCAACGACCAGGTGCTGCGCGGCCCGCTGCAGGAAGTGCTGGATTCCGAGCGCTACACGCTGTTGCGCTCACTGGCCTTCTTCGCCGATTTCGGCGATGTCGAACTGTGGGAAGTGGTGCGGCGCGGCCGCTGGCAACGCCACGCCTACGGCCACGCGCTGTTCCGCAAGGGCGAGGAAGGCAAGGCCTTTCACATCGTCACGCAAGGTCAGGTCGAGGTCTACCGCGACGGCAAGTCGGTGGCCTCGCTGGGCGCCGGCGCTTCGGTGGGCGAGATGGCCTACCTGGCGCCCAGCCCCGAACTGCACCTGCACACGGTGGACATCCTCGTCGCCCAGCAAGCCACCACGCTGGCCTTCACGCCCGAGACCATGGCGCTGCTGTCGCTGCCCACGCGGTCGCTGTTCGACAAAGCCTTCATCGGCGTGCTGGTGCGACGTTTGCACGCCGCGCATGAAACGCTGGCGCATCCCCGGCGGATTCTTTAACCATTCGTCAGCACGGGGTGCAGTGAACAGAAAGTCTGCTGAAATCAGGCCCGGCGTACCGCCATCCATCCACCGACGAGGAGCCCCGATGAAAAAGACCCTGTTTTGCGGACTGTCCGCTGCCTTGATCGCCGCCTGCAGCCTGCTTGCGGGCCAAGCCTACGCCGCCGATGGCTGCGAAGCCAAGGCCGTCGACAAAAACGGCAGGGCCCTGGCGGGTGCTGCCAAGACCGCCTTTATGAAGAAGTGCGGCGCCGAAGCCGGCGGCTCGGCTTGCGAAGCCAAGGCCGTGGACAAAAACGGCAAGGCACTGGCGGGTGCCGCCAAGACCAGCTCGATCAAGAAGTGCGAAGCCGACATGACAGCCGCCAAGAAGTAGGTTGGGCTGCTGGAATAGGGGCGCTGCGGCGCCCCTTTTTCATGTCGGTACGACCGCCGTGCTTGCGGGTCGTGGCCAGTAATCGACATCGCCAAAGCAAAGCTTGAGATGGTCGATCCACAGCCGCACGCGCAGCGGCAGGTGCTTGCGCTGCGTGAACACGGCATAGATGCCGTTGGGCGGTGCGGCGTGCTGCTGCAGCACTTCGACCAGGCGGCCGCCGGCGATATCGCCCTCGACTTCCCAGGTGCTGCGCCACGCGATGCCCAGGCTCTGCAGGCACCACTGGTGCAACACCTGGCCGTCGCTGCAGTCCAGCGGACCGCTGGGCCGCAGATAGGTCAGTTCACTGTTGACCATGAAGGCCCAGCCGCGGGTCTGGCTGGCGTCGCTGCTCAGCGTCAGGCAGGCGTGGCGGGCCAGCTCGGCGGGTGTGGCCGGCGTGCCGGCGCCGGCCAGGTAGCCAGGCGTTGCCACGCACAGCCGCCGGTTGTCGGCCAGACGCACGCTGACCAGGTTGGAATCGGGCATTTCGCCGACCCGCACGGCGCAGTCGTAACCTTCGTTGACGATGTCTACCACGCGGTCGGATAGGTTCAGACTGATGCTGACATCGGGGTGCGCTGCGATGAAGCCCGGCACCAGCGGCGCCACGTGGCGGCGGCCGAAACCAGCCGGCGCCGTCACCCGCAGGTGGCCGCTGGCCTTCACGCCGCCAGCGCTGACGCTGGCCTCGGCGCTGGCCAGTTCACTCAGCAAGCGCTGGCAATCTTCCAGGTAGGCGCTGCCTTCGTGGGTCAGCGTGATGCGCCGCGTGGTGCGCGTCAGCAGCTTCACGCCCAGGCGTTCTTCCAGTCCGTCGATGCGTCGGCCGATGACCGCAGGCGCCACGCCCTCGGCCAGTGCCGACGCCGTCAGACTGCCTTTGGTGGCCACCGCGACAAAGGATTCGATCTGCTTGAGCCGGTCCATGGCCTTCATTATGGCCAGTCAACGCACAAATAAACGGCGTTTCGCGGCGTTAATGCCGCGTGGCGTATCGAATAAACTGCGGTTATGCAAATTCAAGCCGTCCTGTTCGACGCTTACGGCACCCTCTTCGATGTCTACAGCGTGGCTGTGCTGGCCGAACAGTTGTTCCCGCAGCAAGGGCAAGCGCTTACCGTGCTGTGGCGCGACAAGCAGATCGAATACACCCGCCTGGTGTCGATGAGCGGCAGCGAAACCGCCGCACGCGCGCCGGACGGTGGCAGCCCGTTTTACCGCCCGTTCTGGGACATCACCCGCAGCGCCTTGCGCCACGCCGCTGAACGCCTGCAACTGCCGCTGGACAGCGCCGCCGAAGCGCGGTTGATGGACGCCTACCGCCACCTCGGCCCGCACCCGGAAAACCGCGAGGTGCTGGTGACGCTGCAGCGCCTGCGCATCCCCACCGGCATCCTCAGCAATGGCGACCCTGAAATGCTGGACGTGGCCGTGAAGAGCGCCGGTTTCGCCGACCTGCTGCAGCAGGTCGTCAGCGTGCACAGCGTGCGCCGCTTCAAGACCGACCCGGCCACCTACGCGCTAGGCACGGCCGCATTCGGCCTGCCCGCCAGGGACATCCTCTTCGTCAGCAGCAACGCCTGGGACGCCATCGCCGCCACCTGGTTCGGCTACCGCACGCTGTGGGTGAACCGCGCCGGCACGCCGCTGGAAGCGCTGGGCATAACGCCCACCCACACCGGCCGCAGCCTGCGCGACGTACTGCCCTTGTTCAGCACCGCTGCGCCGGCAGCGCCCCCACCATCCAAGACCTGAACCACCCGTTTTCAAGGAAGCCCCTCATGTACACCCCCGTCCACAGCCTGCAAGTCGCCACCGTGCTGCACCGGTTCATCAACGATGAAGTGCTGCCCGGCACCGGCATCGAGACCGCAGCTTTCTGGGCCGGCTTCGACGCCATCGTGCGCGACCTGGCGCCGACGAACGCCGCCCTGCTGGCCGAACGCGACCGCCTGCAAGTCGAGCTGGACGGCTGGCACAGCAAGCACCCCGGCCCGATTAAGAACATGGCCAAGTACCGTGCCTTCCTGGGCGAGATCGGCTACCTGGTGGCGGTGCCCGAGAAGGTGAAGACAACGACTCAGAACGTCGACGCGGAACTGGCGCTGCAGGCCGGCCCGCAGTTGGTGGTGCCGATCACCAACGCGCGCTACGCACTGAACGCGGCCAACGCACGCTGGGGCAGCCTGTACGACGCGTTGTACGGCACCGATGCGCTGGACGAGCGCGACGGCGCCACCCGGTTCGGCCCGATGGGCGAGCCCTACAACCCGTTGCGCGGCGCCAAGGTGATCGAATACGCACGCCACGTGCTGGACCGCACGGCGCCGTTGGCCAAGGGCTCGCACGTCGATTCCACCGGCTACGCCGTGAACGGCGGCGCGCTGGCCGTGGCGCTGAAGGACGGGCGCACGGTCGGCTTGAAAGCACCGAAGCAGTTCGTCGGCTACCAGGGCGACGCCGCCGCGCCGCGCAGCGTGCTGCTGGCCCACAACGGCCTGCACCTGGACATCCGCATCGACCGCAGCACGGCGATCGGCGCCAGCGATCCGGCGGGCGTGGCCGACCTGGTGCTGGAAGCCGCGCTGTCCACCATCCTCGACCTGGAAGATTCAGTGGCCGTGGTCGACGCCGACGACAAGGTGCTGGCCTACCGCAACTGGCTGGGCATCCTGAAAGGCACACTGACCGAGCAGGTGACCAAGGGCGGCACCACCTTCACGCGCGGCCTGAACGCCGACCGCGTCTACACCGCGCCCGGCGCAGAGGTCGAGAACGGCGCCATCAAGCTGCACGGCCGTTCGCTGATGTTCATCCGCAACGTCGGTCACTTGATGAGCAACCCGGCGGTGCTGTTCGGCGATGCGAAGACCGAGATTCCGGAAGGCATGCTCGACGCGATCATCACCACGACGATCTCGCTGCACGACCTGCAGCGCCACGGTGTGGGTGCTGACGGTCAGGGCCTCGTCAACAGCCGCACCGGCAGCATCTACATCGTCAAGCCGAAGATGCACGGCCCGGCGGAAGTGGCTTTCGCCAGCCAACTGTTCGGCCGCGTCGAACGGCTGCTCGGCCTGAAGCCGGCGACGGTGAAGCTGGGCATCATGGACGAAGAGCGCCGCACCAGCGTGAACCTGAAGGCGTGCATTGCCGCCGCGCTGGACCGCGTGGCCTTCATCAACACCGGCTTCCTGGACCGCACCGGCGACGAGATGCACACCGCCATGCACGCCGGCCCGATGATCCGCAAGGGCGACATGAAATCGAGCGCCTGGATCGCCGCCTATGAAAAAAACAACGTGCTGGTCGGCCTGAGCTGCGGGCTGCGCGGCAAGGCGCAGATTGGCAAGGGCATGTGGGCCATGCCCGACCTGATGGCGGAAATGATGAAGCAAAAGGTTGCCCAGCCCCAGGCCGGTGCCAACACCGCGTGGGTGCCTTCGCCTACCGCCGCAACATTGCACGCGCTGCACTACCACCAGGTTGATGTGGCAGCGCTGCAAAAGAGCATGGAGAAATTCGTCAATGAAAGGAAGTCTCTGGCGATGGAAGCAAATTTGCTGGACGCGATCTTGCAGATTCCGACGGCGCTGGTGCCTTTTTGGACCGAAGCTGAAACGCAGGCCGAGCTGGACAACAACGCTCAGGGCATTTTGGGCTATGTGGTGCGCTGGATCGACCAGGGCGTGGGCTGCTCCAAGGTGCCTGACATCCACAACGTCGCGCTGATGGAAGACCGCGCCACGCTGCGCATCAGCAGCCAGCACATGGCCAATTGGCTGCAGCACGGCGTGGTCAGCAAGGCGCAGGTGCGGGCCACGCTC
>JAYSYH010000209.1:0-4940 GCA_043716645.1 Betaproteobacteria bacterium | reverse complement strand
ATCTTCGAATTTGCCGAGGGCGTTGCCGGCAGCGCCCCTGGCACGTCGGGCGCCAAGGGCGAAGGCCCGAACATGATCCTGGACGACGGCGGCGACGCCACGCTGCTGATGCACCTGGGCAAGCGCGCCGAGAAAGACGCCTCGCTGATCGCCAGCCCGACCAGCGAAGAAGAGACCGAGTTGTACGCCGCGATCAAAGCCAAGCTGGCGGTCGACGCCACCTGGTACAGCCGCAAATCGGCCGAGATCATCGGCGTGACCGAAGAGACCACCACCGGCGTGCTCCGCTTGAACGAGATGAGCGCCAAGGGCTCGCTGATGTTCCGGGCCATCAACGTCAATGACTCGGTGACCAAGAGCAAGTTCGACAACCTGTATGGCTGCCGGGAATCGCTGGTCGACGCCATCAAGCGCGCCACCGACGTGATGATCGCCGGCAAGGTTGCCGTGGTTGCCGGTTATGGCGACGTCGGCAAGGGCTCGGCCCAGGCCCTGCGTGCGCTGAGCGCCCAGGTCTGGGTGACCGAGATTGACCCGATCAACGCGCTGCAGGCGGCGATGGAAGGCTACCGCGTCGTGACGATGGAATACGCCGCCGACAAGGCCGACATCTTCGTCACCGCCACCGGCAACAAGGCCGTGGTCACCCGTGCCCACATGGCAGCGATGAAGAACAACGCCATCGTCTGCAACATCGGCCATTTCGACAACGAGATCGACATCGCCTCGATCGAAGACCTGCAGTGGGAAGAAATCAAGCCGCAAGTCGACCACGTGATCTTCCCAAGCGTCGATGGCCAGCCGGGCAAGCGCATCATCATGCTGGCCAAGGGCCGGCTGGTGAACCTGGGCTGTGGCACCGGCCATCCCAGCTACGTGATGTCGTCGAGCTTCGCCAACCAGACGATCGCCCAGATCGAGCTGTACGCGCACGCTGACGCCTATGACGTGGGCAAGGTCTACGTGCTGCCCAAGCACCTGGACGAGAAGGTCGCCCGCCTGCAGCTGGTGACGCTGAACGCGCAACTCAGCGAGCTGAGCGACGAGCAAGCCGCCTACATCGGCGTGGCCAAGAGCGGCCCGTACAAGCTCGACACTTACCGCTATTGATCGGCCCGCCGGCGCACCGCCTGGTGCGCCGCGCAGCAGCGGCGCCCACCCTGGCACGGGCGGGTGCCGTTTTTTCGTTCATGACATCGTGGCGCGCGCGCCCGGAAAGGCCGGACATGACCACCGCCGCCACCGTGCCGATCAGCATCGAATTCTTCCCACCCACCACCCCCGTCGGCAGCGAGAAACTTAAGTCCGTGGTGCAAGACCTGAGCGTGCTGCAGCCCGAGTTCTTCAGCGTCACCTACGGCGCGGGCGGCTCGACCCGCGACAAGACCCTGGCCACCGTGCGCGACATCGCGGCGCTCGGCCAGGATGCCGCGCCGCACCTGTCCTGCGTGGGCAGCACCCGCGAGGGTATTGCCGAGATCCTGGCCACCTACCGGGCCCAGGGCATCCGCCGCATCGTCGCACTGCGGGGTGATCTGCCCAGTGGCACCGCGGTGGCCGGCGAGTTCCGCTATGCCAACGAGCTGGTGCGGTTCATCCGTGAATCGCAGGGGCCTGACTGGCACATCGAGGTGGCCGCCTACCCCGAGTACCACCCCGAGCAACGCTACGCCCGCAACGACTTGCAGCACTTCGCCGGCAAGGTAGCCTGCGGCGCCGATTCGGCGATCACGCAGTTCTTCTTCAACCCGGACGCCTACTTCCATTTCGTCGACGAGGCCCGTGCGCTGGGGGTCACCGTGCCGATCGTGCCAGGCATCATGCCGATCCACAACTTCGCGCGCATCGTGCAGTTCGCGGCGCGCGACGGCATCGAGATCCCGCGCTGGGTGATGCTGAAGATGGAGGGCTACCTCGACGACGCGGCCTCGGTGCGCGCCTTCGGCATCGACGTGGTGGCCCGGCTGTGCCAGCGCCTGATCGACGGCGGCGCGCCGGCGATTCATTTCTACGCGCTGAACCAATCGGCGCTGACGCTGGAGATCTGCAAGCGGCTGGGTCGGCCGGGCTGAGCGGGGCTGCACACCTCCTCGGCGCTGAACAAGGCAGCGCAAAGCGAAGCTTGAAAGTCAGCAACGAGCCGGCAACGATCCATCAGATCAAGCCCCGCTGCCGGCCGCCGCGACCAACCCGCGCGCCGTGTCAAGCGCCGCAAGCCGGGCCTGCGCGGCCAGGGCGAGCACCCGCGAGTACACCCGCCCGGCGGCGGTGTTCTCGCCGCAAGGCACCACCCACTGGCGCTGGCAAGCAGTGCGTCGATCAGTGGCCGCCGACCCAGCGCAATGCCCTGGCCGGCCAATTCGGCGGCGATGGTCCCGTTGTGGTTGTTGCACAGTCAGCGTCGATCGCGGTCGCACCTGCGGCAAGCCCAGCCGACCCGACAAGCCTGTCCAGGTGGTCGGCCAGCCGGGTCAGCCGTGGCGGCCTACGGGTAGCCCACGGTCTTGTGATGCGGTTGTCACGACACTACAGTGACGGCATGTTCCAACCCGTTTCGCCGTACGACCGCTCGCTGCACAAGCGCGTGACCGCTTGGCGGCGGCGACCACTTGCGTTCACATGAGCGCTGCTGACAGCGCCGGCGTCAAAGCCGCTGCGAAGGTGGTCAAGCCTGCCCGGCCTGTCGCGGGCACCCGCCAGAGCCGCCTCAGCCCGACCCAAGACCGCCAACTGCGCCCCTTGCTGGCCGACTGCCGCCGCCTGCTGAGCGAGCGGGGCGAAGCCAACAGCCCGGGCATCGCCGCGGGCATCGTCAGCCAGCTCGACACGATCCCTGACGAGCTGCGCGGCCGCTTCTTCGAGCACCTGGCACGCGACTTTTCGCCCGACCCGAAAAAGGTGCTGGCCAGCGCGCTGGCCTATGCCCAGGCGCCGGGCAATACCGGGCACCTGATCGCATTGACCCAAGCCGCCGAACCGCCGCGCCAAGAACTGTTCCGCCGTCTGAACCGCACGCCCGGCGGCACGGCGGCTCTGGTGCGGCTGCGCCGGGCGCTGCTCGAACGCCTGACGAAACAGCCCGCGCTGGCCGGTGTCGAGCACGACTTGCTGCACCTGCTGGGCAGCTGGTTCAACCCCGGCTTTCTGCAGCTGCGCAAGGTCGACTGGAACTCACCGGCGCAGCTGCTGGAGCAGATCATCCGCCACGAGGCGGTGCACGAGGTCGACGGCTGGGACGACCTGCGCCGCCGGCTGCAGCCCGATCGCCGCTGCTACGCCTTCTTCCACCCGCAGCTGCCCGACGAGCCCCTGATCTTTGTCGAGGTGGCGCTGGTGCCCGAGATGGCCGGCGCCATTGCGCCGCTGATCGACAAAAAATCGCAAGCGCTGCCACCAGAGGACTACAGGGTGGCGGTGTTTTATTCGATCAGCAACTGCCAGCCGGGGCTGCGCGGTGTGTCGTTGGGCAACTTCCTGATCAAGCGGGTGGCCGACCAGTTGAAGCGCGAGCTGCCGCAGCTGAAGACCTTCTGCACGCTGTCGCCGATCCCCGGGCTGATGGCCTGGCTGCAGACGTTGCGCCACCCGGCCAGAGACCCGGCCGACGTGGGCAGCGCGCTGGCCGGTCTGCCGCAGGCCGCCACCGAGCGCGCGGTGCAGGCGCTGGCGACGCTGCGCGAAGCCGCTGGCGACGATCTTGCAGCGCTGGCCCATGCCGGCACGCTGGCCGCGTTGCCGTCGGCCGCGCACCACGCGCTGTGGCGGCTGGCCGCGCTGTACCTGGTGCACCGCTCGCCCGGCCCGGGTGGCGACCCGGTGGCCCGCTTCCACCTCGACAACGGCGCCCGGCTGGAGCGGCTGAACGCCCAGGCCAACCTGTCGGCCAAGGGGTTGAAACAGGCTGCCGGCCTGATGGTGAACTACCTCTACGACCTGTCGCGCATCGAAACCAGCCACGACCGCTTCGTGCAGGGGCGGGTGGTACATTCCCGCGCCCTGTCTGCCCTGCTCTGACATCCAGAGGCGCCTGCGTCGTTGCGCCAAAATAAGGAGACCCCGATGTCCCGTTCCGCTCTTCATGCCCCGCTGACGCGCGCTGTCTCGCGCCGCCTCGCGTTGGCCACCGGCGCCGCGCTGCTGGCCGCCGCCCCGCTGGGCCACGCCTGGGCGCAGGCCTGGCCGAACAGGCCGGTGAACATCGTCGTGCCCTTCCCGGCCGGCGGCGGCACCGACGCCTTCGCCCGGCCGCTGTTCGCGAGCATGAGCAAGACCACCGGCAAGCAGTTCGTGATCGACAACAAGGGCGGCGCCGGCGGCACCCTAGGCGCCAGCCTGGCCGCGCGCGCGGCGCCCGATGGCTACACCTTCTTCATGGGTGCGGTGCACCACGCGATCGCGCCATCGATGTACCCCAAGCTCGACTACAACATCGACAGTGATTTCATCCCGGTGGGCCTGATCGCCAGCGTGCCACAGGTCATCGTGGTCAACCCGCAACGGGTGCCGGTCAGCGACCTGAAGGGCTTGCTGGACTACCTGCGCAAGAACCCGGGCAAGCTGAACTACGGTTCGGCCGGCAACGGCACCTCGCACCACCTGGCTGGTGAGCTGTTCAAGCTGCAGACCAAGACCTTCATCACCCACATTCCCTACCGCGGTGCCGGCCCGGCGCTGCAAGACCTGATCGCCGGCCAGGTCGATCTGATGTTCGACGGCCTGGGTTCGTCGGCGGTGCACATCAAGAACGGCCGCATCAAGGCGCTGGCGGTGGCGTCCGAGAAACGCGCTCCCGGCTTCCCCGACGTGGCCACCTCGATCGAAGGCGGTGTGCCGACCTACCAGGTGGCCACCTGGTACGGCCTGTGGGCACCCAAGGGCACGCCGCAGTCGGCCATCGACGCCATGACCGCCGAGATGAAGAAGGCGCTGGGCAGCGACGA
>JAYSYH010000208.1:0-1532 GCA_043716645.1 Betaproteobacteria bacterium | reverse complement strand
GCACGCCCAGCGCGTGCAAGGTGGCCGCGAGTCGCTCGGCCTGGCGCGCGACGTCGGCATAGCTGTGGCGGCGGCCGAAAAACACGATGGCCGCCTTGTCGGGATAGCGCTGCGCGCTGATGGCGAGGTTGTCCCACAGCGACGTCGCCGGCGGGCTCATCGCGTGGGGCAGGCGCTGGGGCCAGAACTTGTGGTGCGGACGCTGCATGAAATCTCCTGAGGGGCCAAGCGTAGCCGCCCGCGTGCGGCGTGGCATCAGGGAAGCCCCTCAGCGGCGCTGCGGCTGTGGCGCCGGCCAGGCTTCTAGCAGTCGAGCTGTTCGGCCAGCGCCACCAGGCTGGCGCAGTGCAGCGTGTTGCCCGCCTGCGGCGACACGTCCTTGGGTTGCGCCGCGCCAAATTCATGCAGCCGCTCGATGTAAGCGGTGAGCAATCCGCAGCCCCGCGCAGCGGCCAGGTCGTCGTGGTGCGCGGCCACCAGCATGACCTCTTGCGGCGCGGCGTCGAAGGTGCCCGCCACGCCGAGGTAGGTGGCGGGATCGGGCTTGTAGGCACGAAACACCTCGGCAGACAGGATGCAGTCCCACGGCAGGCCTGCCCGCTTGGCCATGTCGGTCAGCAGGCCGATGTTGCCGTTCGACAGGGTGCACACCACATGGCGCGATTTGAGCCGCGTGATGCCTTCGACGGCGTCCGGCCAGGGGTCGAGCCGGTGCCAGACCCGGTTCAGGTGGCGCTTCTGCACTTCGTCCAGATGGGTGACGGCGAAGCGGGACAGCAGGTCGTCCAGGATGATCCGGTTCAACTCGTCGATGCGGGTCCAGCCCAGTTCTCCGCTGCGCACCCGCTGCATTGCGGGCTGATACCCCGCGCGCCAGGCCAGTGCAAACTCACTGCCGCCCACACCCAGCTTCATCGCATCGACTTCGCGCGCGATGCTGCCATGCCAGTCGACCACAGTGCCGAAAATATCGAAAGCGAGGATGCGGGGACGGTTCATCATTCGTGCGCGTGCTGGTGGCGGTGGTGGGCGTCGGGGAAATGCGGATGGCTGTGCAGCAACTCCACATGTTCATGGGCGTGGGTGTGGCGTGTGCCCGCAACCACCGACGGCGAGTGGCGATGGTCGTGGTGCGGGTCGCCCTCACCGTGCACATGCGCATGGCTGTGTGCCGCCGGCTCGTGCCGGTGCGCGTGCTGGTGCCGCTCGCTCAGGTGCAAGGCCACGCCGACGGCCATCAGGAGTCCGGCGACAAGCAATTGCGGCGTGACCGGATCCCCCAGCAGCGCGATGGCCAGCAGCGCACCGAAAAACGGCGCAACCGAAAAGTAGGCGCCAGTGCGGCCGGTTCCCAGCTCGCGCAAGGCCACCACGAACAGCATCAGGCTGGCGCCGTAACTGGCGAACCCGAGCAGCGCCGCGGCAGTGACAACGGGGACCGAAGGCCAGTGGGCGCCCAGCACCAGCGCCAGCAGCAGGTTCGTGACGCCGGCGACCAGACCCTTGACCATGGCGAGCCAGGAAGCGTCATT
>JAYSYH010000207.1:0-41398 GCA_043716645.1 Betaproteobacteria bacterium | reverse complement strand
CGAAGTAGACGTGCATGCCGGTGGCCAACACGCCGTGTTCGACCAGCGTGCGCTCAGCCACGTGCGCCAGCGGCAGGTAGCTCAGCATGCGCGCGTCGGTGTTGATGCCGGGCACGCGCTTCAACGCCGAAGACATGCCCCAGGCGAAGGTGCCGAAGCTGTGCATCACGCCCTTGGGCGCACCGGTGGTGCCCGAGGTGTACATGATGGTCGACAGCTCGCCGGCTTCACGCAGCGGGTTGCCCTTCAGCGGCGCGGTCTTGGCGATGATGTCGTCCCACGTCGGGTAGGACACCTTCACGTCGTCGGGCGCCAGGGGCAGGCCGATGCACGGCAGGCCGGCCGGCACGCCGGGCTTCATGCCCTTCCAGCCGTCCAGCTTGCCGATGAACAGCAACTTGGCCTCGCTGTGTTCCAGGATCTGACGAATGGTGCCGGCGGCCAGCGTGGGGTACAGCGGCACCGAGACAAAACCACCCAGCCAGATGGCGAAGTCGGTCATCAACCAGTGCGCCGTGTTCTTGGCCAGCAAGGCGACCTTGTCGCCGGGTTGCAGACCCACGCTTTGCAAATGGGCGGCCATCCGGCGCGACTGGTCCATGACCTCGGCCCAGGTGTAGTCGCGCGCGTTACCGCCGCCCGTGGGTTGGGTAAAAACGACGCGGCTGGCGGCGGTTTTTTCCCAGTGGTAAAGGCGTTGCAGTGCCAGTGCGTCGGCGGAAACGGTGAATGCCATGGTCGGTTCGGCCAGCGGCCGGCCTGTGGTGCTTGGGAGCGGAAGACTAACCAAGCCGAGAGCGCGCTGACAGGTGGACTTCCCTCAGGAGTGCGAGCCCGCCGGCGTCAGGCAAAGCCCATTGAGCTCAGGGGCGGCCGTTAGCGTCGGCATGGACGCGCTGTTCAATGGTCAGGCGGGCAGCACGGCGCAGCAAGGTCAGGTCGAGGTCGGCCTGCGCGGCCAGCGTCTGCGCAACCTCGTCCAGCCGTTCTGGCGCAGCCATGATGATCCTGGCCAGCACCGACAGCGCGCAGATGGGCCGGCGGGCCGGCATGTCGGGCAAGGCCAGCGTGCGCTGCGCCAGCACATGAAAGCGCACGCTGGCCACTGCAGCGGGCCCCAGACCCCAGCTCTCGCACAACGCAGCACCCAGGGCGTCATGGCTGACACCAAAGCCGGCATGTTCCAGGGTCAGCAGTTCTGCGTCGTTGTTGTGGGTGGCGCGCAGCATGGCGCGGTAGTGGTCGGGCGCGTGGCGAAACAACACGGCCTTGCCGCATTCCTCGAACAGGCCTGCCGAATGCGCTGCCCAGGCGTCCAGCGACATGCGGGTCGCCAGTTGCGCCATCAACGCCCCGCGTTCGGCGGCCCGCTGCCACAGTGGTTCCAGTTCAGGCGCCGGCGGAAACGCTGCGCGCAGGCCCATCTCGAACGTGATCGCCGCCACCTCGCTCATGCCCAGGTAGGTGATGGCCTGTTGCACGCTCTGCACGCGACCTTTCAGACCGTAGAGCGATGAGTTGACGGCTTTCATCACCGAGGCCGCCAGGGCCATGTCGGTTTCAATCAACCCGGCCACTGCCGGCAGGTTGATCTCGTCCTCGGCCAGCAGCAGCGACAGCTGCACCAATGCCTGCGGTTGCGACGGGATGTCGATGTCGAGCCTGCGGAGTTGGGGGTTGACGGACATGGTTGACGGGCATGGTTGACGGACGTGGTTGACGGACATGACGGCGGGCAGCGGACCCAGCCACCATCCTAGGCAGGCCGGTCACTCGCTGGACGCCGAAAGAAGACCGCCAGCCAGGCCCTATTTACCCGCCGGTTGGCCGAAAGACGCGCGGGCAAAAAAAAGGCCGCATCAGCGGCGCTTTCAAAAGCCGGTCCATCTGCGGGACCGATCTGCTGTTGGTCACTTCGAAGGGTGTCTGTCGTCTCCTCGGGCCCCCGTGGGGCGGCAGGGCTGTTCGCCCCCCGCCACGAGTCGGCCGAATGTAGTGGGCCGGCCTGCACCCGCCATCCGGGCTAACCCGCCGCGTCAGCAATCAACCATGCTGCTGCGCGTTCAGCAATCATCAACGTCGGCGAATTGGTATTGCCGCTGGTGATGGTGGGCATCACGCTGGCATCCGCAATGCGCAGGCCCGGAACGCCGTGCACGCGGAGCCGGGCGTCGACCACCGCATCCGGGTCGCTGGCCGGCCCCATCTTGCAGGTACCCACCGGGTGGAAGATGGTGGTGCCGATGTCGCCGGCCAGGCGCGCCAGGTCTTCGTCGCTCTGGAATTGCACGCCGGGCTTGACCTCTTGCGGCCGGTACTTGGCCAGCGCCGGCATGGCGGCGATGCGCCGCGTCAGGCGCAGCGTATCGGCTGCCACCTGGCGATCTTCGGCGGTGGACAGGTAGCGCGCCTGAATGCGCGGGGCGTCTTGCGGGCGTGGCGAGGCGATGCGCACGAACCCGCGCGACGTGGGATTCAGGTTGCACACGCTGGCTGTGAAGGCATTGAAAGCGTGCAATGGCTGACCGAATGCGTCCAGCGACAGCGGCTGCACGTGATACTGGACGTTGGGCCAGACGCGGTCCGCCGAAGACCGGGTGAAAGCGCCCAGCTGCGACGGTGCCATGCTCATCGGCCCGCTGCGCCGCAGCAGGTATTCCAGACCGATCGCTGCCTTGCCCCACAACGAATTCGCCATGGTGTTCAGCGTCTTCACGCCCTGCACCGAATAGACCGCCCGGATCTGCAGATGGTCTTGCAGGTTTTCCCCGACACCCGGCAATTCGTGTTGCACAGCGATGCCGTGTTCATGCAGCAAGGCCCCCGGGCCGATGCCCGACAGCTGCAGCAGCTGCGGTGTGCCCACGGCGCCGGTGCACAGCACCACCTCGCGGCTGGCACGGGCGCGGATGGCTGCTCCGCCTTCGATCGGCAGCACCTCGATGCCCACCGCACGCCCGCCCTCCAGCAGCACGCGCGAGGTTTGCGCGCCGGTCCACACCTGCAGGTTGTCTCGGCCGACAACGGGCCGCAAGAAGGCTTTTGACGTGTTCCACCGCACGCCTCGTTTCTGGTTGACTTCGAAATAGCCAACGCCTTCGTTGTTGCCGCGGTTGAAGTCGTCGGTGCCGGGTATGCCGGCTTGCTGCGCCGCAGCGGCGAAGGCATCCAGCACTTTCCAGCTCAAGCGCTGGCGTTCAACGCGCCATTCCTGGCCGGCCCCGTGCAGATCGTCGCCGCCTCGCCAGTGGTCTTCGTGGCGCTTGAAGTGGGGCAGGCACTGGTCCCAGCGCCAGGCATCGTCGCCCGTGCTGGCAGCCCAGCCGTCGTAGTCGCGAGCCTGACCGCGCATGTAGAGCATGCCGTTGATGCTGGAGCAGCCGCCCAGCACCGTGCCGCGCGGGTAGCGCTAGCTGCGGCCGTTCAGGCCGGGATCGGCCTCGGTGGAAAACAGCCAGTCGGTGCGCGGGTTGCCGATGCAGTACAGGTACCCCACCGGAATGTGGATCCAGTGGTAATCGTCGTGGCCACCGGCTTCGACCAGCAAGACGCGGCACCGCGGGTCGACCGACAGGCGGTTGGCCAGCAGGCAGCCGGCCGTGCCAGCCCCCACCACGATGTAGTCATAGGTCACGTCACTCTTCAGCAGGCTCATCGGCGGTCAGCGCTTTTTCCGGCAAACCCGGTTCAACGAACGACGGGCGTGGCCAGCGCGGGGAACAGCTTCACCAAGCCATCGGCGAGCAGCTCGACGGCCATCGCCGCCAGAATCAAACCCATCAACCGCGTCATCACGTTGATGCCGGTGCGCCCCAGCACCTTGGCAATGCGCCCGGATGCCGTGAACACGATGTAAGTGACGATGCCGATGACCACACCGTAGCCGACCAGCACGCCGATCTGCCACAGGTGGCGCGTCTTTTCGGCGTAAATCACCATCGTGGAAATGGTTGCTGGGCCAGTCAACAGCGGGATGGTCAGCGGCACCACGGCGATGCTGGCGCCCGCGTCGAGCTTTTCGTTGGTGTCGCTGGCGTCACCGGGCTTGGCTTCGGCCGGGTGGGCGTTCAACATGGCCAATGAGCTGATCAGCAGCAAGGTACCGCCACCGACCTGGAACGATGCCAACGTGATGCCGAAGAACTCGATGATCTTCAGGCCCGCCACAGCGCTGACGGCAATGACGACAAAGGCGGTGAAGGCGCTGACGCGGATAGTCTGACGGCGTTGTTCTGGTGTGAAAGCCTGCGTGAAGTGGATGAAGAACGGCACCACGCCAATCGGGTTGACGATGGCAAGCAGAGCAATCAGCGGTTTGAGCAGGTCCATGCGCCGATGGTAGGGGCTTGGGCGGGTGATGCCGCCCGGCCATCGCGGGCGAGTCGTCGGCCGACGTCACCCCGGTTTTTCGCCGGTCAGTGTTGCAGGCGCCATGAATTCAGGCAGTCAGAAGAAAAATTGAGCCGGGCTGTCTTTACAGGTGAGGGTAGGCGGTGACTTAATACAGAGTCTGTGTCTGGCAGCCGCACCTTTCGCCTGATTGGTTCACGCAGGGTTGAGCTCCGCATGGTTTTAGTAGGTACTTTTGAGGGCTCCCCGTGGGAAACAAACTTTACGTCGGTAACTTGGCCTATTCGGTTCGCGATGACTCGCTGCTGCAGGCTTTTTCGCAATATGGCACTGTGACTTCTGCCAAGGTCATGATGGACCGTGAAACAGGTCGTTCCAAGGGCTTCGGCTTCGTGGAAATGGGCTCTGATCCGGAGGCGCAAGCTGCCATCAACGGCATGAACGGCCAGCCGGTCGACGGCCGCGCCATCGTGGTCAACGAAGCCCGCCCGCGTGAAGAGCGCCCAGGTGGCTTTGGTGGTGGCGGTGGCGGTGGACCCCGCAGCGGTGGTGGTGGCGGCTACGGCGGCGGTGGCAGTGGTGGCGGCTACGGCGGTGGCGGCAGTGGCGGCGGCTACGGCGGTGGCGGCAGCGGTGGCGGCAGCGGTGGCGGCAGCGGTGGCGGTGGCGCCGGCGGCGCTGGCGGCGGTGGTGGTCGCAGTCCCTACGGCGGCGGTGGCGGCGGTGGTCGCAGTCCCTACGGCGGCGGCGGCGGTAGCCGCAGCGGCGGTGGCGGCGGTGGCGGCTATGGTGGTGGTGGCGGTAGCGGAAGCCGTGGCGGCTACTGATCCCTCCCGATTGAGCCAAACAGCTTGACCAGGGCACCTTCGGGTGCCCTTTTTCATGCACTGGCGTGTCTGGGTCGCCTTCAAGGTGGTCCATCCGCCCCCACCCTCATTGACGTCGGGCTTTGCGGCCTCGACCAGCAAAGACGCGATCGAACCAGCTGTTCGGCAGCATCCGCAACAGCTTGGCCACGATGGCCATCTGCCAGGGTATGACGCGGTAGCTGGTACCGGCGGCAATAGCCCTGAATGCGGCATCGGCGAAACGTTTCGCTGGCATCAGGAATGGCATCGGGTAGGGATTGCGCGCGGTCAACGGGGTATCGATGTACCCCGGTAACAGCGTGACCACCGTCACGCCCGTGCCCCGGCATTCACCACGCAAGCTTTCGCAATACGCCACGACCCCGGCCTTGCTGGCGTGGTAAGCACCATGGCCCGGCATCGCGCGGATGGCCGCCACGCTGGCAATACCCACCAGTCGACCTGAACCGCGCTGGCGCATGAGTCGCAGGAACGGGTGAAAGGTGGCCGCCAAGCCGATGTTGTTGACGGCGAAGGTATCGCGCATCACCTCCAGATCTTCGCGCTCGCCGGTGTCCATGCCCAAACTGATGCCCGCGTTGGCGATGACGACATCGGGCAAGCCCTGGCCGGCAATACAGCGCTGCGCCGCGTCAATGATGCTGTCTGGCACGGCCACGTCGGCGCCATAGATCCGGGCACGGTCGGCGTCCAGCCCTTGCGCTTCCACCCAGCGCATCAGCTCTTCCGTGCGGCGAGCCACCAGCGCCAGCCGCCAGCCGGCCTGTGCGTAGCGTACGGCCAGCGCCTGGCCAATGCCACTGGATGCGCCGGTGATGAAGACCAGCGGTGCGCTCAACGCTTCTTCTCCGCGACTTTCACCGTCACCGCGGCCATCACAGCGCGCAGCGGGCCTTTCAGTTCCAGCCGACGCTCGGCGTGGTCATAGTCCAGGCCGGCGGCTTTCAACTCGGTGTTTCCCATCTGCACCTGCACCGGCAGGTGGCTGCGCACGCGTTCGGCGACGAAGAAGGCGTGCAGGAATTCACTGCGCATGACCAGATTGCTGTCGCCCTCACGCTCGCTGTTGACTTCGGCGCCACCTAGCAACTGCACCTCGCTGCCGTCGCCAGTGCCGATGGCGCGCCGGGCGTGCGCCAGCGTGACGCGGCCGTCAGGCGCCACAGCGTGGATGACCGCGCCGTCGATCTCGATGCGGTCGGTGGCCGGGAAGTGGCGCATCTGTTCGCCCTCGATGCGCAGCTTCAGCCGGCCCGCGGCGTCGAAGCGCTCCAGCGCGAAGCGGCTCATCGTGTAGTCGGGCGTGGCCGCAACAGCGCGGGCCTCGTCGACGACCGGTGCACGGGGGGAGTTCTTCACGAGCCACCAGGTGGCCAGCGCCACCCCGGTCATCAGCAACAGCGGCAAATAGGCCGAAACCGCCGCGCGGACACGCAGATGCCAGGGCATGTCGACCCGCGCAGCCGCACCAAGGGTCGGACCGAATGAGATCGGCACTTCCGGCAGGTCGGGCAGGTGCAGTTCGACGCTCATAGGGCCCGGCTAGCGAACGTCCAGTGTCTGCAGATGCCCATGCAGCAGCCCGGCATAACGGCCGGCGGCAATCAGCAGCAGGTCGCAGAACTCACGCGCCGCGCCATGGCCGCCGGTTGCCGTGGTGACGTGGTCGGCCAAGGCACGCACTTCGGTGTGGGCATTTGCCGGCGCGCAGGCGAACCCGGCGCGAGCCAACAGCGGCAGGTCAGGCCAGTCGTCGCCGATGACGGCCACATCAGGCCACGCCAGTTGCAGGCTGGCCAGCAGCATGGAAGCCGCGGACAACTTGTCATGCGCCCCATAGACGGCGTGGACCAGTCCCAGGTCGGCGATGCGGCGCCGCACGGCTGCGCAATCACGCCCGGTGATGACCAAGGGTTGGATGCCGCCCTGCTTCAACAGCTTCAACCCATGGCCGTCCAACGCCGAAAAGGCCTTGACCGTTTCGCCCTGCTCGCCGATGTACAGCCGGCCGTCGGTCAACACACCGTCAACATCGAAGACAGCCGCTTTCATGCCCAAGCTGCTGCCCTGGGCCTTTAAAAGAACCTCCGGCGCGAAAGTAAGTGTTGGCTTCAGTTGACGCATGCGGCGGTTTCAGATGACTTTAGCCCGCATCAGATCGTTGGAATTTAGCGCGCCGACCAACAGCCCGTCGGCGTCCACCACCAGCACGCTGGTAACGCGATGGAGCTCCATCACGCCGGCAGCCTCGACGGCGAGCGCGCTGGCGCGTACCAGGCGCGGGGCGCCGTGCATCACGCGCTCGGCGGTCAGGCTGCGCAGGTCGGCGTGCTCGCCGCGCTCGATCAGGCGACGCAGGTCACCGTCGGTAAAGATTCCCAGCGGCCAGCCGGCTGCGTCGGCCACGGCGGTGAATCCCAAGCCCTTGCCGGTCATTTCGCGCAGCAGTTCGCTGAAGGTGGCGGACGGCGGCACGCGCGGCACGGCGTCGCCGCTGCGCATCAGGTCGTGCACGTGGATCAGCAGCTTGCGGCCCAGACTGCCTCCGGGATGCGAGCGCGCAAAATCTTCGGCCTTGAAGCCGCGCGCGTCCAGCAACGCCACGGCCAGCGCGTCGCCCAGCGCCATCTGCGCGGTGGTGCTGGCGGTGGGTGCCAGGTTCAGCGGGCAGGCTTCTTCGTCCACCGCGCTGGACATCACCGTGTGGGCGTGCCGTGCCAGTGTCGATTCAGCGCCGCCGGTGATGGCAATGATCTGCACGTCCAGACGCAGCAGCGCCGGCAGGATGGCCGCGAGTTCGTCGCTTTCGCCGCTGTTGCTGATGGCCAGCACCAAGTCGCCCGGCAGCACCATGCCCAGGTCGCCATGGCTCGCTTCGGCGGGGTGAACGAACATCGCCGGCGTGCCGGTGGACGCCAGAGTGGCGGCGATCTTGCGACCGACGTGACCGCTCTTGCCCATGCCCATCACCACCACGCGGCCGCTGCACGCAAGCACCCGCTGCACCGCCTGCGCGAAAGCGTCTCCCGGATTGGCGGCCAGCTTGCTCAAGGCACGGGCTTCGATTTCCAGCGTACGCACCGCCATTTGCAGCGCTCGCTTCGCGTCAAAAGGTCCTGCGTATTTCATCGCTGAAAGGCTCGAATAGCATCGCTCGATTCTAGGCACCGGCGCCATGGCTTCCACGCTCGAACTCATCCTGCTCTACCTGGTTGCCGCGGTGCTCGGCGTGGTGGCATGCCGCTCGCTGAAACTGCCGCCGATGCTGGGCTACCTGGTGGTCGGCGTGGTCATCGGTCCGAATGCACTGGCGCTGGCCAGAGACACCGCTGGCGTGAAGGTCCTGGCCGAGTTCGGCGTGGTTTTCCTGATGTTTGTCATAGGCCTGGAGTTCAACCTGCCGAAGTTGCGCAGCATGCGCAACCTGGTGTTCGGGCTGGGTTTGTCACAGGTGGTGTTGACCATCGCGGTCACCATGCTGGGTCACGCCGTGCTGGTGTGGGGCTACGCCGTACTGCTGCAAGGCCGCTGGGAAATGGGCTGGCGCGGCGCGGTGGTGCTGGGCGGCGCGCTGGCCATGTCGTCCACCGCCATCGTCGTGAAAATGATGGCCGAGCGGCTGGAACTGGAAAGCGAACACGGCAAGCGCGTGCTGGCCGTACTGCTGTTCCAGGATCTGGCCGTTGTACCGCTGCTGGTGCTGATACCTGCCCTTGAGGAAACTGCAAGCGACCTTGCGCAGGTCATGGCCTGGGCCGCTCTGAAAGCAGGTTTGTTGCTGGCCGTGTTGCTGGTGGGCGGCCAGAAGGTGATGCGTGCGTGGCTGACGCTGGTGGCGCGGCGCAAGAGCGAAGAGTTGTTCATGCTGAACCTGCTGCTCGTCACGCTGGGCCTGGCGTGGCTGACCGAACACTTCGGCCTGTCGCTGGCTCTGGGTGCTTTTGTGGCCGGCATGCTGGTTGCCGAAACCGAATACAAGCACCAGGTAGAAACCGACATCCGGCCTTTCCACGATGTACTTCTGGGTCTGTTCTTCATCACTATCGGCATGAAGCTGGACTGGCACCCGGTGCTCGACCAGTGGTTGCTGGTCTTGCTGATGACCAGCGTGCCGGTCGTGGCCAAATTCGCACTGGTGGCAGCCCTGGCGAAGGCATTTGGCGCCACACCCGGCGTTGCATTGCGCACCGGGCTGTATCTAGCGCAGGCCGGTGAATTCGGTTTCGTGTTGCTGACGCTGGGCGCGCAAAGCAACCTGGTCGCGGCGGCCTGGGTCAGCCCGGTGCTGGCCAGTATGGTGCTGTCGATGCTCGCTTCGCCGTTCGTGATCCTGTACAGCAACCAGATCGTCAACAAGCTCAGTGCCAGCGACTGGCTGATGCAGTCGGTGGCGCTGACCACCATCGCCAAACGTGCCATCGCGACCGAGAAGCACGTGATCATCTGTGGCTACGGGCGCAGCGGGCAAAACCTGGCGCGTTTGCTGTCGCCAGAGAACATTCCCTACATCGCGCTCGACCTCGACCCCGACCGAGTGCGCCAGGCCGCTGCCGCCGGTCAGAGCGTGGTTTTTGGCGACGCCGCCCGGCTGCAGAGCCTGATGGCCGCCGGCCTGGCGCGTGCGGCTGCGGTGGTGGTCAGCTACCACGACACAGCGTCTGCGCTGAAGATCCTGGCGCTGGTACAAGCCCATGCGCCCAGGGTGCCGGTCATCGTGCGAACCGTGGACGACAGCGATATCGACCGCCTGAAGGCCGCCGGCGCCACGGAAGTGGTGCCCGAAGCCATCGAAGGTAGCCTGATGCTGGCCGGGCACGCGCTGGCACTGGTCGGCGTGCCGATGAAGCGCGTCATCCGCATCACCCGCGACGCGCGCGACGCGCGCTACAGCCTGCTACGCGGCTACTTCCACGGGGCTGACGACGACACCGTTGAGGAGCTTGCGCAGGCGCGCTTGCAGAGCGTGACCTTGCCGATAGCCGCGCGCTGTTTGGGCGAAACCCTGGCCGACCAGGCTTTTCATGCGGTGGGCATCAGCGTGGTGTCGGTCCGGCGCGGCAGTGGTGGTGTTGGCGAAGCACTTCCAGACCACGTGCTGAGGGCAGGTGACACGCTGGTCTTGTCCGGACTGCCGGGACCGCTGGCGCTGGCCGAGGAAAAACTGCTGCGCGGTTGATTTGCAGCGGGCGCCAGCGCGTCACCGTCACTTGCCGATGCAAAACCCGGCAAAGATGACCCCCAGCAAATCATCGCTGCTGAATTGACCGGTGATTTCGCCTAGCGCCCGGTGCGCCAGGCGCAGCTCTTCGGCCAACAAGTCCAGCGCCGTGTCGCGGGCCGACGCGTGCAGCTGCGCCGCCGCCAAATGTTCGGCGGCCCGCCGCAACGCCTGGACGTGACGGGCACGCGCGGTGTACAGGCCTTCGGGCGCCGCCTGCCAGCCGGCCTGCTGCAACAGCGCGTGGCGCAGCACATCCAGCCCGGCGCCGCTGAGCGCGGACAAAGCGATGCCCGCCACGGATGCCTGCGTGCCGGGCAAGTCGGCCTTGTTGTAGACCTGCAGCACCGCCACGCCTTGCGGCAGGCGGGCGGCAATGACGGCGTCGGCGGCCCGGTAGGCGGTGTCATTCAAACGGCCCAGGTCGTGCAGGAACAACACGGTGTCAGCGCTGGCGATGGCTTCCCAGCTGCGCGCGATGCCAATGCGTTCAACCTCGTCGGCAACCTCGGCGCCCTCGCGCAGACCGGCCGTGTCGATGACATGCAGCGGCACGCCTTCGATCTGAATGGTTTCGGCCACGCGGTCGCGCGTGGTGCCGGGTATGGGCGTAACGATGGCCAGCTCGGCGCCGGCCAGCGCGTTTAGCAATGAACTCTTGCCGACGTTGGGCTGACCCGCGATGACGACCCGCAGCCCTTCGCGCAGCAAGGCGCCCTGCCGCGCGCGGGCCAGTGCCCCGGCCACGCCAGCCTGCAGGCCATCCAGTTGCGCCCGGGCACCGGCTTTTTCGAGGAAATCGATTTCCTCTTCTGGAAAATCCAACGTCGCTTCGACCAACATCCGCAGTTGCACGAGGCTTACGCTCAGACGATCGATTTCTGCTGAAAAGTCACCGGCCAGCGAACGCGCTGCCGAACGCGCGGCGGCTTCGGTGCTGGCGTCGATCAGGTCGGCTACCGCCTCGGCCTGGGCCAAATCGATCTTGTCGTTGAGGAAGGCGCGTTCAGTGAATTCGCCCGGCTCGGCCAGCCGCAGGCCGGGCTGGGCCTGCAAACAGCGCGCCAGCAACAACTGCAGCAGCACCGGGCCGCCGTGGGCCTGCAGCTCCAGCACGTCTTCGCCGGTGTAGCTGTGGGGTGCGGGAAAGTGGATGGCCAAGCCGCGGTCCAGCATCCGGCCGTCGTCACCGGAAAAAGGCAGCAGCGTGGCCAGCCGGGGTGTCAAAGGGCGCCCGCAGACGGCGGCGATCAGGCGCGACAGATCACGCCCCGAAGCCCGAACGATGCCTACCGCGCCACGACCAGGCGCCGTGGCGATGGCCACGATCGAGTCGTGGTGGCGGCCCGGCAAAAAACCTGGCTGAGGAAAGACAGCGCCCATATTCGAGTGACTTTCGCGCCCGCCGTCAGACATGGCGCGGGTGGAGCGCGACCGGCCGCCCCTTGCGGTGGGCCGGTCGCTGGAACTCCTGAGCCGGTTCTTTGGGAACCGGGTCGCCCGCATGGCCTGATGTTCGGCGCAAGCCACGCCGCACTCAACCCCCCATCAAGGAACAGCCGACCATTTTCCGTGTGCTATTTGCCAAGCACGCCCAACTGCTTGTTGATGAACCACTGCTGCGCGATCGACAGGATGTTGTTCGTCAACCAATACAGAACCAGACCGGCCGGAAAGAAGAAGAACATCACGCCAAAAGCCAAAGGCATGATCCACATCATCTTGGCCTGTACCGGGTCTGGCGGGGCCGGGTTGAGCCACACCTGAAACAGAGACGACAGCGTCATCAGCACCGGCAGGATGAACCACGGGTCTTTCACCGACAAGTCAGTGATCCAACCCACCCAGGGGGCATTGCGCATCTCCACGCTGGACAGCAGCACCCAGTAGAGCGCGATGAAGAAGGGCATCTGCACAAAGATGGGCAGGCAACCACCCAGTGGGTTGACCTTTTCTTCCTTGTAGATCTTCATCATTGCCGCCTGCATTTCCTGCGGCTTGTCCTTGTAGCGTTCCTTCAACTCTGCCACCTTCGGCGCCACGGCTTTCATCTTGCCCATGCTCTTATAGGCGCTGGCGTTGAGCCAGTAGAAGGCAATCTTCAACAGCACCACCAGCGCCACGATGGCCCAGCCCCAATTGCCGATGAATCCGTGCAGCTTGTTCAGCAGCCAGAACAAGGGTTCGGACAGGACACGCAGCCAGCCGTAGTCCTTCACCAGATGCAGGCCCGGCGCCAGCGCGGCGATCTTGGTTTCCTCTTGCGGGCCGGCGAACAGCGTCGCGTCCAGCGTTCTGGTCGTACCGGGCGCCACCTCGCCCAACGGCATGACCAAAGCAATGGTGTATTCGTTGTCGCCGATCTTGGCGGTGCGGAATTCACGCGGGCCGACAGCGGGCACCAGCCACGCCGAAGCAAAGTAGTGCTGCACCATCGCGACCCAGCCGCTGTCGCTGGCCTTGTCGTGCTCGGCCTTGCCCTTGGCGATGTCGGCAAATTCGAGCTTCTTGTACTTGCTGGCGTCGCTGTACATCGCCGGGCCTGTGAAAGTGGACGCCGGCGACAACATGCTGGGCGGGCCGCCGTCAATATTGCCATCACGGGCCAGCTGCAAGTACAGCTGCGCGACCAGCGGCGTGCTGCCCTGATTGACGAACTCATGGCGCACGGCCATGGTGTATTCGCCGCGCTTCAGCGTGTAGGTCTTGATCAGCTTGCGGCCGTCCACCAGCGGCGACTCGAACTTCAACGTCAATTCCTGTGCACCCGGTGCCAACGTTCGTTCTCCGGGCGCCACCGTCATTTGTGTCAGGTGATTGGGCAGGGACACGCCGGCCTGCGTGGTGATCAACCCGGTCTGCGCCGCGTACAAGCGCTGCGCGCTTTGGTCCATCAGCACCACGTGGTGCGACGCGGCCGCGTCATCCAAGTAGGCCAACAGTTCCAGACGAACCAGCGAACCGCCCTGGGTGTCAAAGGTGGCCGTGACCACGTCGGTGGTCAGCGTCACCCGTTCACCTGCCGGCAGTGGTGCGGCCGTGAGCGGTACCGGGGCGCCGACGGGCGCCGCAGGGGCGATGGCACTACTGGCCACCGGAACACCCGCAGCGCCAGGTGAAGCTCCGGCAGAAGCTGAAGTTGCAGCTGGCTTGGCTGCGACAGGTGGCCGCAACAGGCTGCCGAACAGGGACGCTTGGCCGCTGTGCTTGCCCCACGCGTCCCACAAAAGGACCAGCGACATCAGGAAAACAACCCACAAAATGGTACGGCGCATGTCGGTCATGGGAATTCTCGGGTCGAAGGGGGCGAAGCGTCGGCTGGTTCACGGCGGGTGATGAGCAACCGCGAAAACAGGCCAGCGCCGGGAAATTGGAAGGTGCTGGGCACCGGGTCATGGCCACCATTGCAGCCGGGATGGCAGCGCAAAATGCGCATCCCGCTGAGCATGGTGCCGCGCGCAGCGCCATGCTTTTCCAGAGCCTGCAGGGCATAGGCTGAACAGCTCGGCTCAAAGCGGCAGACGTTGCCCACCCAGGCCTTGAACAGCAGGCGATAGGCCAGCACCAAACCCGTCAATGCCCACTTGGGCACATTGCTGATGGTCGTGAGTAGGACGGCCATGGCCTCAGGCCATGGCCCTGCTCAGCAGGGTTTCGAGTTCAGTGCGGGCAGCTGCGGCCAGCAGCACCGATCGAGCAGAAACGAACGCCTGCTTTTCAAAGGGTGCGCGCAACCGTACCAACCACCGGCCGGACGGCAGGTTTGAGCCCCAACACAGAAAAGCGCTGCGCACTTGGCGTTTAAGCAAGTTTCGCGTTACCGCACGACGCGCATGGCGTTTGGGCACCACGCACCCAAACCACAGACCAACTTCCGAATGAGACAAGGACTCATCCACAGCCTGGGGACAGCTCGGTGCAGGTCCTGTGGATAACTCTGTGTCGATGGCCGATCTCGGTTGCCAAACTCGGGATACCGGGGCCCCGGCAAGGAAATGCAACGTGAAGTGCGTACTGCGCGAGCAGGACCGTGCTGCCAACACGAATTCAAAATCAGCCTTGTGGACGATGCGGCCCATCAGGCGTTTTGTCATGGTGTTCGATGAACCGTCCATGCTGGGGGCCGGCTGTACAGCCCGATGGGCGGTCGTCAGGCGCTGGCTACTGGCTGCCTGGCGCTCAGCAAATTCAGACGGCCAGGCGTTTGCGGCCCTTGGCACGGCGCGCATTGATCACGGCACGCCCGCCACGGGTCTTCATGCGAACCAGAAAACCGTGGGTGCGGGCGCGGCGGATCTTGGACGGCTGGTAGGTACGCTTCATGACTCTCTCTGTGACAAATAAATTTGGGAAACCTGCGATTACAGCAAAAAACCCCAATCCGGTCAAATAGTCACCCTTCGAGTCGCAACCATGCACGGGACTTGACGGCTAAGCAAAAGTTGTGGATAACCTCATGCCACCGGTCGTGATCGAACCCTGAATCGACGGCTCCAGAAAGAAGATGTCCACAATGAGCCTCGCCTTGTGGCAACTCGGTTGCGAAAGACTGGCTGCCGAACTGCCCGAACAACAATTCAACACCTGGATACGACCTCTGGCAACTGTCGGCGGTGGCGACAGCGATGTCGTGGCCGTGCAGGTACCGAATCGATTCAAGCTCGACTGGATACGCTCGCAGTACGCAGGCCGGATCGAAGCCGCGCTTAGCAGCATTGCCGGCAAGCCGATGCGTTTGGAACTGACGCTGGCACCGCGCGCCGACACCGCCACGGCCACGCGTCACCCCGGCATCAACGGGCCCGCGAACGCATCCGCGTTGGCAACGCAAGCTCTGGAGCGCGCAACGACGGCCCAAGACGGCTATCACAGGACGCTGCACCACCCATCGCCTTCTACTAACCCTGCACCGGCCAGCACCCCACACCGCTTGAACACGGCGCTGACCTTCGACACGCTGGTGGCCGGCCGCGCCAACCAGATGGCTCGCACGGCGGCGCTGCATGTGGCGGGCGCGCCAGGTGTCACCTACAACCCACTTTTTATCTACGGTGGCGTCGGGCTGGGCAAGACCCACCTAGTGCACGCCGTGGGCAATGCCCTGCTGCAAGACAAGCCGGGGGCTCGCGTGCTCTACCTGCACGCCGAGCAGTTCATCAGCGACGTGGTGAAAAACTACCAACGCAAAACTTTTGACGAGCTAAAGGCGAAGTACCACAGCCTGGACCTGCTGCTGATCGATGACGTGCAGTTCTTTGCGGGTAAAGACCGAACCCAAGAAGAATTCTTCAACGCCTTCGAGGCTTTGTTGACAAAAAAGGCCCACATCATCATGACCAGTGACACCTACCCGAAAGGGCTGGTGGACATCGACGAACGATTGACCAGCCGCTTCGACGCTGGACTGACTGTTGCCATCGAGCCACCCGAGCTGGAGATGCGGGTCGCCATCCTGATGCGCAAGGCGCTGGCCGAAGGCACAGAAATGCCCGAAGACGTGGCGTTCTTCATTGCCAAGAACGTGCGCGCCAACGTGCGAGAACTCGAAGGCGCGTTGCGCAAGGTGTTGGCTTACAGCCGATTCAGCCACAAGGACATCAACATCAACTTGGCGCGCGAAGCACTGAAAGACCTGTTGAGCATTCAGAACCGGCAGATTGGCGTTGAGAACATCCAAAAAACCGTGGCTGATTTCTACAAGATCAAGGTCGCCGACATGTACAGCAAGAAGCGACCGGCCAGCATTGCGCGGCCAAGGCAGATCGCCATGTACTTGGCGAAAGACATGACCAAGAAAAGCCTGCCCGAAATCGGTGAACTGTTTGGTGGCCGTGATCACACCACCGTGCTGCATGCGGTACGCAAGATCAGCGCAGAAAGAAGCGTGAACCCCGAACTCAACCAGCAGTTGCACGTGCTGGAGCAGACACTGAAGGGATGACAGCCGGTCTTGGTGGCAACGTTAAGCCACAAGGTGACCGCGAAGTCTGTGGAAAAAGATGGCACAACACCCCGGTTATCCACCGAGCCAGGGTGCCACGGGAACTTGTCCCCTTTCTCGGTACACCAGCAGCAGCCAGCCACCCACAGGGTTCGTCACCCCGTAAGCTGTTGATGGAAAAGGGGAAAATACGCTTATCCCCAGATCCGGGGCTGCTCTACCAGCTACTACCAAGTTAAAAAAGAGAGAAGTCAAATGATTGTCCTCAAAGCGACCCAGGCCCAGGTGCTTGTTGCTCTTCAGGCTGTCGCGGGCATCGTGGAGCGACGGCACACATTGCCTATCCTGGCCAATGTCTTGGTACGAAAGACGGGCGACCAGATCGAGTTCACAACCAGCGATCTCGAGATTCAAGTGCGTACACAAGCCGTCCTGGGGGGCGAGGAAGGCCACGTCGCGACGACGGTGGGGGCTCGTAAGCTGATAGACATCTTGAAGAGCCTGCCAGCCGACCAGGTAGTCACGTTGACGGCAGCGCAAAACAAATTGACTTTGCAGGGCGGCAAGAGCCGTTTCACCCTGCAGACCCTGCCCGCGGACGACTTCCCGCTGGTCAACGAAAGCGTTGACTTCGGTCCCGCTTTCTCGGTACCGCAGAAGATACTGCGTGAACTGATCAACCAGGTTCACTTTGCGATGGCGGTGCACGACATTCGCTACTACCTGAACGGCATCCTATTCATTGCTGAAGGCAGGACCTTGACGCTGGTCGCAACCGATGGCCACCGGTTGGCATTGGCACAAGCAATCTTGGAAGCCGACGTGCCAAGCAAACAAGAGGTCATCCTGCCCCGCAAGACGGTATTGGAATTACAGCGTTTGCTGGACGACAAGGAAACCGCAATTGAAATGCGTTTTGCCAACAATCAGGCCAAGTTCGTTTTTAGCGGCATGGAGTTCGTCACCAAGCTGGTCGAGGGCAAATTTCCCGACTACAACCGTGTCATCCCGAAAAATCACAAGAACAGCGTCACGTTAGGCCGTGCACCTCTGCTGTCCAGCCTGCAGCGTGCGGCGATTTTGACATCTGACAAGTTCAAAGGTGTACGCGTCAACATTGAGCCTGGCGTGTTGCGTATCGCTTCCAGCAATGCCGAGCAGGAAGAAGCAAAAGAAGAATTGGAAATCGATTACAGCGGTGACGCTATCGAAATCGGCTTCAACGTGACTTACCTGATCGACGTGCTGGCCAATAGCAACGATGACATGGTGAAGCTCGAATTGCACGACAGCGCAGCCAGTGCCTTGTTCAGCTTGCCGGCCCAACCAGGTTTCAAGTACGTTGTAATGCCCATGCGTATCTAGTTGCCGCACCGCCGCCAATATGTTGGTCCAGCGGGCTGAGGCCCGCTGTCACGTTTTTGAAGGGCATCCGTAAATGGAGTCCAAGAGGGAAAAGAAGCCACCATGACAGAAAACAAGAAGCTTGAAGATGGCGTGATCCAACGTGCCGTACCTACTGCCGAGGGTCAAGCAGCCAGCACCGGCAGTGAAGCCAGCGAAGCTTATGGCGAAGGCAGCATCCAGATCTTGGAAGGCCTGGAAGCCGTGCGCAAGCGGCCGGGCATGTACATCGGCGACACCTCTGACGGCACCGGGTTGCACCATTTGGTTTTCGAGGTCGTCGATAACTCCATCGACGAGGCACTGGCCGGCCATTGCGACGACATAACCGTCACCATCCACAGCGACAACAGCATCAGCGTCATCGACAACGGCCGCGGTATACCCACGGGCGTAAAGATGGATGACAAGCACGAACCCAAACGCAGCGCCGCTGAAATCGCGTTGACCGAATTGCATGCCGGCGGCAAGTTCAACCAGAACAGTTACAAGGTCTCAGGTGGCCTGCACGGCGTGGGTGTGAGTTGTGTGAATGCACTGAGCAAGTGGCTGCGCCTGACGGTGCGCCGAGAAGGCAAGGTTCACAGCATCGAATTCAAACGCGGCTTCACGCAGGACCGTGTGAAAGAAGTTCGTGATGGTGTCGAAACCAGCCCGATGAAAGTGACCGGCGATACTGAATTGCGTGGCACCGAAGTGCATTTCCTGCCCGACGAAACGATCTTCACGAACATTGACTTCCATTACGACGTGCTGGCCAAACGCCTGCGTGAATTGAGCTTTCTGAACAACGGTGTCAAGATCCGCCTGGTTGATGAGCGCAATGCGCGCGAGGACAACTTCGCTTTCGCAGGTGGTGTCAAGGGGTTCGTCGGCTTCATCAATACTGGAAAAAAAGTGTTGCACCCCAACATCTTCCACGCGATGGGCGACAAGATGAGCGACCAGCAAACCAATATTGGCGTGGAAGTAGCCATGCAGTGGAATGATGGCTACGCCGAGAATGTGCTGTGCTTTACCAACAACATCCCGCAGCGCGATGGTGGCACCCATTTGACGGGTCTGCGCGCGGCCATGACACGCATCATCAATAACTACATCAACGAAAACAAGATCGCCGAAAAAGCGAAGGTCGAAATCGCGGGTGACGATATGCGCGAAGGGCTGGCCTGCGTGGTTAGCGTAAAGGTACCCGAGCCCAAGTTCAGCAGCCAAACCAAGGACAAACTCGTCAGCAGTGAAGTTCGCGGACCGGTGGAAGACATCGTCAGCAAATTGCTGCACGACTGGCTGCAGGAAAACCCGGTCGACGCGAAGATCATCTGCGGCAAGATCGTCGATGCAGCACGTGCCCGTGAAGCGGCCCGCAAAGCCCGAGAAATGACGCGCCGCAAGGGTGTGCTTGACGGGCTTGGTCTGCCAGGCAAGCTGGCCGACTGTCAGGAAAAAGATCCCGCTCAGTGCGAGATTTACATCGTCGAAGGTGACAGTGCCGGTGGTAGCGCCAAGCAAGGCCGTGATCGCAAGTTTCAGGCAATCCTGCCTTTGCGCGGCAAGATTTTGAATGTCGAAAAGGCACGATACGAACGTTTGTTGAGCAGCGATTCCATCGTCACATTGATCACGGCCTTGGGCACCGGCATTGGCGTTGAAGATTTCAACATCGACAAGCTGCGTTATCACCGCATCATCATCATGACCGATGCCGATGTAGACGGCGCCCACATCCGCACGCTGCTGCTGACATTTTTCTACCGTCAGATGGCGCAATTGGTTGAACGTGGCCATATTTACATCGCACAGCCACCGCTGTACAAGGTCAAACTCGGTAAGCATGAGGAATACCTGAAAGACGGCCTGGCGTTGGACGCTTTCTTGTTGAATGTGGCGCTTGATGGCGCTAGCGTTTTGCCCGATGGCATCCACGTCGGCGGTCGCACGGCAATAGACGGCAGCGCGCTGGAAACCCTGGCCCGCCGTTATCTGGTGGCCAATGCGGTCAGCGAACGCCTGAGCAATTGGATGGATGTCGACGCGGTGCGTGCCATCAGCAGTGGTCTGACGTTAAATCTGGACACCCTGGAAGCCGCCGAAGCCAGCGCCACGGCAATGCAGGTGGTTTTGAAAGACGCCATGGTGAGCGCTGAATTCGACGCCCGTAGCGACAAGCACCTGCTGCGTATCAGCCGCCGCCACCACGGCAACGTGAAAAGTAGCGTCATCACGGCTGACTTTGTGCACGGTGCCGACTATGCTGCGCTCGCTGACGCAGGCCTGTCCTTCTTGGGTTTGCTGGGACCCGGCGCTTTGGTTCGGCGTGGTGAGGGTGAAAAGGCCAAAGAAGCTAAAGCCAGCGATTTCCGTAGCGCAATGGCCTGGCTGATGACCCAAGCCGAGGCCAGCGTCGGTCGTCAGCGCTACAAGGGTCTGGGTGAAATGAATCCCGGTCAGTTGTGGGAAACAACGATGGACCCGACCGTGCGCCGTCTGCTGCGCGTCCAGATCGACGATGCCATCGAGGCTGACCGCGTGTTCACGATGTTGATGGGCGATGAGGTGGAACCACGCCGTGATTTCATCGAAAGCAATGCATTGCGAGCGGCGAATATCGACGCGTGACGCCGGTGATCTATGGAGTCGGCAGCGAGGTCCGCCGCAGTTTCAGCAGTTGCTGCATTTCTTTGTCGTCACGGCGGCAGGCCACATAGTTGGGCCCCATGAAGTCTTCCATTTCCCAGCGGTAGTCCTGGAACAACACGCCGTCCGGGTAGAGCTTGCCCAGGCAATAGCCCACGGGCTCCAGCAAAGCGTAAAAGTCTTTCAAGAGAAAGCGACTTTCCAGAGCCCCGCGGTTGTACTCGAAGTGCAGGAGCCGAATGCGCCCGGCTTGCAGTTCGGGTGCCAGGCCCTTCAGCACCAGTGCTTCAGCACCTTCGACGTCTATCTTCAGATAATCGATGTGGCTGATGCGCTGCTCGCGAACGTAGTCTGAACCGCTGTGTAACCGGCCCTGAACTGTCATGCGGCGGTCGCCACTGCCAAACGCGTACAGACTGGATACGAGCGAGCTCTCGGGGTTGATAAAGATCTTGACCTCAGCGGCCTGATCACTCAGCCCGAAAGCATTCAGCACCGTTCTGTTGGCAAAGGGCGCCAATGTTTCACGCAAGATTTCGAATGTGCTGGGTACGATTTCGAAACAGTGCAGTCGCGCTTGGGGATGGTGTTGCAAAGCGTCGGTAGCCCACTCACCGACGTTGGCGCCCACGTCGAAGATGGTTTGAAAGTTCAAGCATGCGGTGCGCTGAATCAGCCACGACTCGCCGTTGACCGAGGCGTAATTGGTAACGCCGTAGAACTCGGCGGCCAGACAGCGTGCGAAAAAGGCCAGACCTTGCACATCAGCCCGGTCGCGTTCACGACCAAACCGACGAGCCAACCCTTCACGGGTGTGGTCGTCCAAACGACGCAAGGAACGCGCCAATACCGTGGTCAAGGCCAGCGTGAGATTCTTTGAAAAGTTCGGCATTCAAGCTTCAAGGTTTTGACTGATTGTGCCCAGACGCGAAGAGCGACAGATGTGCAGTAGTGCACAGGCCGACCGGCAGGACTATTCGTAATCGATGACCAACATCAGCACGGCGCGGGTTTCAAGGTGAACGCGTTGGGCAATCGGTCAGCGGATGCCGATAACCTTGTGGGTCTGCACGCTCAAGCCCCACTGCGGGTGCGCCTGACAGTAGGCGATCGCCAAGTCGGTATTCACACGTTGCAAAGGCCCGTCCATCGGCTGCAAGCAGTGACGTTCGAAGTCCAGCGTGGCCAATGTGTGAAGGTCGATGCCTGGCTGCGGAAACACCAGTTTTAATTCCTGGCCTGAACGTTGCACCAGCGGCGCGCCGGCCTTCGGGCTGACGCACAACCAGTCGATGCCGGCCGGCGCGGCCAGGGTGCCGTTTGTTTCGACGGCGATGCGAAAACCGGTCGCGTGCAACGCAGTGACCAACGCTTCGTCGAGTTGCAAAAGCGGCTCGCCGCCAGTGATAACGACAAGGCGGTACGCCACGTCTGGGCTGGGCCAATGGCCGGCAACGGCGGCAGCCAGTGCTGTGGCGTTGGCAAAGCGTCCGCCACCGCTGCCGTCGGTACCGACGAAATCGGTGTCGCAAAAACGGCAAACGGCGGTGGCACGGTCGGCCTCGCGGCCGCTCCACAGATTGCAGCCGGCAAAGCGGCAAAACACCGCCGGCCGGCCGGCATGGGTGCCTTCGCCTTGCAGCGTGTAGAAGATTTCCTTGACGGCGTAGCTCACGGCGCGGTGAACAGCTGACAGCGTTGTTCGGTCATACCGGCATCGCCGGAGCCAGCGGAACGCCAGCCTGCTGGGCCACGATGGACCCGCAACCGCGCGCCTCGTACAGGTCCACCCGCACCAGCTGCCGCAGGCTGGGCTGTGCCTGCGCCAGCACCCAGGCTGCCAGCGTCGCAGTGTCGCCATCGTCCAGGCCGGCTTGCTCGTGCAGCGGGTGGTGGTCCAGCGCTTTGAAGATCGGGTTGAACAGTGCTTTCACATCACCGAAGTCCAGTGTCCAGCCCATCACGGTGTCCAGTGGTGCGTGCAGGTGCAGGCGCAATGTATAGGTGTGGCCGTGAACAGCGGCCGCGGGTGAGCCAGGCGGTGCGCGCTTCAACTGCACGGCGCTGTCCAGTGAGAAGTCTTTCCAGATGCGGTACTCGCGGCCGTCGAAGTTGGCGCCGCACGACGCGGTTTCATAAACGGTGACCCAACTCAACTCGGGCAGTTCAGGCTGAAGCTGATGCCACAGCCAGGCCGACAGGTTTTCGCTGGTCGGGTTGTGCAATCCGGGGATGTCGTTCAGGCAGCGGTAGTTCAACTGCGCGTGCAGCGGGACCCACAGCGCGTCGATGTGGTCATAGTCGACGCTGATCGGCCCGCTGCCCAGGTCTTGGTTGGCATGCACGATGGCCTCAAAACCGTGGCCGTGCAGGCGGCCGCATGGGTGGCCGACAGGCACGTTCGGCAGCCGGTGTGCCGCTTGGAAACGGTAGCGGCGCCAGACATGCGCCTGACCATGGTGGTCCAGGTCCACGCCTTGGTTGGCAGTGCTTTGGATCGCCACGCGATCAACCCCGGGAACGTCCAAGTTCTGCCGTATCCAGCGCGCCAGGTTCTCGTCGGTGGGCACGTCCAACTGCGTGTTCAGGTGCGCGTAGTCCAGCGGCGCGACGCAGGCCCGCAGGCGATCTCGCAGCGCCTGCACTTCGCCGCCCGCAAAGGCAGCCCAGTCGGCTGGCAGTTCGGCATACACCGTGGCTTGAAAACCGTGGCCGTGCAAGCCCCGGCTGCGGTGACCAGCAGGCAGGATGCTGACCGACCGAGCCGCCTCGAAGCTGGCCGACGCCGCCGTCAAGACGCGGTGCGACGCGCTCATGCCGGGGTGTCCATGTACTGCGCGTAACCGGTACGGCGCAACGCGCAGGCCGGGCAGCTGCCGCAGCCGTAGCCCCAAGCATGGCGCATGCTGCGGTCGCCCAGGTAGCAGGTGTGGGTGTGTTCTTGCACCAGCGCCACCAGCGGTGCGCCGCCCAGCGTTGCGGCCAGGCGCCAGGTGGCGGCCTTGTCCAGCCACATCAGTGGCGTTTCCACCACCATGGGCGTTTGCATGCCCAGGCTCAGCGCCACCTGCAAGGCCTTGAGCGTGTTGTCGCGGCAGTCGGGGTAACCGGAATAGTCGGTCTCGCACATCCCACCCACCAGCACCTGCAAGCCGCGCCGGTAGGCCACGGCGGCTGCAAAAGTAAAAAACAGCAGGTTGCGGCCGGGCACGAAGGTGTTGGGCAGGCCGCTCGCCAGCATCTCGACGGCACGGTCTTGCGTCATCGCGGTGTCGCTGATCTGGCCCAGCACGGTCAAGTCGATGACATGGTCGTCGCCCAACTTGGCGGCCCATGCCGGGTCGGATTCGCGCAGCTGGCCCAGCACCGTCGGCCGGCATTGCAGCTCGACACGGTGGCGCTGGCCATAGTCGAAGCCGATGGTCTCGACGTGGTCGTAGCGCGCCAGTGCCCAGGCCAGGCAGGTGGCGGAATCCTGCCCGCCGGAAAACAGCACCAGCGCCCGCTTGTTCATGCCGAAGTGATGAAGTCGCGCAGCGTGGCCATCGCGGCCACCGGATCGTCACGCCAGGCGCCGTGGCCGGCCTTCGGGAACGTGACCAGGCGACCCCAGGGCACGGGTATCGCCGCGGCAATGTCCTGCGCGTCGGCCAGTGGCGTCACCGGGTCCAACTCGCCAGCCATCACCAACACGGGGCAGTGCACCTTGGCCAGGCCGGGCAGAAGCTGCATGGCCTGCTGTTCGCCGCTGGCGCTGGTGAAAAGGATGTCTTCGTTGAAGACTGTGCGCTGCCGCGCTTCGGCGCTGCCGGGCGTGGGGTTGTACAGGTCACGACAGTGTTCGTTGTACGGCGCCCAGGTCGTTGGCCCCGGCGCTTGCCAGAAGGCCTGAGCGGCAGCGCGAGCATCGGGGCCGCCCAGCTGCTCAAACATCGCCAGCTTGCGGCTCAGCCCCAAGTGGTGGCTGGTGCTGCTGAGCACCACTTTTGCGGGGTGTTCGGGGTGACGCGCCAGGTAGCGCTGGGCGACGAAGCCGCCGAAGCTCTGGCCCAGCACGATCGGCTTGACGATGCCTAAAGCGCTGCACAAGCGCACCACGTCGTCGGCAAAAACGTCCAGGGTCCATTCGTCCGCCGGGCGACGGTCGCTGCGACCGTGGCCGCGGTGGTCGACGTAGACGATCTGTGCCACGTCGGCCAATTGGCTGAACAGCGGCTTGAAGCTGGAATGGTCGTAGCCCGGCCCGCCGTGCAGCAGGATCAGCGTGGGCTTTTCGCGCATGGCGGGGCCGTCGGGCACCAGGCCGCAGCCTTCGATGTCGACGAAGAGACGCACGCCCTGAGCGATCGTGATCAGCATGGTGGGTTATGGCTTGGGAGTGAGCGGTGACTTTAAGCGCGCGCGGCAAACAAAACGCCCCGCGCATGGCGGGGCGTCCGGAAACCGGTCGGGCCCGGTGGCCCGACCGCTTCGGGTCTTGCTTACTTCTTCGCGGCAGCGCTGGCAGCCTGTGCCGCCGGGGTGGCGGAAGCGCCCGCCTTGGCGTCCTTGCTGGCCTTGGCTGCCGCGGCCTTGTCGGCCTTGTCCGCCTTCTTGTCGGCCTTTTCCTTGGCGGCGGCAGCCTTCTTGTCAGCGGCACTCATCTCGGCGGGCTTGTCGACGGTGGCCGTTGCAGCCGCCTTGGCGTCAGCCTTGGTGGCGGGCATCGGCGTCAGGTCTTTCTTGACCGGTTGCGGCACGGCCGGCTTGGCGGCCACGCCGTTGAAGGTGGCACCGTTGACCGTCAGGCCTTCAGCCGAAAACTTCGCAGCATTGCCTTCGCCCACGCCCTTGATGCGTTCGATGAAGTCGGCCCAGTCCTTGAAGTTGCCCTTGGCGCGCTCGGCGGTGATCTTGCCGGCGATGGCCGGGCCGATGCCCTTGATGCTGTCGAGATCGGCCTGCGAGGCCTTGTTGACGTCAACAGCCGCGAACGCCATGGCGGCGAACAGCGACAGGCAAATGGCAAGTAGTTTCTTGAACATGGATGTTCCTCAGTGTGGTGGTGTCAGGGAGCACGCCGCCCGGGCGTTCAAGCGCAGGCAAGCAATCTGATAACGGCGACGCGCCGGGCCCGTTGACGCAGCGCGGGTTTTATCTGGCCCGAGGCAGCCGCCGCTCAGCCGAAGGTCGAGCCCGCCGCCATCGCGCCCATCCGCGCGCTGATGGCGTGGAACTGCGCCACCGTGGCGTCGATGATCTGTTGCACCGTCAGCACGCCGTGGATCAAGCCGGCCGACTGCCCGGCCAGCGCGGGCGCGGCTTCCATGTCGCCACCGAAGTAGACCTGCTGGATACCGGCGAAGGTGTCGGCCGGCATCAGCCCGGCCTCAAAGATGGCCGCTGTGCGCTGGCTCTTCAGCGCGCGGATGCAGGGCGTAGCTTTTTTGTTCAGCATCCAGGTGCCCGTGGCCTGGGCCGCGACGATGGCGTTCTTGAAGTTGTCGTGCACTGGGCTTTCGGCGCTGGCCACGAAGCGCGTGCCCATCTGGATGGCCTCGGCGCCCAGCGCGAAAGCCGCCGCCATGCCGCGCCCGTCGACGATGCCGCCGGCCGCCACCAGCGGCACCGCCACCCGTTCGCGGATGGCCTGTAGCAGCACCAGCGTGCTGACCTCTTCCGGGTTCTTGAAGCCGCCGCCCTCGCTGCCTTCGACGACCAGCCCGTCCACGCCGGCATCGACGCACTTCAACGCGGTGTCCAGCGTCGGCACCGCGTGGTAGACGACGATGCCGGCGGCCTTCAGCGGCGCGATGAACTTGGCCGGGCTGCCGGCCGAGGTGGTGACGAAGCGGATGCCCGATTCGCAGACGTAACGCAGCATCGCGTCGTCTTTCAGAAAACGGATCGGCAGGTTCACGCCGAACGGCAGGCCGCTGGCCAGCATGGCCGCGATCTCGCGCTGGCAGTTGGCGCTTTCGCCTGACGAGGTTTCGATCACGCCCAGGCCCCCGGCGCGTGACACGGCGCCGGCCAGGGCGCTGCGGGCGATCCAGCCCATCGGCGCCTGCACGATGGGGTAGCGGGCGCCGGTGTGGGCGAGAAAGCGGTTCATCGGGTCGGTGTCCTTCGTCGGTGCGCGGTCTGCAGGGTTCAGTTTTCGAAGTGGGGCGCGCGCTTTTCCAGGTTGGCGCGCACGGCTTCACGTTGATGCGGTCCGGCCATCAGCGCGATCTGTTCGTCGCTTTCGGCCTGCAACAACGCAGCGGCCTGGTCGTCCAGCGCGTGTGCCGCTTGATTGAGCAAGCGCTTGCCGGCGCGAATGGCGCTGGGGCTGCGGTGCGCGATGGACAGCGCCAGCGCGTGCGCCTCGGCCAACGGGTCGGCGCACAGGCGGGTGCCCAGGCCCAACTGCACCGCTTCGACGGCGCCCAGCACGCGGCCGGTGTAGCAAAGCTCGCGCAGCACGTCGTCGCGCAACAAGCTGCGCATCATCACCATGCCGGCCATATCGGGCACCAGGCCCCACTTGATTTCCATCACGCTCATCTGCGCGTCGGGGCCGAGCAGGCGGATGTCGGCGCCCAGCGCGAGTTGCAGGCCACCGCCGAAAGCCGCGCCCTGCACGGCGGCGATCACTGGCACGGCCAGCGTGCGCCAGCCCAACGCGATCTGTTGCGGACCGTTGGCGATGCCGTGCGTGCGCGGGCCCAGGTCGCTGACCGGGCTGTTCGAACCGGCGGCGGCCAGTACCGCGAAACTGGCCATGTCCAGCCCGGCGCAGAACGCACGGCCCTCGCCGTGCAGCACCACGGCGCGCAGGCCGGTGGTCACTTTCAATTGTTCGATGACAGCCAGCAACGCATCGAACATGGCCGGGTCCAGCGCGTTCATCTTGTCGCCACGGGCCAGCGTGACGTCGGCAACGAAGTGCTCGTTCAGCGTCAGGCGCACACGGCCGGTGGTCACGTCAACACCCGCGCGTGATGGGCATTCCCACTTCGGGCGCCACCATGCCCGAACGTTGCGCGCGCTGCTGGCCGAGTTCCAGCTTGGCCAGTGACGCGCGGTGCACCTCGTCGGGCCCGTCGGCCAGGCGCAGCGTGCGCGCGCTGGCATACAGCTTGGCCAGCACGAAGTCGTCCGACACGCCGCCGCCCCCGTGCGCCTGGATGGCCATGTCGATGACCTCGCAGGCCATCGTCGGTGCCACCACCTTGATCATCGCGATCTCGGCCTTGGCGATCTTGTTGCCTACGGTGTCCATGCGGTGCGCGGCCTTCAGCGTCAGCAGCCGCGCCATGTCGATCTTGCAACGCGCGTCGGCGATGCGCTCGTGCCACACGCCCTGCTTGGAAATCTCGCGGCCGAAAGCGACGCGTTCGTCCAGTCGTTTGCAGGTCATCGCCAAAGCGCGTTCGGCCATGCCGATCAGCCGCATGCAGTGGTGTATGCGG
This sequence comes from Betaproteobacteria bacterium, assembly GCA_043716645.1. Lineage (GTDB taxonomy): Bacteria > Pseudomonadota > Gammaproteobacteria > Burkholderiales > Burkholderiaceae_C > Rubrivivax. The sequence continues at coordinate 13,543 of JAYSYH010000207.1, read as the reverse complement.
CCCGGCCCGAGCCGGCCCTGCGCGATCTCGAAGCCGCGGCCTTCACCCAGCAACACGTTGCTGGCCGGCACGCGAACATCAATCAGGTCGACTTCCATGTGGCCGTGCGGCGCGTCGTCGCGGCCGAACACCGACAGCGGCCGCAGCACCTTCACGCCCGGTGTCTTCATCGGCACCAGCACCATGCTCTGCTGACTGTGCCGCGGCGCGTCGAAGTCGGTCTTGCCCATCACGATCAGGATCTCGCAGCGCGGGTCGCCGGCGCCGCTGCTCCACCATTTGCGGCCGTTGATAACGTATTCGTCGCCGTCCCGCATGATGCGGGTTTCGATGTTGGTTGCGTCGCTTGAAGCGACCGCCGGTTCGGTCATCAAGAAGGCCGAACGGATTTCGCCGCGCAGCAGCGGCGCCAGCCACTGCGCCTTGTGTTCAGCGCTGCCGTAGCGCTCGATGGTTTCCATGTTGCCGGTGTCGGGCGCCGAGCAGTTGAAGACCTCGCTGCTCCACGGCACCTGGCCCATCAGTTCGGCCAGCGGCGCGTATTCCAGGTTGGTCAGGCCGGCGCCGCGTGTCGATTCCGGCAGGAACAGGTTCCACAGCCCGGCATCACGCGCCTTGGGCTTCAGCGCCTCGATGGTCTGCAGCGGCAGCCAGGGGTTGCCGGCCGCTCGGTTGGCGTCCAGTTCACGAGCGCAGTCGGCCTCCTGCGGGAAGACCTCGGCTTGCATGAAGGCCGACAGGCGGGCTTGCAGCGCCTGCACCTTTGGGCTGTGGTCGAAGTTCATCGTCGTGTCTCCTGAAGTCGGGGATGTACCGAGCGAACAGCGTAGCCCTGCCGCGCCGCGCTGTCGGTCTCCGCCGGGACAGTGCTTGCGCTGAGGGCCAAATGTCAGCGTGGCTAACGCTGCACCAGCGCCGGCCTCAGCGCCAGCCTCAGCGCCGGCCTCAGCGCCAGCGGCAACAAGAAAGCCCGCCTGCACCAGGCTCAGGCCCAATCTGCGCGGCGCGGGGGCTGGCGGGGCGCAGCAGCAGCAGCGGAAGCGGTGGACATGGCGGGCCGGGTATTTTCGGCGATCCAGCGACAGGCCCGACGCCATCGGCCCAGGCATCATCACCCCTGACATGCAAACACACCCTTCCGGCCCCCACCCCCACGCCCACCCCCACCGCCACCTCGACTTGGCCACCTGGTCGCGCCGCGAAGCCTTCGACTATTTCCGCAGTTTCGACAAACCGTATTTCAACGTCTGCGTGCGGGTCGACGCTGCGCCGCTGAAGGCCGCCGTCAAGACGCTGGGAATCGGCAGCTTCGCGCTGGCCTACCACTTCATCGCGCTGCGCCTGGCCAACGAGATCGAGCCCTTCCGCTACCGTTTGCATGATGGCCGCGTACGCATCCTGGACGAGATTGCGGGCGGCGCCACCGTGCTGCGCGACGACGACAGCTTCGGCTTCGCCTATCTGCCGCACACGGCCGACTGGGCGCAGTTCGCCACCGCCGGCAGCGCCGCCATCGCGGCCGCGCAGCAGCGCCAGGCCGGCTTCGAACCGCGGGTGGGTTTCGACGAATTGGTCCACTTCACCACGCTGCCCTGGCTGCACTTCAGCAGCTTCTCACACGCCCGCAACTGGCGGCGCGAAGACAGCATCCCGAAGATCAGCTTCGGCCGCGCTGACACCGAAATCACAGCCACCGGCGCGCGTTTGTGGCTGCCCGTCAGCGTGGAAGTGCACCATGCGTTGATGGACGGCCTGCACGTGGGCCGTTACGTGCAGCGGCTGGAGGCGGCGATGGCCGATCCGAAGCCGTGGTTGACGCCGCGTTGACCAGCGGCGCGCAGAAAACTCAGTCCGCCTTGGCCCCTGAATCTTTCACCACCTTGGCCCACTTGCTGATCTCGCTGCGCTGGTAGGCCGCCAGTTCTTCCGGCGTGCCGCCATCGGCGTCCAGCCCCAGTTCGGCCAGCTTCTTGGCCACGTCGGGCAGCTTCAGGATGCGGCTCACCTCGCGCTGCAGCTTGTCGACGATGGGCTTGGGCGTGCCGGCCGGTGCGAACAGCGCGAACCAGCTGACGGCGTCGAAGCCGGGCAAGCCCTGTTCGGCGATGGTCGGGATGTCGGGCGCGGCCGCCGAGCGCTTCGCGCTGGTCACGCCCAGGGCGCGCAGCTTGCCTTCGCGCACCAGCGGCAGGCTGCTGGGCATGTTGTCGAACATCATCGTCACGCGGCCGCCCAGCACGTCGGGGATGGCCGTCGCGCGGCCCTTGTACGGGATGTGTTCCATGTCGATGCCGGTCATGGTCTTGAACAGCTCGCCCGACACGTGGATGCTGGTGCCCGAGCCCGACGACGCGAAGCTCATCTTGCCTTCCTTCTTGCCCAGCGCGATGAATTCCTTCAGGTTCTTCGCCGGCACCCCGTTGTGCACCACCAGCATGTTGGGCGTGGTGGCCAGCAGCGTCACGGGCGCGAAGTCCTTCACCATGTCATAAGGCATCTTGGGGTAAAGCGCGCCGTTGATGGAATGCGTGCCCACGGTGCCGACGACGATGTTGAGGCCATCGGGCGCCGCCTTGGCGACGTAGTCAGCCCCGGTGCTACCACCCGCACCCGGCCGGTTGTCCACCAGCACCGGCACGCCCCAGGCGGCGTTCAGCTTTTCAGCCAGCAAGCGGCCCAGGATGTCGGGCGCACCGCCGGGAGTGAAGGTGACGGCAATGTGGATGGGCTTTTCAGGGTAGGTGGTCTGGGCGTGTGCGATGCCGGCCAGCGTGAATGCGGCGGCGGCTGCTGCCCAAGTGGCCAGGGTGGTGCGGCGGGTGGTGTGGCGGGTGGTGCGAAGGGTGGTGGTCGGGGCATGCATGGGGTGTCTCCGGCTGGCTCGTTCGACCAGTGCCTCGATCCTGCCCCATCACGGTCTGCGGCAGCAGCCGGGCTTGCCCGAAGGTCCCGCCGGCAAACTGATGGGTGGGCGACACCCACCGCTGCGGCGTGGCAGCGTCAAAACGCGCCAGGTAAGGCGGCCCGTTCGGTGTCGCACCAGCGGTCCCACCCGGTGAACCACAGGCTGGGTCCGGGCGGCGCGGTCGAAGACGGCGAAGGTGTCGAACGTGGGCGCAGTCTGCCTGCAGCACAGGGCCGCGCGGTCAGGCCGTGGCGGTGGCCTGCGACCGTTCGATGCAGGCAATCAGTTCGGCTTCCGGGTAGGGCTTGCCCAGCACCAGCGTCACACCGGCCTCGACGGCGGCTGCCTTCAGCCGGTCGTCGGCCGAGGTGATCATGATGATCGGGATATGCCCGGCGCGGGCGTGGGCGCGGACATGGCGGGTCAGTGCGAAGCCGTCCAGGCCGGGCATTTCAACGTCGGTGACCAGCACGGCGGGCACTTCGGCTTCGATCAATTGGGCGGCCTGCGCGCCGTCTTCGGCCAGCACCACGCGGTAGCCGTGCTGGGCCAGCAAGCGGCTGGTCTTGACGCGCACGACCTTGGAGTCGTCGGCCACCATCACCAGGGTGTCGGCCGGCCGACGCGGGGCGGGGGTGGGGGCACGGGTGGGGGCGGGGGGCAGGGCAGAGACGCTCGCGGCGGCCTGCGCCGCCGCTTCGCGGGCGGCAGCAGCAGCCCGCTCGGCGTTTTGCCGTGCCGCCTGTGCCGCCTGTGCCGCCATCGCGGTCTGCGCGGCTTGGGCGGCTTGTGCAGCTTGCGCGGCTTTCGTGACTTCTGCAGCGTGCGCCGCTTGCGCACGTTCGGCCTCGGCCTCGGCGCGGGCGTGCTGCTGGGCTTCGCGATCGGCTTGCGCCCGGATCGTCCGTTCCGCCTGTTGGCGTTCGACGGCGCGCGCAGCCGCCGCGTCGGCCTGCGCCGTCTGCTGGGCGGCCCGTAGCGCTTCCTGTTTCGCCAGGGCCGCTGCCGCCGCTGCCGTCGCCGCTGCGCGCGCTGCCTGGACCCGGCGTTGCCGGCGGTTGTTCCACCATAGGCCGACCACTGCCGCAATGGCCAACCCTGCCGCTAAAAGGCCCCAAGTCAAAGTCATTGCATCCATCGCTTGAACCTTACGCCAAACGGTCCGACCGACCTAATCCCAAATGGGCAGAAACCCCCTTTCAGACGTGATTTTTGACAGCCGCTACCCGTGGTTTCAGCGGCTGCTTCCAGTTGGTGGCTGATGCGCTGTCATGCCGAAGGCCCGAACGGGCCGCGCGACACTGCGCGACACTGCGCAGTAGCATGCCTCCCAACGAACTGAACAGGAATCGTCAAATGGACAAATCCATGGCCAAAGGTCTGATCATCGGCGGCATCGCCACGGTCGTACTCGGTGTCGGTGCCGTCACCGGCTACAAGACGATGGCTGCTCCGCGAACCGCAGACGTCGTCGCGGTAAAGGAGGTGGTGCAAACGGTGGTCACGCCCCAGGAGCGTTGCGACGAAGTGGCCGTGAAGCATCAAGCGCCCGTGCAGGACGACCGCCGCGTGGCAGGCAGCGTGATCGGTGGCCTGGCCGGCGGTCTGATCGGCAGCCAGATCGGCGGCGGCAACGGCAAGACATTGGCCACAGTGGCCGGTGTCGCGGCTGGCGGCTATGCCGGCAATCAGGTGCAAAAGGGCATGCAGGAGCGTGACGTGACAACCACCACCGAGCGCCGTTGTCGCATGGTCAACGAAAAGTCACAGAAGGTCGTGGGTTATGACGTGACCTACCGCTTGGGCGGCAAGGAAGGCGTGGCCCGCACCACGTTCAAGCCCGGTGCGACGTTACCGGTAAAGAACGGGCAGGTGGTGACGGAAGCAGAGGTGGGCGCCAGATCGTGATGCCGGGGCGCCGTGGCAGGGCGCCATGGCATGGCGCGTGTTTTCGAAGCTGCGAGCCGGTCAGCGCGTCAAGCAACCCGACGGTTTGCGCATCCGTTTTCCCGCGCCATGCATCAATGCCAGGAGCATGGCGCTTGCGAACAAGGTGATGCTGGACGGTTCCGGCACCGGCAATGTCGATGCGTCAATCAACCATTTGCCAGTTGCCCCACTGCAGTAGGGCGGCGTTTGACATGCTGCAGGTGGGCCATCGGTCTGAAAGGACATGATGGTCCACACGCCGGTTCCTGGGGCTGAGTTCATGCGGACGTCGGTTTCAAAATTCGTCTCTGCAAAAATCGACCCGGCCAGCGGGGCAGTTCCAGCCATGGCCAGCTGCCCGGTGAATCTGAGGCTGTTGAAACTGAGCGGGGAGTAATTATTGTTGACTCTGAATGAAAAGTCCGTGATGCCGGACATTACGGTGCAACCTGAATACATGCTGCCTGACGCAAGCACATACGGATAACCGTTGCAGCCGTTGGAAACGTTGAGTTGGCCGACTGTCCAACTCGAAGCATCAATCTCGATGCGTCCTTCGACTGCAAAAATCGACGATGAATAACTTTGAGTCTGCCAGTTGAAGACGACACCCGCTTGGGCATGACTGGCGCCGCATAAAGCAAGCAACAGCACCGCGGCGACTTTGATCGTGTAGAGGCTTGTTTTCACACTCACTCCATAGCCTGCGGGCGGAACGCCCACCCTGCATTGAGTGTAGCGAAACGGATCGGTGTGTCGACCTCGCGCAGGCGGTGATCGACGCAATACGCGCCAAACTCGGTGGACTGCAAAAGACCGCGGCCGCAGGCGCGGCAGGCCCAGACTTCACAGTGGTTGAACGGAAAACAGCCCGGGGCGATCGGCGCGTGCGGTGATTCGTAGCGCGTGCCGCCTGCGTGCATCTCGCTCAACGTGGGGTCTTCGCAGGCTGCGTCGCGCAGCGGGCCCCGGTGCTGCAAGCAGTGGCTCGCCGGGCGGGCTCAATCGGCCTGGATGTGGTTGGCCTTGACGACCTTGGCCCACACGTCGATCTGAGCTTCGATGAAAGCCTGCGCCGCAGCCGGCGTGCCGGTGTTCACGCTGATGCCTTGCGCGGCCAGCTTGGTCGCCACGTCGGGCGACTTCAGCGCTTTGTTGATCTCGTCGTTCATGCGCGCGACGATCTCCGGCGGCGTCTTGGCCGGGGCCAGCACCGCCCACCAAGCCGGGGCGTTGAAGCCGGCATAGCCGCTCTCGGCCAGCGTGGGCACGTCGGGCAGCTGCGGGCTGCGCTTGTCGGTGGTGACGACCAGCGGGCGCAGCCGTTTGGTGTCGATGTGCGGCTTGGTGACGAACACCGAACCGATGCTCAGTGGCACATGCCCGGCGATGGCGTCGCTCATCAGCGGGCCGCCGCCGCGGTAGGGCACGTGGGTCAGCTCGAAGCCGTTGCCCTTGGCCAGCAGCGTCACCGCCAGGTGGCCCAGGCTGCCGTTGCCGATGCTGCCGTAGCTGACGTTCTTGCCTGCCTTCACGGCGGCCACCACGTCGGCGAAGGTCTTGTACGGCGTGTCGACATGGGTCGCCAGCACCATCGCGCTGGTACCCAGCAGCGCCACCGCGGCCAAGTCCTTGCGCGTGTCGAAGGCCATCTTCGGCTGCAGGCTGGGGTTGACGCCATGGGTGTCGAAGACCACGGCAAAGGTGTAGCCGTCGGCCGGTGACGCCGCCACCGCGCCGGTGCCGATGGAGCCCGACGCGCCGCCCTTGTTGTCGACGATGACGGTCTGCCCCAACTGCTGCTGCAGCGCGGGCTGCAGGATGCGCGCAACCTGGTCGACCGAGCCGCCGGGCGGGAAAACCGCGATCAACTTGACGGGCTGTTTCATCGGCCAGGCCTGGGCTTGGACGGTGGTGCCGAACGAGGCCGTGACCAGGGCGATGCCGAAGGCACCGAAGAATCGGGCGCGGGCGGTGCGGTGCTTCATTTCGATCCCTGTCCTTGGGGTTGCGGTCGGCGCGGGCGGGAACCCTCGGGCCGTGGCGCCGGACGGCCGTCACGGCGCCCGTCGTTGCGCCCGTCGTTGCGGTTGTCGTTGCGGTTGTCGTTGCGGTGATCGGGCCGTTGCGGTTCGAGCGCGCGCTGTTCGCGTTCATGCTTCGCCAGCGTCACCTGCGCGTCCAGCTCGGCTTCGGTGATGCCTTTCAGCGCACAGAAATTGGCCTTGGTCAGCGTGGCGGTCTCGAACGCACGCAGCAGCACCGCGCGGTTGCGGCGGGCTTCGCCTTCGGCGTGGTCGCGGGCCGTGTTGTGCGCCGCGTTCTGGGCGTTCTGGGCGCGGCGGGCTTCCTGTGCGGCGGCGCGCTGTTGTTCGCGTTCCAGCGCGCGGCGGTCCTCGAACATCTGCTTGCGACGCTCGACTTCGGCAACCGCCGCATCGCGGTGCAGCGCCTCGATCTCCCCGGCCGGCGCGCCGTCCAGGTCCAGCCGCTGCGGCTGCGACGCCAACGCCTTCAGGTAAGCGGTGCTGGTGGTGTAGCGGTGCAGGAAGACGGACAGTGACTTCCTGTTGACCAGACCCGGTGCGCGGGTCTGGATGTCGGCCTGGATGCGCAGTTTGATGGGCAGCGCGCGGCCGGCACCGAACAGCGCCGGGAAATGTTCGGCCAGCAGCGCGGCCACCGCCGCGGGCGGCAGCGTGGCGGCGGCTTTCGGGGCGTTGGCTGTGTCGGCCGGGGCCGCTGCCGGCGTGCCGTCATCGGCGCTGCCTTGCACGCCGGTATCGGTATCGGTATCGGTATCGGTGTCGATGACGGCTGGTGCGTTGACGTCGATGCTGGAGCCAGGCTCAACGGCCGGCTCGGCGGCGGCCGTAACAACCGTCTCGGTGGGGGGCGCGATCACTTCGGGGTGCGCGGCGGGCTTAGGCGTGTCTGACATGGGTGGTGGCTGGCTCTGCGGCAGTGCAAGGCGTGATTGTCAACGCTGCGGGCCGTGCCAGTCACGCCTTGTTCTGCGCCGCCGCCGGGTCGCGGCACAGCGGGTGCGCAGCCGGGCTGTCCGTTGCCAGCCAGCCCTGCGGCAGGTGCACCAGATCGGCGGGCTCGTCGATGTCCACCACGGGCGGCAGTTCGCAGCGCGCCACGCCGCCGGCGGCCAGCCGCGTGCGCGTGTCGGCCATCACCTGTGGCGTGCTCCAGGTGATGCCGACGAACAGCGCCGGCAGCGGGGCCTGCAGGCCGATGAGCGCATAGCCGCCGTCCACCGCCGGCACGAAGACGGCCGCGTGCTCGCGCAGTGCCGCCGCTGCCTGCCGCAGCATGGCGGCGTCCAGCGCCGGGGCGTCGCTGCCCATCAGCAGCACCGGCGTGGCGGGGTCGTCGCCCAGCGTATGCGCGAAGGCCGCGGCCATCCGAGCACCCAGGTCGCTGCCGTCCTGCACGGCCAGGCGCACACCGTGCTGCGCGCGCAGCCGGGAGAAGACCGGGTGCGTGGCGTCGGGCGTGGCCCACACCGTCACCGGACCGAGGCCGGCGGCGACGGCCTGCGCCACAGCGTGGTTCAGCAGGCATTCGGCCAGCGCGGCGGCGCCGGGTTGGCCCAGCGCCGGCGCGAGCCGGGTTTTGGCCAGACCGGGCAAAGGCGCCTTGGCGAAGACGGCAATGTGGCAGGCCGCCATAACGGCCCGCACTGCTGCCGGCGCAACCGCCTGTCCAGGCGCAGGTCCAGGCGCAGGTCCAGGCGCCTGTCCAGGCGCAGGTCCAGGCGCAGGTCCAGGCGCAGCAGGGGGCGCCTTCACCGGTAGGCCCGTGCCAGGTGTTCGGCCGGCGTGCCGCGCCAGTAACGCCAGCGCAGCCGCCACATCAGAAAGATGGTGCGCCACACGCCACGGGTTTCCCACCGACGGCCCGACGTGAGTACCTGCTCGCGCAAACACGCTGGCCGGCCGACGGTGCGCAGCCGGCGGCACAGTTCGATGTCTTCCATCAGCGGCAGCTCGGCATAGCCGCCCAGTTGCCGGAACAGCGCAGCTTCGACCCAGATGGCCTGGTCACCGGTGGCGATGCCGGTCAGCCGCGAGCGGGCGTTCATCAGCGCGGCAACCACCGGAAACATCGCCGAATGCCCGCTGATGCGCACGTCGAAGCGGCCCCAGCGTGCGTTGCTGGCCACTGCCTGTTCGATGGCGCTGGCGGCGCGCGCTGGCAAGGTGGTGTCGGCGTGCAGGAAGAGCAACACGTCGCCCTGCGCTGCGGCGGCGCCGGCGTTCATCTGCCGCGCCCGGCCCCGTGGGCTGGCCAGCACGGCGTCGGCCAGCGGTGCGGCCAGCGCAACCGTAGCGTCGCGGCTGCCGCCGTCGACGACGATGACCGCATGCCCGTCCTCACGCAGCGGCGCCAGCGCCAGCAGCGTGGCGGTGATGCCGGCCGCTTCGTCCAGCACGGGCATGACGACCAGCAGCCGCATCGCCTTCAGCCGGTGTGGCGCCGCAATGTCCTGAACTTGCGCGCCGTCATTCACCCGGCCAGCGCGCCGCCGCAACTGCTGCCCTGCCCGGCGGTGCAGCCGTAGCAGTGCTCGGCCACGCGGATGGCGTCGCCCGCCCCGTCCTGCGCCAGCAGGTCGCGCAAGTGCGGCGCGGCCGTGTTGCCCAGCCGCGCGCGCAGGCCCAGCATCTGGTTGAAGTCGCAGTCGTACAGCGAGCCTTCCCAGTCCACGCTGATCTGGCTGCGGCACATCACCGTTTCGAGGTTGGCCGGCTGGTAGCTCGCCTTCAGCAGCTGCAGGTAGCTGGCGAACGTGCCCTTGCTGACCAGTGTGCTGCCGAAGCGCTGGATGGGCATGTTGGTCAACGCATACAGGTGGTTGAAGGTGATGCCGAAGTGCAGCGCCAGTTCGCGCTTGTAGTCGGCCTGCAGCGGCCCCTGCGGCGGCGGCAGCGACGCACCTTGCGGGTTGTAGACCAGGTTCAGCACCAGGCCCGATCCCGGATCGCCGTAGCCCAGCGCGTTCAGCGCCTGCAGGCCAGCGATGCTGCGGTCGAACACGCCCGCGCCACGCTGGCGGTCGACATTGGCCACCGAATAGCAGGGCAGCGAGGCCACCACCTCGACGCCCTGCCCGGCCAGGAATTCGGCCAGATCGGCCTGCGCGGGCTCGCTCAGGATGGTCAGGTTGCAGCGGTCGATGACGTGCACCCCCTGCGCCCGTGCGCCGCGCACCAGGCTGCGGAAATGCGGACTCAGTTCGGGCGCGCCGCCGGTCAGGTCCAGCGTGCCCACGCCACGTGCGGCCAGCACCTGCAACACCAGCGCGGCGGTGCCTTCGTCCATCATTTCGGTGCGCGTCGGGCCGGCGTTGACGTGGCAGTGCAGGCAGCTCTGGTTGCAGCGGTAGCCCAGGTTCACCTGCAGCGTCTGCAGCGCGCCGCGGGTCAGCGCGGGAAAGTCGGTGGCGGCCAGCAAAGGCAGGGTGGCGTGCATGGGCAGTAGGGCAAGGCTGGAGGCAAGATGCGAGATTCTGGCGGTGCGCCGCGACAGGGAGCGCGCGTTTGGATTCAGCCTGCGTTTGACAGGGCGATCGGTATGCGACGCCGCTGCAACCGGGCCAGACCGGGCTGAGGCGACGCGGCGCTTTCAGCAGCCCCGTCCGGCAGCGGCAGCGGCTGCGCCAGCGCCAGCGCCAGCGCCAGCGCCGGCCCCTGTGCCCGTGCCCGTGCCCGTGCCCGCAATTGCCCGCAGCCGCCATCCACGTCCTGCCCGGCCGACTGCCGCAGCTTGGTCAGCACGCCACGGCGGTGCAGGCTGCGGGCCATCTCGGCGGCACGCTCCCAGCTGGGGCGTTGCCAGGGCATGCCGGGCACGGCGTTGAAGGGGATCAGGTTCATCAGCGCGTACTTGCCCTGCAGCAGCGCGGCGATGCCGTCGATCTCGTCTTCGCCGTCGTTCACGCCTTCGATCAGCGTCCACTGGTACTGGATGGGGTAGCCGCTGGCGCGGGCGTAAGCCTCGCCGGCATCGACCAGTTCCTGCGGCGTCATGCGTGGCGCACGGGGCAGTAGTTGCTCGCGCAGTACGGCCTTGGTGCTGTGCAGCGACAGGGCCAACGCGGGCTTCACGCGTTCACGCGGCAGACGTTCGAAGACGCGCGGGTCGCCCACCGTGCTGAAGACGATCTGCTTGTGCGCGATGGCCCCGGCTGTGCCCAGCAGGTGGATGGCTTCGAGGGCCGCGTCCAGGTTGTGCGCTGGCTCACCCATGCCCATGAACACGACTTTCTTGATCGGCCGGTCAGCAAACGCGCTGCGCGCCAGCACCACCTGGGCGACGATTTCGCCACTGGTCAATTGCCGCAGCAGGCCGCCAGTGCCCGTCATGCAGAACACGCAGCCCACCGCGCAACCGACCTGGGTGCTGATGCACAAGGCCTGCGCGCGGTCGGGCGGCAGCAGCACGCTTTCCACCGTCTGGCCGTCGCCCAGACCCACCAGCAGGCGCGTCGAGCCGTCTGCGGCCGGGTGCTGCGACTGCAGCGTGGCCAGGGCAGCCAACTCGGCCGTTAGCGTCGGCAGCGCCTCGCGCAAAAGCTTGGGCAGGAAGCTGTCCAGCGGCCGCCTGCCGTGGTCTTGTGGCAGCGCGCAGGCCCACATCCGCAGCACGCGCTCTTCGTGCTTGGGGTTGGCCCAGAGTGCCCGCAGGCGGGTGCGCAGCGCGCTGATCTGCATGGCCGGCTTCAGGCTGACCGCAAAGCTTCTGCGTGGTGCCGCAGGTGGTCTTCGACGAAGCTGGCGATGAAGAAATAGCCGTGGTCGTAGCCGGCATGGCGGCGCAGCGTCAGCGGCTGCGCAGCGTCGCGGCAGGCGGCTTCGAAGCGGTGCGGCAGCAGCTGTTCCGCCAGGAACGGGTCGGCCTCGCCCTGGTCGATCAGCAGCGGCGGGCAGCGCGCGCCGGCTTCGATCAGCGCCGTTGCGTCGTGCGCGGCCCAGGCCGAGCGGTCGGGCCCCAGGTAGCTGGTGAAAGCCTTCACGCCCCACGGGCAGCGCATCGGCGCGGCGATCGGCGCGAAGGCCGACACGCTGCGGTACAGCCCCGGGTGGCGCAGCGCCAGGGTCAGCGCGCCGTGGCCGCCCATCGAATGGCCGAACACGCCCATGTTGATCGGGTGCGCGCCCGGCTGCACCGGGAAATGCTGCGCCAGTACCGCCGGCAGTTCACCGGTGACATAGCTTTCCATGCGCCAGTGGTGGGCCCACGGGGCTTGCGTGGCGTCGAGGTAAAAACCGGCGCCGCTGCCGAAATCCCACGCGTCTTCGGCGCCTTTGACGCCAGTGTTGCGGGGGCTGGTGTCGGGCGTCACCAGCATCAGGCCCAGTTCGGCGGCCACGCGCTGCGCACCGGCCTTGATGGCGAAGGTCTCCTCGGTGCAGGTCAAGCCGGCCAGCCAGAACAGCACCGGCACCGGGCCCGCGGTCGGGCCCAGGGCCTGCGGCGGCACGAACACGCCGAAGCGCATCGGCAGGCCGATGACGGTGCTGGCGTGCTGGTAGGTGCCCTGCACGCCGCCGAAGCAGGCGTGTTCGCTGATCGTGGTGAAGGTCATCCTGGCTGCCCCTGGTCTGCTAAAAGACGACCACGCTGCGGATGCTCTCGCCGCGGTGCATCAGGTCGAAGCCCTCGTTGATCTGCTCCAGCTTCAACGTGTGCGTGATCAGCGGGTCGATCTGGATCTTGCCTTCCATGTACCAGTCGACGATCTTGGGCACGTCGCTGCGGCCACGCGCGCCGCCGAAGGCGCTGCCTTCCCATTTGCGGCCCGTCACCAGCTGGAACGGGCGGGTGGCGATTTCCTGCCCCGCCGCCGCCACACCGATGATCAGGCTGCGGCCCCAGCCCTTGTGGCAGCACTCCAGCGCCTGGCGCATCGTGGTGGTGTTGCCGATGCACTCGAAGCTGTAGTCGGCGCCGCCGTCGGTCAGTTGCACGATGGCATCCACCACCGAGCTTGCGGCTGACTGCAATGCTTGCGGGTTGATGAAATGCGTCATGCCGAAGCGCCGCGCCATCGCCTCACGGGCCGGGTTGATGTCCACGCCGATGATCTTGTCGGCGCCGACCATCCGCGCACCCTGGATCACGTTCAGCCCAATGCCGCCCAGCCCGAAGACGACCACGTTGGCGCCGGCTTCGACCTTGGCGCTGTAAATCACCGCGCCCACGCCGGTGGTGACCCCGCAGCCGATGTAGCAGACCTTGTCGAAAGGCGCGTCCTTGCGGATCTTGGCCAGCGCGATTTCCGGCGCGACGATGTGATTGGCAAAGGTGCTGGTGCCCATGTAGTGCAGGATGGGCTGACCGTTCAAAGAAAAGCGGCTGGTGCCGTCGGGCATCAGGCCCTTGCCCTGCGTGCTGCGGATCTGCTGGCACAGATTGGTCTTGCGGCTGAGGCAGAACTTGCACTGCCGGCATTCCGGCGTGTACAGCGGAATCACGTGGTCGCCGGGTTTCAGCGACGTGACGCCCGCGCCCACTTCCAGCACCACGCCCGCGCCTTCGTGGCCCAGGATGGCCGGGAACAGGCCTTCGGGGTCGGCGCCGCTCAGCGTGTACTGGTCGGTGTGGCAGATGCCGGTGGCCTTGATCTCGACCAGCACCTCGCCGGCGCGCGGGCCTTCGAGGTCGACGGTCTCGATGGTCAGCGGGGCGCCGGCC
>JAYSYH010000206.1:0-14982 GCA_043716645.1 Betaproteobacteria bacterium | reverse complement strand
AGTTGGCCGACGGCGCAGCGGTTGCCGGCCTGCTGGCGCACTGGCAGCAGACGCTGGAGGGCATCGGTTTTCTGGACCCGGCTGCGCCGAAGAAGTTGATGCCGCGCTTGAACCAACTGATCAACCGCGCGCAGCTCAGCGCCGAGGACGTGCATATCCTGCGCGGTATCGCCAGGGCCATGACTCGGGAGGCGGCAAGGGCAGATGCGGGGTCATCAGCGCGGTGATCAGCGCGGTCATCAGCGCGGTGATCAGCGCGGTAATCAGCGCGGTAATCAGCGCGACCAGCGGGCCCCCGCTAGACTTCCACCTATGTTTGCCAGACTCCGCGAAGACATCGACTGCATTCTGGAGCGCGACCCCGCGGCGCGGTCGACGTGGGAGGTGCTGACCTGCTACCCGGGCCTGCACGCACTGGTCCTGCACCGCCGTGCCAGCTGGTGCCGCCGCCACGGCCTGCACTGGCTTGCGCGCTTCATCTCGCACATCGGGCGCTTCCTGACGGGCATCGAATTGCACCCCGGCGCCACCATCGGCCACCGCGTCTTCATCGACCATGGCATGGGCGTGGTGGTCGGCGAAACCGCCGAGATCGGCGACGGCTGCACCATCTACCAGGGCGTTACGCTGGGCGGCACAGCCTTGGTCAAGGGCGCCAAGCGCCACCCGACGCTGGGCAAGGGCGTGATCGTCGGCGCCAATTCGCAGGTCCTCGGAGGCTTCACGGTGGGTGACGGCGCGCGCATCGGCAGCAGTGCCGTGGTCACCAAGCCCGTGCCGGCCGGTGCCACCGCCGTAGGCAACCCCGCGCGCATCATCCAGCGCGAGACCGATGCCGCGCGCGAAGCGGCTGCCGCCAAGATGGGCTTTTCGGCTTACGGCGTGACGCAGGGCGACGACCCAGTGTCGCAGGCGATGAAAGGCCTGATCGACAACGCCTCGGCCCATGAACACCAGGTGATGCTGCTGTGGCAGGCCATCGAGAAACTGTCGGCCCGCACGCGCGAACTGCCGGCGGGCGATTGCGTGCCACAAGACGCGCAGACGACCGGGGTCTTCGACGCCGAGCGGATGAACCGTCTCGTCAAGTAGGCCAGCTCAAGCGCGGCCGGCTGTCCGGGTCGCGCCTTCTGCGCGAACTGCGGTCTTCGGTCTGAAGGCCTTGCAGAGCGCACTGTCGGTGACGATGTAGGGCCCGCCGATCAGGTCCACGCCATACGGTACGGCCGCGAAAATGCCGTGTACCGGCGGCGTCGCTCGCGGCAAACCCTCCAGCGTTTCGGCAATGGCCTTGGGCTGCCCCGGCAGGTTGATGATCAATGACCGGCCGCGCACCACGGCCACTTGTCTAGACAAGATCGCGGTCGGCACGAAGGCCAACGAGATCTGCCGCATCTGTTCGCCGAAACCCGGCATCACTTTGTGGGCGACGGCCAGCGTGGCTTCGGGCGTCACGTCGCGCAGCGCCGGGCCGGTGCCGCCGGTGGTCAGCACCAGGTCGCAGTGCGCGGTGTCCACCAGGTCCGTCAGCGTGGCGCTGATGCCGTCCTGCTCATCGGGGATCAGCCGCTCGTGCCATTCGATCGGGTTGCGCAGCGCGCGTGCCAACCAGTCCTTCAGCGCCGGGATGCCTTTGTCTTCGTAGACGCCCGCCGATGCGCGGTCGCTGATCGAAACCACGCCGATGCGCACCGTGTCGAAGTCGCCCATTCCGCCGCCACTCATTTCGCTGACAAGAAGGGTTTGATGAAGTGGAACAACTCGCGGTGGCTTTTCGGCTGGCGCGCTTCAGGCACCAGATCTTTCGCGTCGCGCCGCGCCGCGCGCACCAGGCTGCGCAACTGCTGGGTGTCGGTGTCGGGGTACTCGTTCAGCCAGTTGGTCATGGCCTCGTCGTCGGCGATCAGCTCGGCCCGCCAGCGCTCGGTCTCGTGCAGCATCAGCGTGTCCTTGGCCGAACCCAGCGTGGCGCTGGCCACGGCTTCGCGCAGCGCTTCTTCGTCGGCATGGCGCATCAGCTTGCCGACGTACTGCATCTGCCGACGCCGCCCTTCGTGGCTGCGCGTGCGGCGGAATTCGGTGATCGCGTCGCGCAGGATTTCGGGCATCGCGATGGCTGCAAAACGTTCGGCCGACAATTGCGAAACCGCATTGCCCAGCGCCTGCAGTTCGTGCGACTGCTGTTTGAGTTTGGTCTTGCTCGGGCCGGTGTCCGCCCAGGCGCCGGGGTCGGCAGCAGCGGCCACTTCGGCGGCACCGCGACCGGCATCGCCGTCGTGCACATCAATGCCGCGGTGCGGTGCGGGGCGTCGGGCCATAGCGTGGGTTTGACGGATGACCGTCTCTGCAAGAGGGCGCCCATTATCATCGGCGACCGCTACCTGCAGCACTATCTGGATCACCGCCCCGATGACCACCACCCGCGCCGAACAGGGCTTTGCCTACCGCCAGGAACAGTTCCAGCAAATCGTCGAAGACACTTTGAAGCTGGCGCAGGGCCTGGGCGCCAGCGACGCGGGTGCCGAGGTCTCCGAAGGCGTGGGTTTGTCGGTGTCGGTGCGCAAGGGCGAGCTGGAAAACGTCGAACGCAACCGCGACAAGAGCCTGGGCGTCAGCGTCTACCTCGGGCAGCGCAGAGGCAATGCCAGCACCAGTGATTTCTCTGCGGCAGCCTTGCGGCAGACCGTGCAGGCTGCCTACGACATTGCACGCTTCACGGCCGAAGACCCGGCCGCCGGCCTGCCCGACGCCGCCGACTTGGCCACGCC
Organism: Betaproteobacteria bacterium; assembly: GCA_043716645.1. Lineage (GTDB taxonomy): Bacteria > Pseudomonadota > Gammaproteobacteria > Burkholderiales > Burkholderiaceae_C > Rubrivivax. The sequence continues at coordinate 12,214 of JAYSYH010000206.1, read as the reverse complement.
CGCCGAAGTGGCGCGCGAACTGGACCTGTTCCACCCCTGGGCCATAGACGCCGCAGCCGCCGCCGAATTGGCGCGTCGCTGCGAAGACGCGGCGCTGCGCGTGGACCGCCGCATCACCAATTCCGAAGGCGCCGGCGTGTCGGCGCAGCAGGCCCATTTCTGGGCCGGCAACACGCGCGGCTTTCGCGGCGGCTACGCCAGTTCACGCCACTACCTGTCGGTGTCGCCGATCGCGGGCAAGGGCAAGGGCATGCAGCGCGACGGCTGGTACACGTCGATGCGCGATGCCGGCGACCTGGCCGCGCCCGAAGTCGTCGGCCGCTACGCCGCAGAACGCGCACTGTCGCGCCTGAAGTCGCGCCCTGTGCCGACGGAGCGGGTGCCGGTGCTGTTCGAATCGACGGTGGCCGCCGGCCTGCTGGGCGCCTACGTGCAGGCCACTTCGGGCGGCGCGCTGTACCGCAAGACCACTTTTCTGGTCGACAGCCTGGGCAAGAAAGTGCTGCCCGCGCATGTGGACATCGTCGAGAACCCGCATGAGCTGAAAGGCAAGGGCAGCGCGCCTTTCGATGACGAAGGCGTGCGCACCACCGGCCGCCAGGTGGTACGGGGCGGCGTGGTGCAGGGCTACTTCCTCAGCACCTATTCGGCGCGCAAGCTGGGCATGAAGACCACCGGCCACGCTGGCGGCTCGCAGAACCTGAGCATGACCAGCCGGCGCACGAAAAAAGGCGACACGCTGGACGCGATGCTGGCCAAACTGGGCCGCGGCCTCTTCGTCACCGAGCTGATGGGGCAGGGCGTCAACTACGTCACCGGTGACTACTCGCGCGGTGCGGCAGGTTTCTGGGTGGAAGACGGGCGCATCGCCTACCCGGTGCATGAGGTCACCATCGCCGGCAACCTGAAGCAGATGTTGAAGAGCATCCAGGCCATTGGCGCCGATGTCTACGTGCAAGGCAGCAAATCGGTGGGCTCGGTGCTGCTGGACCCTATGCAACTAGCCGGTTCCTGATCCGAACAGCGCTGCACTGCCCGCAGCGCCACGGCCATGCGCACCGCCCTTGTCACCGATCTGCACGCCAACCGCGAAGCGCTGCAGGCCGTGCTCGACCACGCCGCTGCGCAAGGTATCGACGGCCACGCCTTCCTGGGGGACTTCGTGGGCTACGGCGCCGACCCCGGCTGGGTGGTGGACTGTGTGCGCGAACACGTGGCGCGCGGCGCGGTGGCGGTGCAAGGCAACCACGATGCCGCCGTGGCGCGCGGCGCGCTGCCCACGATGCGCCCCGACGCTCGCCGCGTGGTCGAGTGGACGCGCGAGCAGCTCGATTCATCGCAGCTGGACTTTCTGCAGGGCCTGCCCCTGCAGCAGGTGGTGGGCGAGGTGCTGTACGTGCACGCCAACGCTTTCGACCCAGCGGCCTGGGACTACATCCAGGGCCGGGCCGAGGCTGTGCGCAGCATGCATGCCACCACCGCCCGCGTGACCTTCTGCGGTCACATGCACGAGCCCCGGCTCTACCACCTGTCGGTGGCGGGCAAGGCAGGTGATTTCGAGCCCGTGGCCGGTGTAGCCATCCCGCTGCTGGATACACGCCGCTGGCTGGCCATACCCGGCTCGACTGGTCAACCGCGTGACGGCAACCCGGCCGCCTGCTACGCCATCTACGACGACGTGCTGACCGAGCTGACCTTCTGGCGCGTGCCCTACGACGTCGAGGCGGCGGGCTCGCGCATCCTGGACGCCGGCTTGCCGTCCGCGCTGGCTGCAAGGTTGCTGGATGGACGCTGAGCCACTTCAAATGGCCGCGGCATCCGGGCTGGCACCGGTGTTGTCGCCCCTGCTGCCCGGCAATGTGGTGGACGGCTGGCTGCTGGAAGAAAAGCTGCACACCGGCAGCATGGCGCACCTGTGGCGCGTGGTACGCGACGCATCTGCCGAGGCCTTGACCCCGGCGGTGGCCGAGCGGGCGGACGATCTGCCTCTGATCATGAAGGTGCCGCGCGTGAAGGGCGGCGAAGACCCGACCAGCATCGTCAGCTTCGAGGTCGAGCAGATGATCCTGCCCACGCTGCGTGGCGCCCATGCGCCGCGTTACGTGGCGCGCGGCGACTTCGCCAAGCAGCCCTACATCGTGATGGAGCGCATCGAGGGCCCGACGCTGCGGCCGCGCCTGGACGAAGCGCCGCTGGCCATCGACGAGGTCATCGAGATCGGTGCCCGCGTGGCCACGGCTTTGCATGACTTGCACAAGCAGGGCCTGGTGCACCTGGACGTCAAGCCCAGCAACATCATGCTGCGGCCGGACGGCACGGCAGCGCTTGTGGATTTCGGCCTGTCGCACCACGACCGCCTGCCCGATCTGCTGGACGAAGAATTCACGCTGCCTTCCTCGGTCAAGATGATCGGCACCGGCCCCTACATGTCGCCCGAGCAGGTGCAGTACGTGCGCACCGATCTGCGGTCCGACCTGTTCGCCCTGGGCGTGATGCTGTATCACTTCACCACCGGCGAACGACCCTTCGGTTCGCCTGCCACGGTGCGCGGCCTGCGTCGCCGCCTGTATGTCGATCCGGTGCCGCCGCGCGCCGTGCGCAAAGACTGCCCGCCGTGGTTGCAAGAGGTGATCCTGAAGTGCCTGGAGGTCAAGCCCGAGCGCCGTTACCAGAGCGGTGCGCAGCTGGCGCTGGCGCTGCAAGACCCCAGCCAGGTGCCTCTGACAGCGCGCGCCGAGAAGTTGCAGGCGAACGGCCTGGTACGGCGGCTGAAGGGGTGGTTCTTTGCAGTGGGTGCCGAACCGAAGGCTGGGCCGGCCTCGGCGGTGATTAACCAGGTGATGCAGAGCAGCATCATCGTTGCCGCCGTGGACGTGGACAGTGCGACACCGGCCCTGCTGGAACACCTGCGTGAGACGGTGCGCCGCATCGTGCTGACCGAACCCGGCGCACGGCTGGCCTGCATTAGCGTGATGAAGACCGCACGCGTCGGCATGGACGAGCGTGTCGACGCCGCCGGCCGCAGCCTGCACGTCAAGCAACTCGTCGGCCTGAAGCACTGGGCAAGGCCGATCAGCAAGGCGCTCGATCTGACCGAAGGCCGACTCACGTTTCACGTGCTGCAAGCGCCCGACACGGCGGCAGCCATCGTTGAGTTCGCCGAGCGCAACCAGGTTGATCACATCGTGATGGGCGCACGGGCCAATTCGGCGTTGCGCCGCTACCTGGGCAGTGTGAGTTCGCAGGTTGTCGCGCAGTCGCCCTGCAGCGTGACGGTCGTGCGCGTCTGAGGGTGGGTGCAGTTACTTCGAGCGGGTAAACCCGTCTGAATAGGGACATGCCTCGCTCCTAGAATTTTTTGTACTGCGGTTGGCGTTGTGCTGGGTGCCGCACTCAAAGGAGAACTCCATGGAACGTCGTTCTTTCGTCCACGGCGCCGGGCTGGCCGGTGTGCTGGCCGCCGGTGTCGCACCGGCCATCGTGCATGCGCAGCAGGCCATACGCTGGCGCCTGGCGTCCAGCTTCCCGAAGTCGTTGGACACCATCTTCGGCGCTGCCGAGGTCTTCGCCAAGAAAGTCGGCGACATGACCGGGGGCAAGTTCCAGATCAGCGTGCACGCGGCCGGCGAATTGATGCCCGCCTTTGGCGTGGTCGATGGCGTGCAGAACGCCACCGTCGAAATCGCCCACACTGCGCCTTACTACTTTTTCGGCAAAGACCCGACTTTCGCGATTGGCTGCGCCATTCCATTCGGCCTGAATTCGCGTCAGATGACCGCCTGGACCTACGAAGGCAACGGCCAGAAGCTGATGCGCGATTTCTACAAGGCCTACAACATCGTCAACTTCCCCGGCGGCAACACCGGCGCGCAGATGGGTGGTTTCTTTCGCAAGGAAGTCAAGTCGCTGGCCGACATGAAGGGCTTGAAGTTCCGCATCGGCGGCTTCGGCGGCAAGGTCGTCGAACGCATTGGGGCCGTGGCACAGAACATTCCCGGCGGCGAGATCTACCAGGCACTGGAAAAGGGCACCATCGATGCGGCGGAATGGGTCGGCCCCTACGACGACGAGAAACTGGGCTTGTACAAGATTGCCCCCAACTATGCATATCCCGGTTGGTGGGAAGGCGGCCCGCAGCTCGACTTCTTCATCAACGACAAGGCCTACAACAGCCTGTCGGCCGAGTACAAGGCCATCGTCGAAGCCGCTTCTGCCTACGCCCACGTCGAAATGCAGGCCAAGTACGACGCGCGCAACCCGGCGGCCCTGAAGCGCTTGGTGGCTGGCGGCACCAAGCTGTTCCGTTTCCCCAAGGAAATGATGGAAGCCGCCTTCAAGGAGTCGATGGCGCTGTACAGCGAACTGTCGGCCAGCAACCCGGCCTGGAAAAAGGTCTACGAGGACTACGCCACTTTCCGTCGTGACCAGAACCTGTGGTTCCGTTTCAGCGAAGCCGGCTTTGACGACTTCATGCAGGCGCAGAAAATCTGAGATTTTCCAGAGCCACAAAGCCAGGGGCCCCGAGAGGCCCCTTTTTTAATGCAGTCAGTGCCCTCGCCTTGGTACGCCGGCAGGCCTTCACTTCTTCTGCTTGTCCTGTTCGTTAGCACGCAGGATGGCGGCCATCGGGTCTTCTTCGGCGGCGGGTGCCGAGGCGCCCCGTTCCGCCGCGCTGGCTGCATCCTTCGCCTCGTCATTCGCCCTGCCACCCATGCCTTCCAGCATCTGCGTGGCCGACTCGGCGTCCACCGGCTTGGGCTTGTCGAGAAAGACCGTCACCGTTTGTGGGAAGAAGATCACGATGGCCACCAGCACCAGTTGCATCAGCACCCAAGGGATGGCGCCGAGGTAGATGTCGCTGGACTCGACTTTGCGCGGCAACGCGCCGCTCTTGAACAGCGTGTCAGCAATGCCGCGCAGATAGAACAGGGCGAATCCGAACGGCGGGTGCATGAAGCTGGTCTGCATATTCACGCAGATCATCACGCCAAACCAGATCAGGTCGATGCCCATCTTGTCGGCCACTGGCGCGAGGAACGGGATGATGATGAAGGCGATTTCGAAGAAATCGAGGAAGAACGCCAGGAAGAAGATGAAGATGTTGACGGCGATGAGGAAGCCGACTTGGCCGCCGGGCAGACCCGACAACATGTGCTCGATCCAGATGCCACCCTCGACGCCCTGGAAGACCAGCGAGAACACCCGCGAGCCGATGAGGATGAAGACCACCATCGCCGTGATGCGCATGGTGCCCGTCATCGTGCTCCGGATCAATGGCCAGGTCAGGCGCCCGTGCATGCCCGCAAGGACGAAGGCGCCCATCGCACCCATGGCGCCAGCCTCGGTGGGCGTGCACACCGCCGTGCTGATGCCAGGCAGGCCGCCCATGCTGCCCAGCACCAGAAAGATGAGCACAGCCGATGGGATGATGCCGCGCAAACATTTCCGCCATAGCGCCCAGCCGTTCAGCGAACGCGCTTCCTTGGGCACACCCGGTACGTGATCGGGCCTGAAGCGGCTGACCGCAAAGGTGTACAGCGCGAAAATCAGGATTTGCAGGATCGACGGGCCCCAGGCGCCTTTGTACATGTCGCCCACCGGGCGGCCCAGTTGATCGGCCAGCACCACCAGCACCAGCGACGGCGGCACCAGTTGGGTGATGGTGCCCGAGGCGGCCAGCACGCCCGTGGCGTAGCGCATGTTGTAGCCGTAGCGCATCATGACCGGCAGCGAGATCATGGCCATGGCGATGACTTGGCCGGCCACCGTGCCGGTGATGGCGCCAAGGATGAAGCCGACGATGATGACCGAGTAACCCAGGCCGCCGCGGATAGGGCCGAACAACTGACCCATCGAGTCGAGCATGTCCTCAGCCAGCCCGCACTTTTCAAGTATCGCGCCCATCAGCGTGAAAAAGGGAATGGCCAGCAGCAGATCGTTGGACAGGATGCCCAGCACGTTCAAGGGCAGGTTGCCCATGAAGGTAGCCGGGAACCAGCCTTGGTAAACCGCAAACACGCCGCAGCCCAGGCCCAGCGCGGACAGCGAGAACGCGACCGGGAAACCGATGATCATCACCAGGATCAGCCCGGCGAACATGATGGGCGGGAAGGACTCCATCGGCAGGCTCATTGCAGCGGCCTGTCATAGTGCGTGTCCATGTCGAAGGTGCCAGACAGCCAGCCCACACGCTTGATCATTTCGGACAGGCCCTGCAGCAGCAATAGTCCGAAGCCCAGCGGCAACATCAGCACCACCGGCCATCGGATCAGGCCGCCGGCACTTTGCGACATCTCACCCGAGTTCAGGCGATCCAGAAACAGCGGCCAGGAAAAATACAGCATCGTTGCCATCACAGGCAGCAGGAACAACAGCAAACCCAGCAAGTCCACGCGAACCTTGGTGCGTGTCGAATAACGTGCGTACAACAGGTCCACCCGAACGTGTTCGTTGACGCGCAGCACCTGTGAAGCACCCAGCATCACACAGGCAGCGAAAAGGTACCACTGGATCTCGAGCCAGCCGTTGGAGCTGAGGTTCAGGCTGTAACGGATCACCGCGTTGGCCGCACTGATGAAGCCGGATGCCAGCACCGCCCACTCGGCGAACTTGGCAAAACCATCGTTGATCTTGTCGATGGCATGCGCCAGTGACAGCAGTGCCTTCATCGGCGTCTCCATCCATCAGAACCCAGTCAGCCGCAACCATTAATCTGTTGCGGCACGCGCCAACTATAGAGACGCTGGGAGCCTATGGAAACGCGCGGCGCGCTCATGGCCTGCGAAAGGGCGGACTTCGAGGGTAAGCCCCGAACCCCGGACGCCAACTTCAGCCGTGCACGGCCTGCATGTACATGTTGGTGGAACGCGCGCCCGAACGGCAGAACGCCAGGATGGGCCTGGGAAGTTCCTGCAGCAAGCGGGCGAAAGCGGCAATTTCCTCTGGCGACTGGTAGCTGCCCCCGACAGGCAGGTAGCGGTACTGCAGGCCTGCGGCCTCGGCCGCCAACTGCATTTGTGCGCTGCTGGGCTGGTCGGGGCCGTGCTCGTGGTCGGGCCGGTTGTTGACGATGCTTTTGAAGCCGGCCGCCGCGGCTTCAGCCATGGCCTCGGGCGCCAACTGCGGGGCGACGCTGATGCCGTCGGCGATGGGGCGGGTTGGCAATTTGCTCATGCTGGTGCTGGGCCTTCACGGTGATCGTTGTTCGGTGCGTATGCGGCGCTCGTTCAGCGCTTGTTCAGCGCTCGTCCGGCAGCTACTTGGCGAGCGCTTGTTTGACCGCGGCCGAAACCAGGCCCATTTCCGCCTTGCCGGACAGCTGCATTTTTGCCGCAGCCATCACTTTGCCCATATCGCCGGGACCCGTGGCGCCTAGTTCGGTCACGATGGCGGCAATGGCTGTGCCGACTTCGTCGGCCGACAGCCGTTGCGGCAGGTAGGCCTCCAACACACCCACCTCGGCCGCTTCCTTGTTGGCCAGATCGAGGCGTCCGCCCTGCTGGAAAGCGGTGATCGAGTCCTTGCGTTGCTTGATCAACTTGTCCACTAGGCCGATGACGGCCGCATCGTCGAGAACGATACGCTCGTCCACTTCGCGTTGTTTGCAGGCGGCCAGCAACATGCGAATGGTGGACAGCCGGTCGGCGTCTTTCGCCCGCATGGCGGTCTTCATGTCTTCGATGACGCGGTCTTTGAGGGTACTCATCGGATGGGGCCTGGTCCTAAGGTAAGCAAGCCCGCTGCGGTTTCCCGCGCGGGCTTGCTGTGAAGGCTGTCGACGACGGGCGGTTGCTGGCGCAACCGCGCCGGGTTCAGTACAGCTTCTTGGGCAACTGCATGCTGCGCACGCGCTTGAAATGCCGTTTGACCGCCGCTGCCTTCTTGCGCTTGCGTTCGGCTGTAGGCTTTTCATAGAACTCGCGAGCGCGCAGTTCAGTCAGCAGGCCGATCTTCTCAATAGTGCGCTTGAAGCGGCGCAGGGCAACATCGAAAGGCTCGTTCTCTTTGACGCGGATGGTGGTCATGTAATCAGGAATTCCGAATGTTTGCGCCCGCGGTCTCTGGGGCAGTCTGTACTGTGCAGCTTTGCTGCAATGCGTGCCACAAGGCCACGTCAGCAAATCGATGCGCTGGGGTTTTCAAAGCAGTCACAGATTATAGACCGGGACGCCAAGGTCTCTGCAAGTGGCGAATGCCGATCACGCGGTACGGCGCTGGGCAGCATTGTGGGTAGGCGAGTGGTTAGCGGTGCGGTTAGCGGTGTGGGCGATCAACGTGGCCCGCGCCTTCAGCACGTTGCCGACCATGACGATGGCCGGGCTGCCCAGGCCGTGGGCCCCAACGGCATGGGCCAAGGTGGCCAGCGTGCAATCGCAAGCGCGCTGTTCTGGCGTGCCGGCGTGTTGCACCACCGCCGCCGGCGTGTGCCCGGGCAGCGCCCGCAGCAGGCCGGCCTGCACCGCCGCGAGGCGCGCCATGCCCATATAGATGACCAGTGTCAGTCCCTGCGCCGCCGCGGCGCCCAGCACGCACCAGTCAGGCCCTGACGTGCCTTGGCGGGGGTGGCCCGTTACCAGCATCACGCCATGCGCATGGTCGCGGTGCGTCCAGGGCACGCCCAGGACGGTGGTCGCGGCAAGACCTGAGGTGATGCCGTTGACCACCTCGACGTCGATGCCACGCGCGCGCAGCAACTCGGCTTCTTCGCCACCGCGCCCAAAGACGAAGGGGTCGCCACCCTTCAGTCGCACCACGCGTTCGCCGGCCAGCGCTTCGCTGACCATCAGGCGTTCGATGAAAGCCTGCGGTGTGCTCTTGCAGCCGCCGCGCTTGCCCACATGCACCACGCGCAACGGCTTGCTGCGGCTCCGCAGGGCCAGCGCGACGATGGCATCCGAGACCAGGTCGTCGACCAGCAGCACGGTTGCGCGGCGCAGCGTGCGCAGCGCCTTGAGGGTCAGCAGTTCGGGGTCGCCGGGGCCGGCGCCCACCAGAGCGCACCAGGGCTTCCTGGCGCGCTTGCAGACCGGCTGGACTTGCGGTGAAGGGGGTGGGCAGATGGCTGTCATGCACGCCATGCCAGGGCCGAGTAGCGGGTCTGCAAGGCGGCAGTCGCGGCCATGATCAGCTCGGCCTGCCGGGCCAGCGGTGCTGGCGCGGGCCGCATGCCACTGAGCACTTCCTGAACATAGACGGCGGTACTGGGAGCGTCGGTGGCACGCGGCAGCAGCGGCAGTTCGGTCAGCACGCCTTCGTGCGCCGGCATCGACAGTTCGCAGCGTAGCGTGCCACCCAGCCAGGTGTCGATGCGAGGCTGCCGACGCGGGTCGGCCACGGCTTCGCCTTCGGTGCCTCGCAGCAGCATCGCGTCGACGGCTTCGCGCCGCGCCCAACTGCTCATCAGGGCGCCAAACTCGGGGTGGGTGTGGTTGACCAGACGCAGCGCGGGCGCTCCCTGCACGGGGTTGATCATCTTGGCCACCGTGTGGCCGGGGCCGCGCAGGCCGATGACGCGGCGCAACGCCAGCAGGCCCTGCAGCGGGTGGCACAGGACCTCCGTCGGGACGAAGGCCGGTTCGCGGCGCGACCAGGCGCGCTGGATGTCCTGCACGTTCAGGACGGGAGGCATGCCCAGGTCGTGCAGGATGGCTGCCGTCGTCACGCGCCCGGGTTCGGTGACCGGCCCGTGCACCAGCACCGGCAGGCCTTCGCGGGCCAGCCACAGCGCGAGCAGTGGCGTGAGATTGGGTAGCTTGCGCGAGCCGTTGTAGGACGGGATCAGCACCACCGGCGACTTGCTGGGCACGGGTTCACAGTGTTCGTGCACGGCTTGCAGAAAGCCGACCAGCTCGTCCAGTGTTTCGCCCTTCACGCGCATGGCCATCACAAAAGCGCCGACAGCCGCCGCGGCTGCGCGCCCGGCCAGCACCTCGGCCATCAGATCGTGGGCGGCTTGCACGCTCAGCGAACGCGACCCTGCCGCGCCGCGGCCGATGTCCTTGAGGTAGACCGCGATGCTCATGGCTGGTTCTTTCCTTGCACAGGACGGCGCAGGTTCTGAGCCCGGGACGGGCCTGGCAGGCGCCGCTGGGCCATTCAGGCCGCGACACCAGTGAGGTCGGTCAGCCGCCTCAAAGCGGGCAGACAAGACCCGCACTGGGTGCCGCAATGCAGTGTCGCCTGAAGCGAAGCCAAGCGGGCCTCGAGTGGACCTGCCATCGCCGCCAAAGTCTGCCGGATGGCCGCCTCGCTGACGTCGAAACAGCTGCATACCTGAATGGAACGAACCGCTGCCGGGCCGGGCGGCATGGCACCGGGCGCCAGCAGAAAGCGGCCGTAGGCCTGGGCGGGCAAAGACTGCTGCAGCAAAGGCGCGATCCAGGCCTCGGCACGCGCGTCGCCTGCCAGCAAAAAGGCGTCCAGATGCTGTTCGCCGCCGCTGCACGACAGGCGCACACTGCGTCTTTGTCCGCGCCGGGGATCGGCGTAACTCAAGGTGTCGGCGCCTTGCAGGCCGAAGTGCGCGGCGATTCGGTCCAGCAGGTCTGGCGGGATGGCATCGACGGCAGCCGCGCGGAAAAGCACGCCGCTGCGTTCGCGACCGAATGGCACGCAGGCGGCATAAGCGAAGCTGTCGAACAGGGGGCGCAGGACCGCGCGCAACTGCAGGGCCTGCGCGTCGTCGCACCAAGCCAGTGCCACCATACGCCAGGGCAGCTCGGCGCGTGCAATCTGCACGGCGGCATGCTTCAACTCGGGTTGTTTGGACTGCGGGCATACCGCGGGCGAGGTCAGCGTGTTGACGCCACCCAGCACCGTCTCATCGCCCCAATGCATGGCCACGAAAGCCTGCGTCGGCGCCACGCTGTCGGTGCCGCGCACCGGCAGCACGAGGGCGCCACGGCGCGAACGCACCGTGGCCAGGTCGCCGTCCACCATGCGCAGGCGCCGCACGTCTTGCGGGTGCAGGTCCAGCGTCGGTTCGGGCGTGTGGCCGAACAGCCGGCCCAGCGTGCCGGTGCGGCTCATGCCGTGCCATTGGTCGCGCAGCCGCCCAGTGTTGAGCGAGAACGGAAAGCGCGCCTCGCGTTGTTCTGCCACCGGCTTGTAGGGCGTGTCGACAAAGCGCGCGCGGCCGTCTGAGGTAGCGAACACGCCGTCCTGGTACAGGCGCGCCCGGCCGGTACTTTGGCCTTGTTGCAGCGGCCATTGTTGCGGTCCTTGCGCGTCCAGCATCGCCCAGCTCAGGCCGGTGATGTCTAGGTCGCGGCCACGCGTCGATTCGCGATGTTCGTTCCAGATCGCCTCGGCACCGGCTTCGGCGTCGGTCAGGGAGTAGGGGAACAGCGTGCCGGTGGCGGTTGGCTGTGCCACGCCGCGCGCTTCCAGTCGGCGCGCAAAGTCGACCACCGCCGACCAGTCATGGCGCGCCTCGCCCGGCGCCGGCACGGCGCTGCGCACACGCGAGATGCGCCGTTCGCTGTTGGTCACGGTGCCGGTTTTTTCGCCCCAGGTGGTGGCGGGCAGCAGCAGGTCGGCGTAGGCGCAGGTGGCGGTGGTGGCAAACGCTTCCTGCACGATCACCAACTCGGCGCGGGCTAGAGCGCGGCGCACCAGGGCCTGGTCGGGCATCGACTGCGCCGGGTTGGTGCAGGCGATCCACAGCGCCTTGATCTCGCCATCGGCGGCGGCCTGGAACATCTCCACCGCGGTCTTGCCGGGCTTCTCGGGCACCGTGGGCACGCCCCACAGCGCAGCCACTTCGGCGCGATGCTGCGGATTGGCCAGGTCGCGATGGGCCGACAGCAGGTTGGCCAGGCCGCCCACTTCGCGGCCGCCCATCGCATTGGGCTGGCCGGTGAGCGAGAAGGGACCGGCGCCGGGCTTGCCGATCTGCGCCGTCGCCAGGTGCAGGTTGATCAGCGCTGCGTTCTTGGCCGTGCCGCTGGTGGACTGGTTCAGCCCCTGGCAATAGAGGCTGAGCGTGGCGGGAGACGTGGCGAACCACTTCGCCGCCGTGAACAGGTCTTCCCTGCGGATGCCGCAGACCTGCGCGACCAGGTCGGGCGTGCAGTCGCGCACCGTCGCTTTCAGCGCGTCGAGGCCGGTCGTGTGAGCGGCGATGTAGTCGGGCCGGGTCCAGCCTTCCCACAGCATGATGTGCAGCAGGCCGTTGAACAGCATCACGTCGGTGCCGGGCTGCACTGGCAGGTAC
>JAYSYH010000205.1:0-1541 GCA_043716645.1 Betaproteobacteria bacterium | reverse complement strand
GAGCGTGTTGTTGGCGCTGGCGGCGGCGCTCGCGGTCAGCGGCTTGCTGTGGCGAACCCGCGCCGGTTACGAGCTGCGCGCGGTTGGCTTTTCGCCCGCCGCCGCGCACTACGGCGGCATCCGGCCACGGGGCCAGGTGGTCGGCGCGATGGCGCTCTCGGGCGCGTTGGCCGGCCTGGTCGGCATCAACGAGCTGGCCGGTGTGCAGCACCGCTTGCTGCTCGATTTTGTCGTCGGCGCGGGCTTCACCGGCATCGCGGTGTCGCTGATCGGCCGCAACCACCCGCTGGGCATCGTGCTGGCCTCGTTGCTGTTCGGCGCGCTGTTCCAGGGCGGCGCCGAGCTGGCGTTCGAGATTCCCGGCTTCAGCCGCGACATGGTGACCACGCTGCAGGGCTTCATCGTGCTGTTCTCCGGCGCGATGGCGCAGGTGGCCGCGCCCACGTTGGCGCGGCTGGTCGGCTGGTGCAGGCCGCCACCCGCACCGCTGCCCGCACCGTTGCTTGGGTCTCAACCCGCGCCGCAACCCGCGCCGCAACCCGCAGGAGCCCACGGTGGATGAGGCGCTGCTCGGCGGCCTGCTGGCCAGCACGCTGCGGCTGAGCACGCCGCTGATCCTGTGTGCGCTGGCCGCCGTGGTCAGCGAGCGCTCGGGGGTCATCGACCTGGGGCTGGAGGGCAAGATGCTGATGTCGGCCTTTGCCGCCGGCGCGGTCGGCGCGGTGACCGGCTCGCTGCCGCTGGCCTTGCTCGCCGCGCTGGGGGTCGGCATCGCGTTGTCGCTGGTGCACGCCTATGCCTGCGTCAGCCACGGCGGCGACCAGGTGGTGCTCGGCATGGCCTTGTCGATGATCGCCGCCGGCCTGACGGTGGTGCTGGGCGTGGCCTGGTTCAAGCAGGGCGGGCAGACACCGCCGTTGCCGGATGCGGTGCGGCTGTCGCCCTGGTTCGCCGCTGCGGCCAAGGCGCTGGGCCCCGTGCTGGGTGGCGGTCTGTTGGGCCACAACGGGCTGGTCTACGGCGCGCTGGCGCTGGTGCCGGTGGTCTGGTGGGGCCTGTACCGCAGCCGCGCCGGCCTGCGGTTGCGCGCCACCGGCGAAAACCCGGCGATGGTCGATGCCGCCGGCCTGTCGGTGGTGCGCCTGCGCTACGGCGCGCTGGTGCTCAACGGTGCACTGTGCGCGCTGGCTGGCAGCTACCTGGTGCTGGCGCAAAACGCCAACTTCGTGCCCAACATGACGGCTGGGCGCGGCTACATGGCGCTGGCCGCGATGATCTTCGGCAAGTGTCGATCGCCTTCACCGCGGTGGCCATGACCAACGGCACGGCGTCGTGCACCATCACGGTGGTCGCCGTGACCAACCGCGCCGGTACCAGCAACGCGTCCTGTGCGACCAGCCCGGCGGCCTTCACCAACAGCACCAGCAACATCACCGGCGCCAGCAATGTGAGCAACGGCGTGACGGCGCAATGCGTGGTGGTGAGCACGGTGGTCCCGACCCTGACCAAGACCTGGAGCAGCAGCACCATTGCTGACGGTG
>JAYSYH010000204.1:0-15019 GCA_043716645.1 Betaproteobacteria bacterium | reverse complement strand
GCGGCCTGGACTACTCGGATTACAAGAACGAGGCACGCGATGCGGCGCGCTTTTGTGTCGTTTCACATTTGCTCTCCGTCAGCCACAATTGGCGTTTGCGCTTGAAGGTGTTTGCTGTCGATGACGAATTGCCAGCCGTGGCCAGTTTGAACGAAGTCTGGAGTTCCGCCAATTGGTTCGAGCGCGAAGCTTTTGATCTTTACGGCGTTCTGTTCGAAGGTCATCTCGATCTGCGGCGCATCCTCACCGATTACGGCTTCATCGGCCACCCCATGCGCAAAGACTTCCCCACCACGGGCCACGTCGAAATGCGCTACGACCCTGAAAAGAAGCGCGTGATCTACCAACCGGTCAGCATTGAACCGCGCGAGATAGTGCCCCGCGTTGTGCGTGAAGACAAATACGGCGGACTGCACTGAACCATGGCCGAAATCAAAAATTACACCTTGAATTTTGGACCGCAGCATCCGGCCGCCCACGGTGTGCTGCGTCTGGTGCTTGAATTGGACGGCGAAGTGATCCAGCGTGCCGACCCTCACATCGGCCTGCTGCACCGAGCCACCGAAAAGCTGGCCGAGAGCAAGACGTTTTTGCAAAACCTGCCCTACATGGACAGGCTGGATTACGTTTCGATGATGTGCAACGAGCACGCCTACTGCCTGGCCATCGAGAAGCTGCTGGGCGTGGACGTGCCGGAACGTGCGCAATACATTCGCGTGATGTTCAGCGAGATCACGCGCTTGCTGAACCATTTGATGTGGCTGGGCGCGCACGGGCTGGACTGCGGTGCGATGAACATCTTCATCTACTGCTTCCGCGAGCGCGAAGACCTGTTCGACATGTACGAGGCAGTCAGCGGTGCGCGCATGCACGCCGCGTATTTCCGCCCGGGCGGCGTTTACCGCGATCTTCCGGATGCCATGCCCCAGTACCAAGTCAGCCGCATCAAGAATGCCAAATCAATAGCTGCCTTGAACGAAAACCGCCAGGGTTCGTTGCTCGATTTCATCGACGATTTTTGCCGCCGCTTTCCCAAGATGGTCGACGAGTACGAAACGCTGCTGACGGACAACCGCATCTGGAAGCAACGCACCGTGGGCATCGGCGTGGTGACGCCCGAGCGTGCGCTGAATCTGGGTTTTACCGGACCGATGCTGCGCGGATCGGGCATCGCCTGGGACTTGCGCAAGACGCAACCCTATGACGTTTACGGTGCCGTTGATTTCGACGTGCCGGTGGGCGTGAATGGCGACACCTATGACCGCTACCTGGTCCGCATCGAAGAGATGCGCCAGAGCAACCGGCTGATCCAGCAGTGTTCGGCTTGGCTGCGAGCCAGCGCCGGGCCGGTCATTACCGGCAACCACAAGGTAGCGCCGCCTTCCCGCGTGGGCATGAAGTCCAACATGGAAGAACTGATTCACCACTTCAAGCTTTTCACCGAAGGCATGCACGTGCCAGAGGGCGAGGCCTACGCAGCCGTCGAACACCCCAAAGGCGAATTCGGTATCTATCTGGTCAGCGACGGCGCCAACAAGCCGTACCGGCTGAAGATCCGCCCTCCAGGCTTTGCCCATCTGGCCGCGTTGGATGAAATGGCGCGCGGCCACATGATTGCCGACGCTGTTGCCATCATCGGCACCATGGACATCGTATTCGGCGAAATAGATCGATGAACTTCTCAGCCACCACTCTGGCGCGCTTCGCCAAGGAAGTTGCCAAGTACCCCGCCGACAAGCAGCAATCGGCCGTGATGGCCTGCCTGGCCGTCGTGCAGCACGAGCAAGGCTTTGTGTCGCCCGAATCCGAAGACGGGATTGCGGCCTACCTTGGCATGGCGCCCATTGCCGTGCACGAAGTGACGACGTTCTACAACATGTACAACCAGCATCCGGTTGGCACCTTCAAGCTCAACGTGTGCACCAATCTGCCGTGCGCGCTGCGCGATGGCGAACAGGCATTGCAGCATGTCTGCAAGAAACTGGGCGTCGAGCCCTACGGCACCACCGCCGACGGCTTGTTCACCGTACAGCCCAGCGAATGCCTGGGCGCTTGCGCTGATGCCCCGGTGATGCTGGTCAACGACCGCCAAATGCTCAGCTTCATGAGCAATGAACGGCTTGACGATCTGATTGAAACCCTGAGGGCCAACCGCTGATGGTCAAGCACATCGACCTGTCAAAGTTTCAAGCGCGTGGCGTCGAGACCTGTTTCCACAGTCGGCACCAGGGGCCGCAAATCGTCGCCGATCTGAATGGCAGCAACTGGCACGTGCAAGACTACGTGGCCCGGGGCGGCTACAGCGCGTTGCGCAAGATCCTTGGTCAAGATGGCGTGGCCGGGAATGAAGGCGGTATGACCCAGGACCAGGTCATCGCCGACATGAAGCTCAGTGCCCTGCGCGGTCGCGGTGGCGCGGGTTTCCCGACCGGCCTGAAATGGAGCTTCATGCCGCGCATGTTTCCGGGTGCCAAGTACCTCGTCTGCAACAGCGATGAAGGCGAGCCAGGCACTTGCAAAGACCGCGATATCCTGCTCTACAACCCGCACATCGTGATCGAGGGCATGGCCATCGCCGCTTACGCGATGGGTATCAAGGTGGGCTACAACTACATCCACGGCGAGATTTTCGAGGCCTACGAACGTTTCGAAGAGGCGCTTGAGGAAGCGCGTTCTGCCGGCTTCCTGGGCGACAACATTTTGGGCAGCAGCCATAGCTTTGAGCTGCACGCGTTTCATGGCTTCGGCGCCTACATCTGCGGTGAAGAAACCGCGCTGCTGGAATCGCTGGAAGGCAAGAAGGGACAACCGCGCTTCAAGCCGCCATTCCCGGCCAGCTTCGGTTTGTACGGCAAGCCGACGACGATCAACAACACCGAAACATTCGCCGCGGTGCCCTGGATCATCAACAACGGTGGCCAGAAGTACCTCGAATGCGGCAAGCCCAACAACGGCGGCACGAAGATTTTCAGCGTGGTGGGTGACGTCGAACGGCCGGGCAATTATGAGATTCCGCTCGGCATGCCTTTCGCGCAATTGCTGGAACTGGCTGGCGGCGTGCGCGGTGGTGCGCTGAAGGCCGTGATCCCTGGTGGTTCTTCGGCGCCGGTGTTGCCGGCCAAGACCATGATGGATGTCACGATGGATTACGACAGCATCGCCAAGGCCGGCTCGATGTTGGGGTCAGGCGCCGTCATTGTGATGAACGACAGCCGTTGCATGGTCAAGAGCCTGTTGCGCTTGAGCTATTTCTACCAGCACGAAAGTTGCGGCCAATGCACGCCCTGCCGTGAAGGCACGGGCTGGTTGTGGCGCGTGGTGGACCGTATCGAACACGGCAAGGGCCGCGCTGATGACCTGACTTTGCTGGACAGCGTGGCGCTGAACATCAAGGGTCGCACCATCTGTGCTCTGGGCGACGCGGCGGCGATGCCGGTGGAAGGCATGCTGAAACATTTCCGCGACGAGTTCGCCTTCCACGTCGAGCACAAGACCTGCGCCGTGCCGCAGTACGTGTGACCGGGCAGCACAACCGACCATGATCGAAATCGAACTCGACGGCAAACCCGTCAGCGTCAATGAAGGCAGCGTTGTGATGCACGCGGCCGATGTGGCCGGTGTCTACATCCCGCACTTCTGCTATCACAAGAAACTCAGCATCGCCGCCAACTGCCGCATGTGTCTGGTCGACATCGAGAAGATGCCCAAGCCGATGCCGGCCTGTGCCACGCCAGTCACCAACGGCATGGTGGTGCGCACGAAAAGCGAGAAGGCCATCAAGGCGCAGCAGAGCGTCATGGAATTCCTGCTGATCAACCACCCGCTGGACTGCCCCATCTGCGACCAAGGCGGTGAATGCCAGCTGCAAGACCTGGCCGTCGGTTACGGCGCTTCGGCTTCGCGCTACCAGGAGGAAAAGCGCGTGGTCTTCCACAAGGACGCGGGCCCGCTGATCTCAATGGAAGAGATGAGCCGTTGCATCCATTGCACACGCTGCGTGCGCTTTGGCCAGGAAGTGGCCGGGGTCATGGAACTCGGCATGGTCCAGCGTGGCGAGCACAGCGAGATCACGACGGTGCAAGGTCGCAGCATCGACAGCGAACTCTCGGGCAACATGATTGACATCTGCCCGGTCGGCGCGCTGACCAGCAAGCCTTTTCGCTACAGCGCCCGCACCTGGGAATTGAGCCGGCGCAAGTCGGTGTCGCCGCACGACAGCACGGGCACCAACCTGATCGTGCAGGTCAAGGCCGGCAAGGTGATGCGCGTGGTACCGCTGGAGAACGACGCCGTCAA
Source organism: Betaproteobacteria bacterium (assembly GCA_043716645.1). GTDB lineage: Bacteria > Pseudomonadota > Gammaproteobacteria > Burkholderiales > Burkholderiaceae_C > Rubrivivax. Next base: position 10,723 of record JAYSYH010000204.1, on the reverse strand, counting down.
TGAATGCTGGATTTCCGACCGTGACCGGTTCAGTTACGAGGCGCTGAACAGCGACGCGCGGTTGACGCAGCCGATGATCAAGCAGGGTGGTGTTTGGCAAGCCGTGGACTGGAACACCGCCCTGGCCTATGTGGCTGACGGTCTGAAGCGTGTAAAGGCCGAGTTCGGCACTGAGCCGGGTTCAGGCATCGGTGCCATTGGCCACCCCACATCTACCGTCGAAGAATTGCACCTGCTGGCCAAGCTGGTGCGCGGCCTGGGCAGCGAAAGCGTCGATCACCGACTGCGTCATGCCGATTTCAGTAATGCTGCCGCGCCGGGCCACGCACGCTGGCTGGGCACCTCGGTGGCAGCCCTGTCGCAGCTGGATCGCGCCTTCGTCATCGGCTCTTTCCTGCGCAAGGACCACCCGCTTTTCGCGCAGCGTTTGCGCCAGGCTGCACGCCGGGGCGCTCAAGTGCACAGTCTTAACGCGCTGCAGGACGACTGGTTAATGCCGATCGCCACGCACATCACCGCAGCACCGGACGACTGGGTCCAGGCGCTGGCCGATGTAGCCGCCGCCGTCGCCGCTGCCGCGGGCGGGGAAGCGCCTGCATTTCAAGGCGTGACGGGAACCGCCAATGCCCAGGGCCAGCGCATCGCGGCATCGCTGCTGATGGGTGAACGCAAGGCCGTGCTGTTGGGCAACGCCGCTGCGCAGCATCCCCAGGCCGCCATGTTGCTGGCACTGGCGCAATGGATAGCCACGCAGACCGATGCCACTTGCGGCTACCTGGTCGAATCGGGCAACAGCGTGGGCGCGCAGCTGGTTGGCGCGCTACCCGGTGTGGGTGGCTTGAGCGCCGGGCAGATGCTGAGTCAGCCGATGAAAGCGCTGCTGCTGTTGAACACCGAGCCGGTGCTGGACGCGGCCGACGCCGCTGCCGCCCGCAAGGCGCTGAGCCTGTCGGGTCTGGTCGTCGGCTTGACCGCTTTCAAGGACACGCTGGCCGACGTTGCCGACGTGCTGCTGCCCATCGCGCCCTTCACCGAAACCGCCGGCACCTTCGTCAACGCAGAAGGCCGGGTGCAAAGCTTTCACGGTGTCGTAAAGCCGCTGGGCGACGCGCGGCCGGCGTGGAAGGTGCTGCGCGTGCTGGGCAATCTTCTGGGCTTGTCAGGCTTTGATTTTGAAACCGCCGAGGACGTGCGCGCCGCGGCGCTGGGTGACGTCAGTGCGCTGGCTGGTCGCCTGGACAACAGCATTCACTCACCGCCGCCGCCTGCAGCCGCTTCTGCAGCCGCTTCTGCAGCCGATTCTGTCGGCCTGAAACGTGTGGCTGACGTGCCGATCTACGCCACCGACGCCACCGTGCGGCGCGCGCATTCGCTGCAGTTGACCGCCGACGCTCGCGGCCCTGTCGCCAGTCTGCCCATCGCCCTGTGGCAGCAACTGGGCCTGCAGGACGGAGCCATGGTGCGGGTGACGCAGGGCGATGGCGCCACCGTGTTGCTGGCCCGCCTGGATGCCAGCCTGGCCGAAAACACCGTTCGCGTACCCGCGGGGCACCTCGGCACTGCCATGCTGGGCCCGATGTTCGGCGCGATCACGGTAGAGAAAGCCTGACCATGATCGACACCGTCAATCAATACGGCACGGGTTTGTTGGGCAGCCCTTTGTGGTTGGTCGTCTGGACGCTGATCAAGATCATCGGCGTGGTGCTGCCGCTGATGATCTGCGTGGCGTACCTGACGCTGTGGGAACGCAAGGGCATCGCGTTGACGCAAATCCGACTGGGGCCGAACCGGGTCGGCCCACTGGGCCTGCTGCAGCCGATTGCCGATGCGGTGAAGTTGATCTTTAAGGAAATCATTCGTCCCACGGCCGCCAGCAAGGGCTTGTTCTTCCTGGGCCCGGTGATGACCATCATGCCGGCGCTGGCCGCCTGGGCCGTGATCCCGTTCGGCCCTGAAGTGGCGCTGGCCAACGTCAACGCCGGCTTGTTGCTGCTGATGGCCATCACTTCGGTCGAGGTCTATGGTGTGATCATTGCCGGCTGGGCCAGCAACTCGAAATATGCCTTCCTGGGCGCGCTGCGCGCATCGGCGCAAATGGTCAGCTACGAAATTGCAATGGGCTTTTGCCTGGTCGTCGTGTTGATGGTGGCCGGCAGCATGAACATGAGCGACATCGTGATGTCGCAGGGCAAAGGGACATTTGCCGACTGGGGCTTCGGCATCTTTTCTTGGAACTGGCTGCCGCTGCTGCCCATCTTCGCCGTCTATTTCATTTCGGGCCTGGCCGAAACCAACCGCCACCCGTTCGACGTGGTCGAAGGCGAATCGGAAATCGTCGCCGGCCACATGATCGAGTATTCGGGCATGTCGTTCGCGATGTTTTTCCTGGCCGAATACGCCAACATGATTTTGGTCAGCATGCTCAGCGTGCTGTTGTTCCTGGGCGGTTGGCTGTCGCCATTTGCTTTCCTCGACTTCATCCCGGGCTGGATCTGGCTGGGCATCAAGACCTTCGTGGTCGTCACGATGTTCCTCTGGGTGCGTGCCACCTTCCCGCGCTTCCGCTATGACCAGATCATGCGTCTTGGCTGGAAGATCTTCATCCCCATCACGCTGGTCTGGCTGGTCGTCGTGGGGTTGTGGATCCAATCTCCATTCAATATCTGGAAGTGAAGACATGAGCACTTTCACAGCCGTCAAAGATGTGTTCTCCAGCATGTTGCTGGCGGAACTCTTCAAGGGCATGAAATTGACCGGACGCTATTTCTGGTCGAAGAACATCACCATCCAGTTCCCGGAAGAGAAGACCCCGCAGTCGCCGCGTTTCCGCGGCCTTCACGCGCTGCGCCGTTACGAGAATGGCGAGGAGCGCTGCATTGCCTGCAAGCTGTGTGAAGCGGTCTGCCCGGCAATGGCCATCACCATCGAATCGGAGGTGCGCAGCGACGGTAGCCGCCGCACCACGCGCTACGACATCGACCTGACCAAGTGCATCTTCTGCGGCTTCTGCGAAGAAAGCTGTCCGGTCGACAGCATCGTCGAAACCCACCACTTCGAATACCACGGCGAAAAGCGCGGCGACCTGTATTTCACGAAGGACATGTTGCTGGCCGTGGGTGACCGCTACGAAAAAGAGATCGCCGCCAATCGGGCTGCCGACGCGAAATACCGGTGACGCGCCGACTGCGGCCTGGCACCGTTCGCTGGCGTCTTCATTCGACAGGCGGACCTAGAAAAACATGAATTCGATCACCGCACTCTTCTACGTCTTCGCCGCCGTGCTGCTGTTTGCAGCGCTGCTCGTCATTACGGCGCGCAGTACTGTGCATGCGGCGCTTTACCTGGTGCTGGCCTTTTTCAGCGCCAGCTGTATCTGGATGCTGCTGCGCGCCGAATTCCTGGCCATCGCCTTGGTGCTGGTTTATGTCGGCGCGGTGATGGTGCTGTTCCTTTTCGTCGTGATGATGCTGGACATCAATACCGATGCCATGCGGGCCGGCTTCTGGAAGCACTTGCCGCTGGCCGGCGGCGTGGGTGCCCTCATTGCGTTGGAAATGGCGTTGGTGCTGATGCGCGGTTTCCGACTGGAAGCGCCGCTGCCTACCGCCAGGGCGCTGGAAATCGGCAACACCAAATTGCTGGGTATCGAGATCTACACCCGTTACCTCTACCCGCTGCAATTGGCGGCGGTGCTGTTGTTGGTGGCCATCATCGCGGCCATTGCGTTGACGTTGCGCGGTCGCAAAGACAGCAAGCAGATGGACCCGTCGCAACAGGTCAAGGTCAAGGCCGCCGACCGCGTGCGCCTCATCAAGATGCCGGCCGTGGTCGATGCCCCGTCCGTCAAGAAGAAGGATGGCGCCTGATGGGCCCGATTACCCTCGGCCATTACCTGTCTCTCGGCGGCATCCTTTTCGCCCTGTCGGTGATCGGCATCTTTCTGAACCGCCGCAACCTCATCGTGCTGCTGATGGCGATCGAGTTGATGCTGTTGGCCGTCAACCTGAACTTCATTGCCTTCTCGCACTACCTGCCCGTCGAAGCGGACCGCATGGCCGGCCAGGTCTTCGTCTTCTTCATCCTGACGGTGGCTGCAGCCGAATCTGCCATCGGTCTGGCGATCCTGGTGGTGCTGTTCCGCAATCGCGCTTCGATCAACGTCGAAGAACTCGACGAGCTCAAAGGTTGAACCCGGACATGGCAACCTCGATATCCACGGCCCTGCTGTTGACCATTGCGCTGGCCCCGCTGGTCGGCGCCTTGATCGCTGGCCTGGCGGGCAGGCAGGTCGGCATCCGCGGTGCGCACACCGCCACCATCCTGGGCGTTCTGATCGCCTTCATCGGCTCCTGCTTCGTGTTGCAGCAGGTGGTCGAAGGCGCCCGTTTCAACGCCACCATCTACCAATGGGCCGTGGTCGACAAGCTGGTCATGGAAGTCGGTTTCCTGGTCGACGGCCTGACGGCCATGATGATGGTCGTCGTCACCTTCGTCTCGCTGATGGTGCACGTCTACACCATCGGCTACATGCAAGGCGACCCGGGCTACCAGCGCTTCTTCAGCTATATCAGCCTGTTCACCTTCAGCATGTTGATGCTGGTGATGAGCAACAACTTCCTGCAGCTCTTCTTCGGCTGGGAGGCCGTGGGCCTGGTCAGCTACCTGCTGATCGGTTTTTGGTTCAAGAAGCCGAGCGCCATCTTTGCCAATATGAAAGCCTTCCTGGTCAACCGCGTCGGCGACTTCGGCTTCATCCTGGGCATCGGTTTGGTCGTGGCCTATACCGGCACGCTGAATTACGGTGAGGCTTTCGCGGCTTTCACGGCCACGCCCGAACTGGCCAAGACAGCCTTCCCGCTGCCCCTGTTCGGCGGCGAGTGGCTGCTGGTCACCGTCACCTGCATCTGCCTGTTCATCGGCGCCATGGGCAAGAGCGCGCAGTTTCCGCTGCACGTCTGGCTGCCCGATTCGATGGAAGGCCCGACGCCCATCAGCGCGCTGATCCACGCGGCCACGATGGTGACGGCTGGCATCTTCATGGTGGCGCGCATGAGCCCCCTGTTTGAGCTTTCGGACACCGCACTGAACTTCGTGCTGGTGATCGGGTCCATCACCGCCTTGTTCATGGGCTTCCTGGGCATCATCCAGAACGACATCAAGCGCGTGGTGGCGTATTCGACGCTGAGCCAGCTCGGCTACATGACAGTGGCACTGGGCGCCTCAGCCTACAGCGTAGCGGTGTTCCATCTGATGACCCACGCCTTCTTCAAGGCGCTGCTGTTCCTGGCCGCCGGCTCGGTGATCATCGGCATGCACCACGATCAGGACATCCGCAACATGGGCGGCCTGCGCAAGCACATGCCCATTACCTGGATCACCGCGCTGCTGGGTTCACTGGCGCTGATCGGCACACCACTGTTCGCTGGCTTCTACAGCAAGGACAGCATCATCGAGGCGGTGCATGCCACGCACCTGCCGGGTACTGGTTTCGCGATTTTTGCGGTGACAGCTGGCGTCTTCGTCACGGCTTTCTATTCTTTTCGGATGTATTTTCTGGTCTTCCACGGGAAGGAGCGCTTCCACCACAAGCCATTCCCACCCGAAGACGACCATGCCCACGACGACCACGGCCACGGGCACGCCCACACGCCCTACGAATCGCCCTGGGTGGTTACGCTGCCGTTGGTGCTGCTCGCGATTCCGTCGGTGGTTATCGGCTACCTCACCATCGGCCCCATGTTGTACGGCGACTTCTTCAAGGACGCCATCTTCGTTAACGCCGAACGCCACCCGGCGATGGAAGAACTGGCCAAGGAATTCCATGGTGCCGGCGCAATGGCGCTGCACGCGCTGACCTCGCTGCCTTTCCTGCTGGCGTTGGCCGGTGTAGTCGTGGCCTGGTGGTTCTATTTGATACAGCCGACCATTCCAGTCGCCATCGGGCGGGCACTGAGCCCCGTGGTCAAGCTGCTGGAGAACAAGTACTACCTCGACTGGTTCAACGAAAACGTGCTGGCAGCCGGCGCGCGCCTGCTCGGCAATGGGCTGTGGAAGGGCGGTGACCAAGCCGTCATCGACGGCGCCGTGAATGGCTTGGCCGGTCTGGTCGGGCGTTTGTCCGGCGTGGTGCGGGGCTGGCAAACCGGCCACCTCTACCAGTACGCGCTGGTGATGGCCTTGGGGATCTTCGGCCTGTTGACGTGGCAGCTGTGGCCCTACTTCAGCGGCCTGATGCGCTGACGCGCTGATGCGCTGATGCGCTGAGGCCGGCATGCAAAACAAGAACATGACTGACGAACTGATGGAAAGCGCACGATGGGTCTCCTGAGCCTTGCGATCTGGTTGCCCATCGCTTTCGGCGCGCTGCTGCTGGCGGTGGGGCGTGACGAGAACGCCGGCGTGGCGCGGACCATCGCGCTGGTCGGCGCCGTGGCGTCTTTCCTGGTCACCGTTCCAGTCATCACCGGTTTCAACGGTGCAACGGCAGCCATGCAGTACGCCGAAAAGCTGGAATGGGTGCCGCGCTTCAACATCCACTATGCATTGGGTGTGGACGGCTTGTCGATGTGGTTCGTACCGCTGACGGCCTTCATCACCGTCATCGTCGTCATGGCCGCCTGGCAGGTCATCGAGCAGCGCGTGGCGTCGTACATGGGCGCATTTCTGATCTTGTCGGGCCTGATGATTGGCGTGTTTTCGGCCATGGACGGCCTGTTGTTCTACGTCTTCTTTGAAGCCACGCTGATCCCGATGTACATCATCATCGGCGTCTGGGGTGGCCCCAAGCGCGTTTACGCTGCGTTCAAGTTTTTCCTCTATACGCTGCTTGGTTCGCTGTTGATGCTGGTGGCGCTGGTCTACCTGTACTCCAAGAGCGGCGGCAGCTTCGACATCTTGGCCTGGCACAAGCTGCCGCTGCCGCTGCACATCCAGACGCTGCTGTTCTTCGCGTTCTTCGCGGCCTTCTCGGTAAAGGTGCCGATGTGGCCGGTACACACCTGGTTGCCTGATGCCCACGTCGAGGCGCCCACCGGCGGCTCGGTCGTGCTGGCGGCCATCATGCTGAAGCTGGGCGCCTATGGCTTTCTGCGCTTCAGCCTGCCCATTGCGCCCGACGCCTCGCGGGAATACGCCTGGGTGATCATCGCGCTGAGCTTGATCGCGGTGGTCTACATCGGCTTGGTGGCGTTGGTGCAGCAGGACATGAAGAAGCTGGTCGCGTACAGCTCCATCGCCCACATGGGTTTCGTGACCCTGGGTTTCTTCATGTTCAACACGTTGGGTGTCGAAGGCGCGATCTTGCAGATGATCAGCCACGGCTTCGTGTCGGGCGCGATGTTCCTTTGCATCGGCGTGCTTTACGACCGCGTGCATTCGCGTGAAATCGCCAGCTACGGCGGCGTCGCCAACACCATGCCCAAATTCGCGGCCTTCGCGGTGCTGTTTGCGATGGCCAATTGCGGCCTGCCGGGCACCGCCGGTTTCGTGGGCGAATGGATGGTCATCCTGGGCGCCGTGAAATACAACTTCTGGATCGCCTTCCTGGCGTCCACCACGCTGGTGTTCGGCGCGGCTTACACGCTGTGGATGGTCAAGCGCGTGTACTTTGGCGATGTCGCCAACGAGCGGGTGCGCAAGCTGAAAGACATCGACGCCCGTGAATTCGCAATGTTGGGTTTGTTGGCCATTGCTGTCCTGGCGATGGGCCTGTATCCAAAGCCTTTCACTGACGTAATGAACGTTTCCGTGGCTGAACTGCTGAAGCACGTCGCAACTTCCAAGCTGAACTGACGGCCGCCGGCAAACACCAAATCACAAGACCATGACACCGATGAACTGGCCCGTTGTTTACCCCGAGATCTGGTTGCTCATCGCCGGCTGCACCGTGTTGCTGGTCGACCTGTTCACCCACGACCCCGAGCGCGGACCGGCCTACTGGTGCACGCAAGTGGCCATTGCCGTTTTCGTCGCCATCCAGCTGGGCGACTACAACGCCGGCACCACGGCCTACGGCATGGGCGGCATGGTGGTGGTCGACCCGATGGGCCGCCTGCTGGCCGCCTTCGCCAGCCTGAGCGTGATGTTGACCCTGGCCTATGCCCGGCCGACTCTGGCTTCGCGCGACATGGAAAAGGGCGAGTTCTACATGCTCACCCTGTTCGTGCTGCTGGGGATCTCGGTGATGTGCTCGGCAAACAATTTTCTGGTTGTCTATCTGGGCCTGGAAGTGATGAGCTTGTCGCTGTACGCGCTGACCGCGCTGCGCCGCGACCACGCGCGGGCCACCGAAGCGGCGATGAAGTATTTCGTTCTTGGCGCGCTGGCCAGCGGCTTCCTGCTGTACGGCCTGAGCATGATGTACGGTGCAACCGGCACGCTGGAAATTCCCAAGGTTTTCGACCACATCGCCAACTACCGCATCAACCGCGAAGTGCTGGTCTTCGGGGTGGTGTTCGTGGTTGCCGGCCTGGGCTTCAAGCTGGGCGCGGTGCCTTTTCACATGTGGGTGCCTGACGTTTATCAAGGTGCGCCCACTGCGGCCACGCTGTTGATAGGCGGCGCCCCGAAGTTTGCGGCTTTTGCCATCACCATCCGCCTGCTGGTCGAGGGTATGCTGGGCTTGGCGGTGGACTGGCAGCAGATGCTCGTCGTGATGGCGGTGGGTTCGCTGGCGGTGGGCAACCTGGCGGCCATCGCGCAAAGCAATCTGAAGCGCATGCTGGCCTACTCGACCATCGCGCAGATGGGTTTCATCCTGCTGGGCTTGTCGGCCGGCGTGGTTGGCGGTAACACGGTGTCGGCGGGCAACGCCTACAGCTCGGCGATGTTCTACCTGGTGGCCTACGTGCTGACCACGCTGGGCACCTTCGGCCTGATCATGTTCTTGTCGCGCGAGGGCTTCGAGAGCGAACAGATCGATGACCTGGCCGGCCTGTCGCGTCGCGCGCCCTGGGTGGCTGGCGTGATGACGGTCTTCATGTTCTCGCTGGCCGGCCTGCCGCCGATGGTCGGTTTCTTCGCCAAGCTGGCCATCATCCAGGCCCTGGTCACCACCAACGTCAGTGCCAACATCTGGCTGGCCGTGGTGGCGGTGATGTTCTCGTTGATCGGCGCCTTCTACTACCTGCGCGTCATCAAGGTGATGTGGTTCGACGAACCCGTGCAGACCGCGCCCATCGTCCGCGGTGCCGGCGTCAGTGCCTTGCTGGCCTTGAACGGCATCGCGGTGTTCGTCTTCGGGCCGTTCTCTGGCGGCCTGCTGGCGATGTGCCGTGACGCCATCGTCAAGGCCCTGGCCAATTGATCAGCGCATGGATCGCTTGATTGCTGACGCGCACCTGATCGAGCACCGCATCGGCGGCCGGATACTGGTGTCGGGCGGTTTCCTGGACGTGCGCAAGGACGATGTGCGGTTGCCCGACGGCAGCACGGCCACTCGCGAATACATCCAGCACGGTGGCGCCGTGGCGGTTATTCCGATCCTGGACGACGGGCGTTGCGTGCTGGTGCGCCAGTACCGCTACCCGCTGCAAAAGGTGCTGCTGGAATGGCCGGCCGGCAAGCTGGAAGCCGGCGAGAAAACCATCGCCTGCGCGGTGCGTGAGTTACTGGAAGAAACCGGCTACACGGCGGCTGAGTGGGCCTATGGCGGCGAGATCCACAACGCCGCTGCGTATTCCAGCGAAAGCATCTGGCTGTGGTTCGCGCGTGGCCTGGTGGCCGGCGCCCAGCAACTCGACGTGGGTGAATTCGTCGAAACGGTTTCGATGACGCCCGCGGAACTGGAAACCTTGTCGGCGCGTGACGAACTGCCCGATGTGAAGACGCAGATCGGCCTGGCGTGGCTGACCCGCGCGCAATCGGGGCTGCGGCCCCTGACCTGGCTGAGTGCCGAGCGGGCCGCCAACCTATGATGCGGACCAGATGAAAGTGCTCGACCTTCGCTGCGACAACGGCCACCTGTTCGAAGGCTGGTTCGGCTCTGACGACGACTTCATGGCGCAAAACGGCCGTGGCTTGATCGAGTGCCCGCTGTGCGCCGACAAGGTCGTGATGCGCATGCCTTCCGCGCCGCGTTTGAACTTGTCGGGTGGGCGCGAAGGCCGCGCAGCGCCATCAACCGCCAGCGCCGGTTCTGCCGGTACGCTGGCTGCAGGCGCCGCCAAAGCACCCACCACGTCCATCGCCAAGCCCCTCGCAGCGCCCGACCTGCAGGCGGCTTGGCTGGCGGCCGTGCGCCATCTGGTGGCGAACACCGAAGACGTGGGCCCGCGGTTTGCCGAAGAAGCGCGACGCATCCATTACGGTGAAACGCCGCAGCGAGGCATTCGCGGTCAGGCCACGGCCGCCGAGCGCAGCGCGCTACAGGAAGAAGGAATCGAAACGATGGCGGTGGCGGTACCGCGCGGCCTCGAAGGACCTCTGCAGTAGGTCTTCAGAAAGTCGGCTAGATCACCCGCCCCGGGTTCATCAAACCCAGCGGGTCCAGCGCGCCCTTGATGGCGCGCATCAGGCCCAGTGCCACCGCTGATTTGCGCAACGCCAACTCGTCGCGCTTCAACGATCCGATGCCGTGTTCTGCAGAAAAAGAACCGCCGAATTCGGCCACTGCATCGAACACGATGGTGTTCACCGCATGTTCGTGGGTGGCCAGGAAATGCGCGGCATCGGCGCCTGCCGGGCCCTGCACGTTGTAGTGCAGATTGCCGTCGCCCAGGTGGCC
>JAYSYH010000203.1:0-15041 GCA_043716645.1 Betaproteobacteria bacterium | reverse complement strand
GTGATCCTGATGCCCGAGGACGCGCCGGTCGCCAAAGTAACGGCCACCCGCGGCTATGGCGCCGAGGTGGTGCACTACAACCGCTACACGCAAGACCGCGAAGCCATCAGCCGCCAGATTGCCGAGGAACGCGGCATGACGCTGATTCCGCCGTATGACCACGCCGACGTGATCGCCGGCCAGGGCACGGCAGCCAAGGAGTTGATCGACGAGGTCGGCCCGCTCGATCACCTGTTCGTTTGCATGGGCGGCGGCGGGCTCACCAGCGGCAGCGCGCTGGCGGCCAAGGCGCTGTCGCCGCTGTGCAAGGTGTATGGCGTCGAGCCCGAAGCCGGCAATGACGGCCAGCAGTCGTTTCGCAGTGGCAGCATCGTGCACATCGAAACGCCCACGACCATCGCCGACGGCGCGCAGACGCAGCACAGCGGACAGCTCACATTCCCTGTCATCCAGCAGCTGGTGCAACGCATCGTCACCGTCACCGACGAAGAACTGGCGGCCACGATGCGCTTTTTCGCCGAACGCATGAAGATGGTGGTCGAACCCACCGGCTGCCTGGGCGCTGCGGCCTTGTTGCATGGCGCAGTGCGGGTTCCGGGCCAGCGCGTGGGCATCATCGTCAGCGGTGGCAATGTCGATCTGGCTCGCTACGCGCAGCTGCTGGCCGGTGGTCAGCGCTGAAGCGCCGCCGCCTGTTGCCCCAATCTCGAACCCGAATTAAAACGCAGGACCCCCGCCATGGCCGAACCCAGCAGCACCCCCGCCGGCAACGGCAACGGCAACGGCAACGACGCTGCCAAGCGGCAGCAAGCCCGCATCACCCAACTGCTCAATCAGGCCGCTGCCACCAGCACGGGCAGCGTGCAGATCGCCGGTCGCAGCCTGGACTACGCCACCCACGCCGCCTTCGTCCCGGTGCTGCCCGAGGGCCTGGACAGCAGCGCCGAACCCGAAGCCGCGGTGCTGACCACGGCCTACCTGCTGAAGGGCGCGGACCCGGCCACGCGACCGGTGTGTTTCGCCTTCAACGGCGGGCCGGGTTCGGCGTCCATCTGGCTGCACCTGGGCGCGCTGGGCCCGCAGCGCGTGGTGGTGCCCGACGACACCAGCATGCCCGCCGCGCCTTATGCGGTTCAGGCCAATCCGCACAGCTGGTTCGAGCATTTCGACCTGGTTTTCATCGACCCGCCGCACACCGGCTGGTCGACAACCGCCAGCGAAGCGGCGCGCAAGAAGCTGTTGTCGGTGGACGGCGACATCGACGCGCTGGCCGAGGTGATGCGCCAGTGGTTGACCCGCCAACAGCGTTGGGGTTCACCGGTCTACATGGCCGGCGAAAGTTACGGCACCACGCGCGCTGCCGGCCTTGCGCTGAAGTTGCAAGACCTGGGTGTGGTGCTCAGCGGCGTGATCCTGGTGTCGTGCGCGATGGACCTGCAGACTTTGGAATTCACGCCCGGCAATGACCTGCCGTATGCGCTGTTCCTGCCGGCCTTTGCCAACACCGCGCAGTTCCACGGCCGGCTGCAGGGCGCTCACGCTGCGACCTCGGCCACGGCCCGCGCGGCGGCTGAAACTTTTGTTCAAGAGGACTACGCCGCTGCATTGCTGGCCGGTTCACGCCTGAGCGAGAAAACGCGCAGCAAGGTCGCGCAGCGCATCAGTGAATTGACGGGCCTGGCGCGCGGCCTGGTTGAAGAAAAGAACCTGCGCATCAGCGACCACACTTTCTTCTTCGAGGCACTGCGCAGCCAGGGCCGGATGGTCGGGCGCTTGGACGCCCGCGCCAGCGGCGCGATGGCCGCCAGCCGCACGCGCGACTGGGAGTTCGACCCTGGCATCGAGGCCATTGCCGGCCCCTACGCAATGGCCGGGATGGACTATTTCGCGCGTCAACTCAATCTGCCTATCACCGAGCGCTACCAGGTGCTGGGCAGCGAAGTCAACAAGGGTTGGAACTGGAACCGCGGCGGCAAGAGCGACGGAGGCTTCTGCAGCACCGCGCCCGACCTGGCGCGCGCCTTGCGCCGCAACCCCAAGCTGCGCGTGCTGGTGGCCAGCGGCCGCTACGACCTGGGCACACCGTACAGCGCCACCGACTGGTCGCTGGCGCACCTGGACGTGCCACTGGAAGTGCTGGCGCGCGTACAGCACCGCTACTACGACGCCGGCCACATGATGTACACGCGGCAGGCCGATCTGAAGCAGCTGAAAGACGATGTGGCGGCCTGGTTGGCAGACTGAAGCTTCCAGCGGCTGTGCGCCTGGGCCTTCAGTTCACAGCAGGCGTTGCAGGGCTGGCGCTTGTTGGGCCAGTGCGGCCTTCAGCGCAAGGTTTTCACGTCCGAAGGTGAAATCGGCGAAGTCGAAGCCCGGGCCCACGGTGGCGCCGACGTAAGCGTAGTCGCCCACCGGCTCGGCAGCCTGCCACCAACCAGCCGGCACCACGTGCCGCGGCGCGCCGCTGGCCGACAGCGGCGCCAGATCGACCGAGGTGAAAGCGCCCAGGTCCGGCGGTGCCAGCCACAGCCGCAGCGCGCGGCCTTCCAGAAGGTGCCAGACTTCGTCCGACGCGACGCGGTGCCAGGCCGAGAACTGGCCAGCGGTCAGCAGAAAGTCGATGGTGGTCAGCGCGGGCCGTAGCGGTCGGCCTTCGCCAGGGCCCACGGGCTGCACCATCTGTGTCGAACGAAATACCTCGGCGTAATGACCGCCTTCGGGGTGGCTGTGCATCTTCAGCGTGCGGATCAATTCAGCCGCGCGTGTGTGCAGGGTCGCCGTCATCAGACGTTCCTCACGTCGGCGATGACGTTGTTGCCGAAATCGGCCTGCGCCAGCACGGTCAGCACCTTGCTTGCGGCCAGTGCCGGACTCATCAGCAGGCCGCCGGTTTTCATGCCGACGAAGCGTTCGCGCTCGGGGAACCGTTCTGCACTGGCATTGCGCAGTTGCACCTGCATGTCGGTGTCGATGACACCCGGGGCCAACGACACGATGCGCGCGCCATTCGGCTGCGTGGCCTCTTCCAGCGCAATGGCCCGCGCCAGGTTGTCCATGCCGGCCTTGGCTGCGCAGTAGGCAGCGCTGCCGGCCATGGCGTAACGGCCCAGGCCCGACGAGACCATCAGCACCTTGCGCGGCATGGTCCACGCGGCGGTGGCGCGCAGGAACGCGGCGCTCAGCAGCATCGGCGCTTCCAGGCCGACCCGCAGCGCGCGAGCCAGATCGGCACTGCGTCCGGCCGACAGCGGCGCGGGATCGGACAGCGTGCCCGCGTTGTTGATCAAGGTCACCGATGCGATGGCGCTGGCGTCCTGCGCGGCCAGCCAGCCGGCCAGACGGTCGGCCACCGGCGCACTGTCCACCAGATCGACTTGCCAGCTGATCAGCTCGCTGCCCGTCGACGCGGTCGCAACGGTAGGTTGGCGCGCCAGCGCCAGCACACGGTGGCCTTGCGTCAGCAATTGTTCGGTCAGAGCCAGGCCCAGCCCGCGTGACGCGCCGGTGATGAGGGTGAGGTGTCGGGTCATGGTCGATGGTGAGTGGAGTGGGACAGCAATGTAGCGGCTGCGTTCAGAACGGCGCGGGGCTGCTGAAGCTCAGCGCTGTGCCGTGCATCGGGTGTGCGAAAGCCAGCTGCGTGGCGTGCAGCAACAAACGTTGCGCGTTCAGCGGCGGTGGCGCGTAAAGCGCGTCGCCGCGTATCGGGTGCCCGATGTATTGCAGATGAACGCGCAGTTGGTGGGTGCGCCCGGTGATGGGCGTCAACGCCAGCCGGGTGGTGGTGGCTTCGCGCTGCAGCACGAGCCACCGGGTCAGCGACGGTTTGCCGTGTTGGGCGTCGACCTGCTGGCGCGGGCGGTTCGGCCAATCGGCGAGCAGGGGCGCTTCGATCGCACCGACATCCCGGGTGACCGTGCCTTCGACGACAGCCTCGTACTGCTTGCGCACCCGCCGCGCTTCGAAGGCCATGCTCAGCGCACGCTGCGCTGTGGCGCCGCGTGCGAAGACCATCAAGCCCGAGGTCGCCATGTCCAGCCGGTGCACGACCCGTGCGTCGGCATGCAGCGCTTGCAGCCGTGTGGTCAGGCTGTCGGCACCGGCTTCGCCAAGCCCCGGCACCGCCAGCAGCCCAGCCGGTTTGCAGATCACGAGCAAGGCTTCGTCCAGATACAGCAGGCGCAGTGGGTCCGTAGTGGGGTGCACAACCGGGAGGATAGGGCGGGCTTGTTCCTGAAGCGCAACAAGCCGCAGTGCACGTCCGTGGCGCACGTCCGTGGCGTACGTCCGTGGCGTACATCCGTGGCGTACATCCGTGGCGTACATTCACGACCTCGTTCAAGACACAGCAGGAGGCTGCCATGCGCAAGATTGATCACCCCCTTCTGTCGGCCCGCACGCTCTGAGTTGCTGCCGCGCGAACCCCGCGTTCGCTGCTTGAACTGACGCCGCCGTGATGCCGTGACCTGAGGTCCCGGCCGACAACACCCCTCTCTGTGTCTCGAGCTGCCGCCGGCCACCCGCCTGCGGCTGATGCGGCACTGTGCGCCGCGGGTTTTGTACGGAAGCGATCCATGACCGAAAATCTTCATCTGTCGTCGTCCCATCCTTGGACGGGACTGCAGCGCATCGGGTTGACCCCGGTGCTGATGGAACATGTTTTGAACCTTGCCGCCGGCTGCGCAGAACCGGTGCCGATGCGGGTCATCGAAGTGCAACGCGAAGGCGTGCTGTTGCACGATGGCCAGGCCGAGCAGACCGCGCGCCTGCTGCCCGCCTTGCGCAACGCGTTGACCGAGCAGGCCGACGCCATTGCGGTGGGCGACTGGGTGGTGGCCGAACGTAACGCCCTGGGCGAATGGTGGGTGAGGCTGCGCGCGCCGCCAACGCGCCAGCTGGCGCGGCGCCTGCACGACGGCAGCGACAAAGCCACGCGGGCGGTGATTGCCAGCAACGTCGACATCGCGCTGCTGGTCATGGGCCTGGACCACGACTTCAACCTGCGCCGACTCGAGCGCTATGCCGCGATGGTGCGCATGGCCGGCGTTGATGCGGTGGTTGTGCTGACCAAGAAGGACGTGTGCCCAGATGCCATCGAGCGCTTGCGTGAAGTGCAGGCGGTGATGCCCGCCGACGTCTCGACGGTGACAGTGGACGCACGGGGCGACGAGCCCGCGCTGCAGCTGGCGCCCTGGCTGCAAGCCGGTGTGACCCTGGTGCTGCTGGGCTCGAGTGGCGCCGGCAAAAGCACGCTGACCAACGCGCTGACCGGCCGCGACACGCAAGACACCGGCGCCAACCGTCAAGGTGACAACCGCGGCCGTCACACCACCACGGCGCGCTCGCTGCATGTCACGTCGCAGGGTGCCTGCATCATCGACACACCGGGCCTGCGCACGTTGCGGCTGGACGGCTCGGCCGAAGGCCTGGATGTGGCTTTCGGCGACATCGCCGCACTGGCGCAGCGCTGCCGGTTCCGTGATTGCCGACACGAAGCAGAACCGGGGTGCGTCGTGCGCGAGAGCGTCAGTGCAGAGCGCCTGCGCAACTACGCCAAGCTGCAGCGCGAGGCCCGGCGCGACAGCCTCACGGCGCTGGAACGCAAGGCGCAGTTGCAGTCGTGGAAAGTGCGGGCCAGGGCCCGCCACGCGCGCGAGCGCAGCGGGCGCCAGCCGGCGTGATCGTCATGGCTGCACCATGGCAGCCCTGTTAAGCTCGAACAGGAATGTCTGACCCAGCCGCCAGTCAACACAACGCCAATCCCAGCGCGCTGCCTGCGGGCACCCGACTGGGCGAGTTCGAATTGCGCGGCTTGTTGGGCATCGGCGGCTTTGGCATTGTTTATCTGGCCTTCGACCACGCACTCGAGCGCGAGGTGGCGGTGAAGGAATACATGCCGGCCTCGCTGGCCGGCCGCACCGAGACGATGTTCGTCTCGATCCGATCCCAGTCCGACGCCGAAACTTTTGCGCTGGGCCTGAAATCCTTCGTCAACGAAGCCCGTCTTTTGGCCCGCTTCGACCACCCGTCGTTGCTGAAGGTGCACCGGTTCTGGGAGGCCAATGGCACCGCTTACATGGCCATGCCCGTGCTGCGCGGGCGCACCGTCAAAGCAGTGCGGCAGGCGATGGGCAACCCGCCCGACGAAATCTGGTTGCGCAGCGTACTCGACCCGCTGCTGGGCGCCATCGAGAAGCTGCATTCCGAAGGCGTGTACCACCGCGACATCGCGCCCGACAACATCCAGATCGAGCCCGATGGCCACCCAGTGTTGTTGGACTTCGGCGCCGCGCGCCGCGTGCTCAGCGACAAGAGCCAGGCACTGACCGCCATCCTGAAGCCGGCCTACGCCCCGATCGAGCAATACGCCGAGGCTGGCTCGGTGAAGCAAGGGCCCTGGACCGACATCTACGCGCTGGGCGCCACACTGCACTTCCTGTTGCTGGGTCGGCCGCCGCCACCCGCAACAGCGCGGGCCGTGCACGACGACGCTTCGGCCCTGACCACGCAGGCCGTGCCAGGTTGCAGCGAAAATTTCCTGCACATCATCGACTGGATGCTGGCGCCCCGCCCGGCCGATCGTCCCCAGAGCGTGGCCGCTTTGCGCGACGTGCTGGAACGGCGCGCGCCAACGCCGTTGCGCCGGGCGTCTGCGCAGCAGCCGGTGTCGGACTGGGACCGCACTGTGATCATGCCGTCGGCGCCAGTCGACGCGGTGACCCTGCTCGTGCCAGCCACGCACCACTTGCGCGCAACCCAAGACCAGCAGACCGTGCGCATGGCGCGGCCAGCGCTGCTGGCCGACATGACTGCCGCACCGGTCTCCGTGCCCGCGGCTGCTGTGGCCGGCGGGCGGCCCTGGCGTTTGATGACCGGCCTGGGTGTCGGGATACTTTTGCTGGTTGCTGCGGCGGCACTGGCATTGAAAGGCAAACCGGCAGTCTCGCCGGCCGTAACCGATAGGGCTGCCGCGTCGGCGCCTTCAGCCGACTCGGCGGCCTCGGCGGCCTTCGCCACCTCCGCCACCTCCGCCACCTCTGCAGCAGCGCCTGCAGCGTCAGTGGCCGAATCCGCGGTTGCCACTGTGGTCGTGGCACCGGCGTCCCGTTCCGCTGTAGCGCCTGCTGCGGCGCCGGCTGTCGCGCCCGGTGCGTCAACCGTGAAGCTTAGTGTCAGCAAGGCGCCGCGCACGGTGGCACCGCTGGCGGTGGCCCCTACGGCGCCTTTGCCCGCGCCGGTTGCGGAGTCTGCCAAGCCCAAGGCGGACGTGGCATCCGCGCCCGCGCCGACGTCCGCGCCCGTGCTGGATGCACCCAGGCCGGTGGCGACCAACCCCGAAGCCCTGTGCGCTGGTCGCAACCCGCTGATGTACTTCGTCTGCATGGAAAAAGAGTGCCTGCGCTCGGAGCAGATGGGTCATGCCGACTGCAAGAAGTGGCGTCGCAGCGCCACCCGCCAGGACTGAAATCACGCCAACGCCGGCCGGTCAGTGCGCCCGGGTTGACCTGCGGCTGCGGGTAAGGCTTGATGACGGCGCGGCGCCCAGGCGGTACACCTGGGGTATCCCTTGCTGGAGTGTCTTTTGCCAACCGCCAACGCCGCCGCTACCCTTGCCCAGCCCGCCACTTACTGGCCGGCCCGTTTGCCCCGCTCTCTGGTCATCCCCGAGACCACGTTGTGGTTCAACCTCAACGTGACTGCTCAACGGTTCCCGCACCGCACGGCTTATCAATTTTTCGGTCAGGCTTTGACTTACGCCGAACTGCACCGCCAGGCTGAAGCGCTGGCAGGCTGGCTGCAGGCTCAAGGGGTCAAAGCCGGCGACCGTGTGCTGCTGTTCATGCAGAACTGTCCGCAGTACGTCATCGCCTTCTACGCCGTGCAGCGTGCCGATGCTGTCGTTGTGCCCGTCAACCCGATGAACCGGGCAGAGGAGTTCGGCCACTACATCGTCGACCCGCAGGCCCGCGTGGCCATCACCATGGCCGATTTGGCACCAATCGTGGCCGAGGCCAACGCGCAGGTGCCCGAAGCGCTGCGTTTGCAGCAGGTGCTGGTGGCGCGTTACACCGACGCCATGCCGGCCGTTATTGCCGACGCCGATGCACCTTCACCGGCCATGTTGGCCTGGCTGACGGCCGACCCGCCGCTGCCCCCAGGCTGCACCCGCTGGACCGACGCGCTGGCAGCCGACCTGACGCCGACCGCGCCCCAGGCCAAGGCCGACGACATGGCCTTGCTGCCCTACACCTCGGGCACCACCGGGATGCCCAAAGGCTGCATCCACACCCACCGCACGCTGATGCCCAACGCCATCGGCGGCAGCCTGTGGAGCCACGCCAGCACGGAAACCATCAGCCTGGGTGTGGTGCCGATGTTCCACATCACCGGCATGATGTACGGCGTGCTGGCGTCGGTGCTGGCTGGCAGCACGGTGGTCATCCTGCCGCGTTGGGACCGTGAACTGGCGGGCCGCGCCATTTCGCGCTACCGGGTGACGCACTTCACCTGCATTCCGACGATGATCATCGACCTCTTCGGCAGCCCGAACTATCGGTCTTTTGACTTGTCCAGCCTGCGTTACCTGTCGGGTGGCGGCGCGGCCATGCCGCAGGCAGTGGCCGAGCGTTTGAAGGCCGAATTCAACCTGACATTTGCCGAAGGCTATGGCCTGACCGAGACCGCTGCGCCCACCCACGCCAACCCGCCCGAACACGCCAAGTTGCAGTGCCTGGGCATTCCGATTTTCGGTGTCGACAGCCGCATCATCGACCCCGAAACACGAGCTGAACTGCCACCCGGTGAGACCGGCGAGATCGTCACCCACGGGCCGATGGTTTTCAAAGGCTACTGGGGCCACACCGCGGCCACCGAAGCGTCCTTCATCACCATCGACGACAAGCGTTTCTTTCGAACCGGTGACCTGGGTCGGCGCGACGAGGACGGTTACTTCTTCATCACCGATCGCCTCAAACGGATGATCAACGCCAGTGGCTTCAAGGTCTGGCCCAGCGAGGTCGAACTGCTGCTCTTCGGTTGCCCGCTGGTGCAAGAGGCCTGCGTGATCGGCTCGCGCGACGCCTATCGCGGCGAGACGGTGAAGGCCGTCATCGTGCTTCGCGAGGCGGCACGTGGCAAGACCAGCGAGCAGGACATCATCGATTGGGCGCGCGAGCACATGGCCGTCTACAAGGTGCCGCGTCTGGTGCAGTTCGTCGACGCGCTGCCCAAGAGCGGGTCGGGAAAGGTGATGTGGCGCTCTCTGCAAGAGCAAGAGCAAGAGCGGGAGCAGGAAGTTGTCAAACCGGGGCCGGTGACCTGACCCCAGGCCGCGTTGCAACGGTCGCCTTGTCGGTCTGAACCAGCCCGTCCACCAGCTCAATCAAGCGGTCGCAGCGGGCAGCCAGGCGCGGGTCGTGGGTGACGATCAGGAACGTGGTGCCGCCGCTGCTGACTTCGCGCAGCAGGTCGAACACGCTGTTGGCCGATTGCGTGTCCAGGTTGCCGGTGGGCTCGTCAGCCAGCACCAGCGCGGGCTGCATCACCAGAGCGCGGGCGATCGCCACGCGCTGCTGCTGGCCGCCGGACAGGTCGTTGGCCAGGTGGTGGCCCCAGGGCTTCAAGCCCACCCGGTCGATCAGCTCCAGCGCCCGCGTGCGCATTGCCGTATCGGGCCTGCCGCGTGCCGCCAGCAGCGGCAGCATCACATTTTCCACGGCGGTGAACGCGGGCAGCAGGTTGTGAAACTGAAACACAAAGCCGATGGCTTGGGCACGCAGCCGCGTCAGGGCTTGGTCAGCCAGTTTGTCGGTCTCTTGACCGGTGAGAAAGATCTTGCCAGAGCTGGGTTTGTCCAGCAGGCCGATGATGTTGAGCAGCGTGCTCTTGCCCGAACCTGAAGGGCCGATCAAAGCAGCGAATTCGCTGCGTGCCAGGCTCAGGTCGATGCCGTGCAGGACTTCGGTGGCGTGCGCGGTGCCGCTGCCGTAAGACTTGTGTATGCCCTCCAGCTTCAAGGTCAACGCATCATGGGGCCGGGGCCGCAGGTCAGCCACGGATCGCCACCGCCGGGTCGAGCCGGGCCGCGCGCTGCGCCGGAAACAGCGCCGACAGGACGCCCACCGCCGTCGCGCCCAGCGCGACGATCAGGTACAAGACCGGCCCGGCTTCCAGCGTGAAGAACGGCACCCCTTCATCGTTGACGGCAAAGCCACGCCAGGCAATCAGAAACCCCCAGCCCATCAACGAGCCCAGCACCGAGCCCAGCAAGCCCAGCAATGCGCCTTGCAACAAGAACACACCCAGGATTTGCCCGCGCGTGGTGCCGGTGGCTCGCAAGATGCCAATCTCCTTGGACTTCTGCACCACCGACACCACCAGCACGCTGGCGATGCCTAGCGCCGCTGTCAGGCCCACGAACAGGCGAATCATGAAAAAGCTCAGCGTCTGGCCCGACAGCGCTTTGAAAAACTCGGCATTGGTTTCGATCCAGCTTTCAACCTGGATGCCTGGCTGTGCGCCAATTTTCTGCGCCGTGGTTTCAGCGTCGAACGGCGCCGCCACCTTGACCCACAAACTCGTGACTGCGCCGGGCAAACCGAGCAGGCTTTGCGCGGTTCGCAGCGCGACATAGACGGCACCCTTGTTCTGGCCCTGGTTGCCGAAGTCGAAGATGCCCGACACGAACAGCACGACTGACGAACCCACGGCCGCTTTCAAGGTCAGCTTGTCCCCGATGGTCAGCCCCAAGTCTTTAGCCAGGTCGCTGCCGATCAACACGTCAGTGCTACTCAGCTCGGCGCGGCCAGCAATGATCTTTTCTTTCAACGCAATCAGCCGCAGGTAGCTTTCGGGTTCGATGCCGCGCAGGCCAACACCGATGTTGGCATCGCCACGAACAATGAATGCGGCGTCTTCGATGACCGGTGCCACCACTAACACCCCAGGAATGGCCAGTGTCGTGTCGCGCACCTTCTGCCACTGATCCAGTGAGCGCGGACGCTGGGCGCGCGGCTGCACGCGGGCTGCATATTCGACACCTGGCTCGCGCCGCAAACTGCGCGGCGCTTCATCGGGCGACTTGATGACGATTTGCGCTTGAAAGTCCAGCAGGGTTTTGAAGATGCTGCCCTGCAGACCCGTCAGCAGCGCCGACATGAACACAATCACCGAAACGCCCAGGGCCACGCCGGCAATGATGAACAGCGTCTGCAGCAGGCCCTCGCGCAAGAATCGGGTGGCCAGAACCCATTCAAACGGCAACAGCGGGTTCATGGCACTGGGTTCATGGTGCTCACCTCACTGCGCCATCGGGCTCTTGCCAGCAGCGTGCTCTCGAGCGGGTGGGGGAACGGCCTGCACGCGGGCCCGCACCCGCTGGCCCGCCTTCACGCCGTTCTTGGAGACCGGCGCCACGCCTTCACCCGCCGTCACTCCGCTGAGCACCTCAACCCGCGTGTCGCCGCGCAGGCCCAGCGTGACGAATTGCTTGACGGCGTGCTTGTCTCGTACCACCAGCACCCAGGGCTGGTCAGTGGCCGCGTCTTCAAGGGTGCTGGTGGGCACCACCACCGCGGCCGTGCGCCGGGCGGTTTCGATGTCGATGGACACCGTCATGTCCTGGCGCAAATACGCAGGCGGCTGGGTCAGCGCCAGCTTGACCTCCACCGACCCACGCGCAGCGTCCACGCCAGGGTTGATGTAGCTCACCACGGCGTCAAAACGCTGGTTGGCGAAGGCATCGGCCGAGCCCAGAGCTTTCTGCCCCAGCGCGATCTTCGACAGGTTCTTTTCGTCGATCTGCACCAACACCTGAGTCTGCCCGGCGGCGGCCAGCACCATCAGCGCCTTGCCGGGTTGCACGATGTCGCCCACCTCCACGTCGCGCGAGATCAACACGCCGCTGCTGGGCGCCAGAACCTGCCCTTGCGCCAGCTTGACGCTGGCCAGTTGCTGCCCCGCCAACGCCTGCGCCAGGGCGGCCTGGGCCAGCGCGGTGTCGCTGCCGCTGGGGGTATTGGTCTGCGCTTGCGCCTGGGCGCTGGCCACCTGGCTGCTGGCCACGTCGGCTGCGCGCTGCGCGTCGTCCAGTGCGGCTTGACTGATGAAGCCTTGCGCCACCAGGTCGCGGTTGCGCGCCAGCACCTTGCGCGTTTGCAGCGCAGTGGCCTGGGCCTGGGCCAGCGCTTGGGTCGCCAGGGGCTGGCTCAGCTCGCGCAATTGGCGCACGCGCGCCTGGGCTTGGGCGACGGCGGCGCTGGCCTGCGCCAGGGAGGCACGTGCGTCGCTGTTGTCCAACTCGATCAGCAGTTGCCCGCGCTCAACGGTCTGCCCTTGCGCCACCGCCACGCGCAGCACCCGGCCTGGGCTTTGCAGCGCCACCGTGACCCGCTGCGGCGAAACCACCCGGCCGCTGGCGACCACGGTTTGCACCAGCACAGCCTGGGTGGCCGTGTAAACCGGGGTCGGTGTGCCCAGCAGCACGTTGCGCAGCAAGTACAGCGCTGCGGCCAAGACCAGCGCAGAGGCCAGACCGATCAACAGCCAGGAGTGCAGGCTGCGCGGGGTGGCCTTGTCTTCTTCTGTCGCGGGTGCTGTGGGTGCTACGGGTGCTGTGGGTGCTGCGGGCGCTGCGGGCGTTGTCTCGGCGGGTACTGGCGGGGAGTTCGCAGACTGGGCCGGCCCGGCTGTCGGGGTGGTGGCTGTTGGCGGGTTCAGCGTGGCTGCATCGACTGCAATCGGGCGTGTCCGCGCAGCGGCCGCATCGTCTGTCAAGCCTCGCTCACGGTGCAGGGCAGACGCAATCGCAATCGCAATGTGAGGCTCATTCGGATGGCTTGATGTCTGGATAATCCTCCACCTTTTTAGCCGGCCAGGCATGCCGAGTCTGTTCGTTTGCGAACAATACTCGGCGTCGCTGCGAGCGGGAGCTGAGTCATGTTGATCCTGGCGTACTGCTCATGGGTGCCCATGAACTTCACCCAGTTGCCAGAACCGTTTCAGCATGCTCCTGGGCCGAGCAGCTCGCCGCCCTGGAAGCCGCACTCGCCGGAACGACCACCCGGCTGAAGGAGCGCGAGGCCGAACGGGCGCGCACGCTGCTGAAGCAGGAACAGGCGCAGTAGCTTCTCGCGGCCACCCGCCAGCGGCTGGACGCACCGGACTTCCCAGCCCATGCCCAACACTTCGCGCTCATCGAAAGCTGGCGCGCCGAGGCCCTGGGCGAGCACACCCTCAGTGTCTAAGCCTGCGACAGCCGCGAGCACGACATGCGGCGCTGGCTGCAGGAACGCATCGACGCCGACGACAGGAAGCTGGCGCGGCTGACCGAGAAGGTCTTGCGCGCGATGACCGAGTACAAGGAAGCCTTCAAGCTCGACACGCAGGACGTCGACGCCACCGTGGCCGCCGGCCCCGAGTTCCGCGCCATGCTCGAGATGCTCAAGGCCGACGGCCTGCCGCGCTTCGTGGCGCGTTTTAAAGAACGGCTCAACGAGAACATCACCCGCGAGGTGGCGCACTTCCAGTCGCAACTGCACCGCGAGCGCGAGCGCGAGACCATCAAGGAGCGTGTGGCGCGCATCAACGAGTCGCTGACGCAGATCGACTAGTTGAATTCACCCTACAACCCGGGGCGTTTCATTGCGCTGGAAGCGCAAGCTGCCACCGACGCCGATGTGCGCGACTTCCAGACCGAACTGCGCGCCTGCACCGAAGGCACGCTGACGGGCTCGGACGATGCCCAGTACACCGAGGCCAAATTCTTGCAGGTCAAGCAGATCATCGAACGCTTTCGCGGCCGCGAAGGCTCAGCCGAGGCCGACCGCCGCTCGGCGGCCAAGGTCACCGACGTGCGACAGTGGTTCGTGTTCGCCGCGCTGCAACAGTCGCCAGATATCGGCCTTCATTCGGGCCAACATGGGTTGGGGTTTGCTCGTCATCGTTCGGGATCAGACGAACTTGCTAATTTCTAGCGGACGTCATGCCGACGTCCCGCCAAAGTCTTGCTGGCGCCGCTTGGCCCCCAGCACGCAAAGCATTTCAGCAGCGATGTGCGCCGCCGCCAGTGCCGTGATCTCGGCGTGGTCGTAAGCCGGGGCCACCTCGACCACGTCCATACCGATCAAATGCGCCGGCACCAGGCGGCGCAAAATATCCAGCGCCTGCGCGCTGCTCAGTCCACCGGGAACCGGCGTGCCGGTGCCCGGCGCAAAGGCCGGGTCGAGACAGTCGATATCGAAACTCAGGTACGCAGGGTTCTCGCCCACCAGTTCCAGCACCCGGTCTGCAACTGCCCGGGTACCTTGGCCGTGCACCCAGTCGGCGCCCAGCACGTTCATGCCCATGAAGTCGTCGTTCCACGTCCGGATGCCGATCTGCACCGATCGTCGCGGGTCGATGAGACCTTCGCGTATGGCCTTGTAGAACATCGTCCCGTGGTTCAGCGAGTCCGGGTCGTCGTCGGCCCAGGTGTCACTGTGCGCATCAAAGTGGATCAGCGACAGCGGCTGGCCGTATTTTTCGACGTGGGCGCGCAGCAAAGGGTAGGTGATGAAGTGGTCGCCCCCCAGGCTCAGCATCGTGGCACCGCTGGCGATGATGGTACGAGCGTGTTCGACGATGCTGGGCACGATGGTGGCAGGTCGGTGGTGGTCGAGCGGGCAATCGCCACAGTCGACGACCGACAAGTGTTCGCAAGGCCCGAAGCCCCACGGGTACAGTTTTTCGTTCAGCTGGACCGTCGCCGCGCGCACGGCAGCCGGGCCCAGCCTCGCGCCTGGGCGGAAGGTCGTGGCCAGGTCCAGTGGTATGCCGGTGACCGCAACGTCCACGCCCGTGAGGTCACGTGTGTAGCGCCTGCGCATGAACGACAGGACGCCGCCGAAGGTGTTCTCGGGTTCGTGGCCACGATCGCTGTCGCGATGTATGGCCAGATCGACGCGGCGTGAGGCAGAGGTCATGTCAGGTTTCGGGTTCGGTGAGGGGGCTGACGGGCGTGCAGGGTTGCGTCACGCTTGGCGACGAATTCTGACGGCTTTGCC
>JAYSYH010000202.1:0-4984 GCA_043716645.1 Betaproteobacteria bacterium | reverse complement strand
TCCAGGCGCAGCGCCTCGACCTTGGTCAGTGCTTCGCCTGAAGCGGATTTGGCCTGCAGCTCGTACATGTCCAGGTCGTCCATCAGGCTTTCCTTGGCCATCAAGACAGCTTTCTCGGCGGTGCCGCCGATGCCGATGCCCAGCATGCCGGGCGGGCACCAGCCGGCGCCCATCGTGGGAACGGTCTTCAAGACCCAGTCCACCACCGAGTCGCCGGGGTTGAGCATGACCATCTTGCTCTTGTTCTCGCTGCCGCCGCCCTTGGCCGCGACGGTGACTTCAACCGTGTTGCCGGGAACGATCTCGGTGAAGATCACGGCCGGCGTGTTGTCCTTGGTGTTCTTGCGGTCGAACTGCGGATCAGCCACGACGGAGGCGCGCAGCGTGTTGTCGGGGTGGTTGTAGCCTTGCCGCACACCTTCGTTGATCGCGTCATCAAGGCTGCCGGTGAAGCCTTCCCAGCGCACGTCCATGCCGACTTTGAGGAACACGTTGACGATGCCGGTGTCCTGGCAGATCGGGCGGTGGCCGGTCGCGCTCATCTTGCTGTTGGTCAGGATCTGCGCAATCGCGTCCTTGGCGGCCGGGCTTTGCTCGCGCTCGTAGGCGCGCGCCAGGTGGGCGATGTAGTCGGCCGGGTGGTAATAGCTGATGAACTGCAGGGCGGCGGCAACGGATTCGATGAGGTCGGCTTGTTTGATGGTGGTCATGGGCTTGGGTGGGTTGGAGCAACTCCCGTTGACGGGGTTTGCTTTTGATTACTTTTATTAGCGGCTATGCTGAAACGATCACCCTCCATTTTGACAGGTCAGGCCTTACACCATGAGTACAACCGCCACCACCCGCCTTGAGCGTGACACCTTCGGGCCGATCGAGGTTCGCGCTGACCGGCTATGGGGCGCGCAGACCCAGCGCTCCTTGCAGAACTTCGACATTTCGGGCGAGCGCCAGCCGGTCGAGCTGATCCAGGCGCTGGCGCAGATCAAGCGCTCGTCGGCCTTGGTCAACCAGGCGCTGGGGTTGCAGGACACTAAAAAAGCCGATGCCATCGTGGCTGCTGCCGATGAGGTCATTGCAGGAAAGCATCCGGACGAGTTCCCGCTGGTCGTCTGGCAGACCGGCTCGGGCACGCAGACCAACATGAACGTCAATGAAGTGCTGGCGAACCGGGCCAGCGAACTGCTGGGCGGCGAGCGCGGCGATGCCAGGCTTGTCCATCCGAATGACGACGTGAACCGCAGCCAGTCGTCGAACGACGTGTTTCCCACGGCCATGCATGTGTCCGCGGTCGTCGCCATCACTGAAAAACTGCTTCCCGCACTGGAAAAACTGCGCGCTACGCTGGGGCAAAAATCCAGCGATTTCGACGGCATCGTGAAGATCGGCCGCACCCATCTGCAGGACGCGACGCCTTTGAGCCTGGGCCAGGAATTTTCGGGCTATGTGGCGCAGCTGGCGCATGGTGAGGCGCATGTGCGGGCCGCGCTGCCGCATCTGTATGAACTCGCCCTGGGCGGAACGGCGGTAGGCACCGGGCTGAACGCGCCCAAGGGCTATGCGGAGCAGGCGGCGGCCGAGCTGGCGCGGCTGACCGGTTTGCCTTTCGTCACCGCGCCGAACAAGTTCGAGGCCATGGCGTCGTGCGACGCGCTGGTCCACGCCCATGGCGCCTTGAAAACGCTGGCCGCCAGCCTCATGAAAATCGCCAACGATGTGCGCTGGCTGGCCAGCGGCCCGCGCAGCGGCATTGGCGAGCTGAGCATTCCCGAGAACGAGCCGGGCTCGTCCATCATGCCGGGCAAGGTCAACCCGACGCAAAGCGAGGCGCTGACCATGCTGGCCGCGCAGGTGTTCGGCAACGACGTGGCGATCAATTTCGGCGGCGCGTCGGGCAACTTCGAGCTCAATGTGTTCCGGCCGATGGTGGCCTACAACTTCCTGCAAAGCGTGCGGCTGCTGGCCGATGGCATGGTGAGCTTCAACGACCACTGCGCCGTGGGCATTGAGCCCAACCGCGAGCGCATCGCCGAGCTGGTCGGCCGCTCGCTGATGCTGGTGACGGCGCTCAATCCGCACATCGGCTACGACAAGGCCGCCTTCATCGCCAAGAAGGCGCACAAGGAAGGCAGCAGCCTGCGCGAAGCCGCCGTGGCTTCGGGCCATGTGACGGCCGAGGAGTTCGACGCCTGGGTAGTGCCGCAGAACATGGTGTGAATAAAAAACGCTACATGCTATTGTTTAGATAGCTGAAAGCGCTAGTCTTGTCTGCGCAAAAGGCCTTTTTTGTCAGTGTTTTTGCGCCGCGATGCCGGACATGATCTTGTCGGTGTACGCGATGGCCATCGCCGACAGCAGGAAGGCAATGTGAATCACCGTCTGCGCGATCAGCACCCGGTCCGTGTAGTTGTCGGCGTTGATGAAGGTCTTGAGCAGATGGATCGAGCTGATGCCGATGATGGCCGTGGCCAGCTTGACCTTGAGCACCGACGCATTCACATGGCTGAGCCATTCGGGCTGGTCGGGGTGGCCTTCCAAGTCCATGCGGCTGACAAAGGTTTCATAACCGCCCACGATCACCATGATCAAGAGGTTGGAAATCATGACCACGTCAATCAGCGCCAGCACGACCAGCATGATGACGGTTTCGTTCAGCGTGGTGATAGGCACGGTGGTCTTGTAGCCGATGCTCGTGATGAGCGACTGCAATGCCGCCTGGCTGCCGAACACGGCTTCAATCAGGTGCAGCAACTCCACCAGGAAGTGAAAGACATAAACCCCCTGGGCCGCGATCAGCCCCAGATAAAGCGGCACCTGCAGCCAGCGGCTGGCAAAGATCAGGCTGGGCAAGGGTCGTAGCGGCGTGAGTTTTGGAGGAGTGGGTTGGGACATGGGGCAAACCGTTACTAGGGCTGGGAATTGTAGGGCGCGCCGGACTCCGGCCGAATCACATGGATTAAGGCGCAAGCCCGTCAGTGGCCTGTAAGTGCAAAGGTCGAAAGTACGCTCGATTCAATGACCCAAGGAGACATGATTAATGAGCACCCCTGACAATTCCATCCAGTCCACATTGGTTGAAAATCGCGTGTTTCCACCCAGTGCTGCCACCGTGCAGTCGGCCCGAATTTCCGGCATGGAGGGCTACAACGCCTTGTGCGCTGAAGCAGAAAATGATTTCGAAGGCTTCTGGGCTCGGCTGGCGCGTGAAAACCTTAGCTGGAACAAGCCATTTACCCAGGTGCTGGATGAGTCCAATGCCCCGTTCTACCAGTGGTTTGCCGATGGCGAGTTGAATGCCTCCTACAACTGTCTGGACCGCCACCTGGGCACACCGACAGAAGACAAGAAAGCCATCATTTTCGAAAGCGATGACGGCAAGGTCACCAACGTCACCTACAAGGAACTGCACGCAAAAGTCAGCCAGTTCGCCAGCGCGCTGAAGGAAATGGGCGTGCAAAAGGGCGACCGCGTCGTCATCTACATGCCGATGACGGTCGAAGGCATCGTCGCCATGCAGGCCTGCGCCCGCATCGGCGCCACGCATTCGGTGGTGTTCGGCGGCTTCTCGGCCACGAGCCTGCAAGAGCGCATCCAGGACGCCGGCGCCGTCGCCGTCATCACTGCCAATTACCAGTTGCGCGGCGGCAAGGAACTGCCGCTCAAGGCCATCGTGGACGAAGGCATCGCCATGGGCGGCTGCGAGTCAATCAAGAATGTGATCGTGTACCAGCGCACCTTGAGTGCCTGCAACATGGTCGAAGGCCGTGACAGCCTGATGCACGAAGTCACCGCCAAGGCCAACCCGGTGTGCGAGCCTGAATTCGTTGGCGCCGAGCATCCGCTGTTCGTGCTCTACACCTCCGGCTCCACTGGCAAACCCAAGGGCGTGCAGCACAGTACCGGCGGCTATTTGCTCTGGGCCAAGCTGACGATGGACTGGACCTTTGATCTGCAACCGTCCGACGTGTTCTGGTGCACCGCCGACATCGGCTGGATCACCGGCCACACCTACATCACCTACGGCCCATTGGCCGCAGGCGCGACGCAGGTGGTCTTCGAAGGCATTCCAACCTACCCGAACGCCGGCCGTTTCTGGCAGATGATTGAAAAGCACAAAGTCTCGATCTTCTACACTGCGCCGACCGCCATCCGTTCGCTGATCAAGGCTGCCGATGCCGATGCCGCCGTGCATCCGGACCGCTCCGACCTGAGCAGCCTGCGCATCCTGGGTTCGGTCGGCGAGCCCATCAACCCAGAAGCCTGGATGTGGTACTACAAAAACATCGGCCACGAGCGGTGCCCGGTGGTCGACACGTTCTGGCAAACCGAAACCGGCGGCCACATGATCACGCCCCTGCCTGGTGCCACGCCGTTAGTGCCGGGCAGCTGCACCTTGCCGCTGCCCGGCATCATGGCCGCCATCGTCGATGAAACCGGCAATGACGTGCCCAACGGCTCGGGCGGCATGCTGGTCGTCAAGCGACCGTGGCCGTCGATGATCCGCACCATCTGGAACGATCCCGAGCGGTTCAAAAAGAGCTATTTTCCCGAGGAAATGGGTGGCACGATCTACCTGGCCGGCGATGGTGCAGTACGCAACATCGACAACGGCTACTTTCGCATTACCGGCCGCATCGACGACGTGCTGAACGTGTCGGGCCACCGCATGGGCACGATGGAGATCGAATCGGCACTGGTGGCGCATCCAATGGTGGCCGAAGCCGCGGTTGTGGGCCGTCCTGACGACCTGACCGGTGAGGCCATCGTGGCGTTCGTGGTGCTCAAGCGTTCGCGCCCGACCGGCGACGAAGGCAAGGCAATTGCCAAAGAGCTGCGCGACTGGGTGGGCAAACAAATCGGCCCAATCGCCAAGCCGAAAGACATCCGCTTTGGCGACAACCTGCCCAAGACACGCAGCGGCAAGATCATGCGGCGCCTGCTGCGCGGTGTGGCCAAAGGCGAAGCAGTCACGCAGGACACCTCAACC
>JAYSYH010000201.1:0-1550 GCA_043716645.1 Betaproteobacteria bacterium | reverse complement strand
GCCGGCCAGCATTTGGCCGGCCCGTATTCCGCGCCCGGCGCGAAGACCCAGTACGACTGCGGCTGCACGCCGATCGATTCGCAGGCTCGGCGCAGCACGTCGTCTTCGAAGTGCAGCCGAGGTGGCGCGTCTGTCAGCGCGTCGTCGCCGGCGAGCGCGTTGTAGAAGGCCACCATTGGCGGGCGGCCCGGCGGGTTCGGCAAACGGTGGTTGAGCAGGCCGAAGCGGCCCTCCCCGTGGTAGCCGGTGCGGGTCGGGATGCGCGCCATGAACGGGATCAGCGCCGACTTGATGGAGTTGGGCAGCACCACGGCGGTGTCGAAGCCGCCCCGCAGTTCAGCGGCCACCACGCGGCGCTTGGCCCAGTCGAGCCGGCCATGCTGGAACGGCAGCTCGATCACCTCGCGCACCTCGGGCATGGCGCAGTACACCGGCGCCACCCACGGCAGCGCGGCCACGCTGATCGCATCGCCGCGCGCCGCCAAGATTGCCATTAGCGGCTGGCTCATCACGGCGTCGCCGATCCACTGCGGCGCGATGACGAGCGTGCGGCCCATCAGTTGCAACTCAACTGCGGCGCGAGGTCAATGCGAATGCAGCGTTTCGCCGGCTTTCAGTCTGTACACAGTGCCGCAGTAGGGGCACTTGCCCTCGCCGGTGCTGGCCACGTCGATGAAAACCCGGGGGTGGGTGCTCCACAGCGGCATCTTCGGGTTCGGGCAGGTCACGGCGCCGGGGCCCTGCAGGTCGGCCGCAGTGACTTCGACAACCGATTCGGCGCGGTTCATGGCCATGCTCATGCCACCTTGGTCAGCCATTCGGCGTACTTGGGGTTGCGTCCGTTCACGATGTCGAAGAACGCGCTTTGAATCTTCTCGGTGATCGGCCCGCGCGAGCCGGCGCCGAGTTCGATGCGGTCCAGCTCGCGGATCGGCGTCACCTCGGCAGCGGTGCCTGTGAAGAAGGCTTCATCGCAGATGTAGACCTCGTCGCGCGTGATGCGCTTTTCGACGAGCTTCAAGCCAAGGTCCTGGCAGATGTTGAAGATGGTGTCGCGCGTGATGCCGTTCAGCGCACCGGCCGACAGGTCGGGCGTGTAGACCACGCCTTTCTTGATGACGAAGATGTTTTCGCCCGCGCCTTCGCTGACAAAGCCGCTCGGGTCCAGCAGCAGCGCTTCGTCGTAGCCCTCGTCGGTGGCTTCCATGTTGGCCAGGATGCTGTTGGTGTAGTTGCTGACCGCTTTGGCCTGCGTCATCGTGATGTTGACGTGGTGGCGTGTGTAGCTGCTGGTCTTGACGCGGATGCCACGTTGCAAGCCCTCTTCACCCAGATACGCGCCCCAGGCCCAGGCCGCCACCATCAGGTGGATGGTGTTGCCGCGCGGGCTGACGCCAAGCTTCTGGTCACCAATCCATGTCAGCGGGCGCAGGTAGCAGCTCTCCAGCTTGTTCTCGCGCACCACCTGGCATTGCGCGGCCGCCACCTGCTCGTGCGTGAAGGGAATCTTCATGCGCAGAATCTTGGCGCTGTTGAAGAGCCTCTCGGTG
>JAYSYH010000021.1:0-23333 GCA_043716645.1 Betaproteobacteria bacterium | reverse complement strand
TTTCGACGTGGTGGGTGAAGGCCACCACGCGGTTCAAGCCAAAGATGCCGGCCGAGCCCTTGACGGTGTGCGCGCAGCGGAACAGGGCGTTCAGCAGTTCGCTGTCGCCCGGCGCGTCTTCCAGTTGCAGCAGCAACTGCTCCAGGCTTTCGATCTGCTCCTGGGCTTCGCTGATGAAGGCCGGCAGCACCTCGCGGATGAAGCTGAGGTCGTGGTCCGCGCTGTTGGCGTTGGCTTTAGCGTTGGCCGGCTTCATGCGGGGCTTTCTTCGGCGACGTGGCCCTGCAGCCAGCTGCCCAGGCCCAGCGCTGCACAGCCTGTGCGCATCACAACGCTGGGCGACTGGATGCGCAGGGCGCGCCCGCGTTCGGTGGCCGCGCGTGCCAGCGACAGCAGCAGTTGCAGCCCGGCGCCATCCACCTGTTCGACGGCGGTGGCCTGGAGTTCGGCCGGCGCGTTCGCAGCGCCTTGCTGCAGCCAGGCCAACCACTGCGGGTGCAGCTCGCCCACGGTGTAGATCGTCAGTTCGGCTGGCAGGGACAGCGGAACGGCAGCGCTTGCTTTGGTGCGTCGGGCCATGGCGTGTTCGCTTCTTTGGGGGTGGGCCCGGCTCAGGGCAGGATCAGCTTGGACACGGCGTCCAGCAACTGCGGCGGGTTGAAGGGTTTGACGATCCAGGCCTTGGCGCCGGCGGCGCGGCCCTGCTGCTTCTTGTCGTCCTGGCCTTCGGTGGTGAGCATGATCACCGGCACGAATTTATGGCGCGGGTGCTGCTTGACGTGGGTCACGAAGGTGATGCCGTCCATGTTCGGCATGTTCACGTCGCTGACGATCAGGTTCACCTTGCCGGCCTTTTCCAGCGCCGTCAGGCCTTCCTTGCCGTCGCCGGCTTCCAGCACGTCGTAGCCGGCGCGTACCAGGGCCAGGCGCACCACGGTGCGCAGCGAGCTGGAGTCATCGACGATCAGGATGGTCTTGGACATGGGGGTTCGGGGCCGTTCAGAAGAAGGTCGTTTCGGTCGCCGCCGCCGCGCCAGGCGTCGCCAGCTGTGCAGAGCCCACGGCGCGCTGCTCGTCGGTGGTGTAGCCGGCGCTCAGCAGGGCCTGCCAGTCGGCGGCCGTAGGTTGCTGGCCGGCCGGCAGCGCTTGCGCCAGGCAGGCCACGGCCGAGTGGATGGAGGTGTTCACCTGGTCGACGATCTGGTGCACGCGGTCCTGGAACTGGAAGGCGACCATCAACTGTTCGACCTGGGTCTTGACCAGCGCGCCGCGCTGGCTCAGGTCGGCCGCGCGCTGGTTCAGCGCGCCCACGGCCTCGTCCACCTGGCCGACCACGCGGTGGATGGTGGCCTCGCTTTGCTGGATGACCTGTGCGTCGTGTTCGGTGTGCTGCGCAGCCTGGGCCAGCGCGGCCTGCATGTGCTGGCCGAAATCGTTGACGCGCTCGCCGATGCGCCGGCCGGTGTCGCCCGACTGGGTCGAAAGCCGGCGCACTTCGGTGGCCACGACGGCGAAGCCGCGCCCGCTGTCGCCAGCCCGCGCGGCTTCGATGGCGGCGTTGATGGACAGCAGGTTGGTCTGGCGCGCCAGCTTGGCCACGTCATCGGCCATGTCGCGCAGGCCGCTGGAGGCGCCGGACAGCGTGCGTACCGAACCCATCACCTCTTCGCGCGACTGCACGAAGCCATGCAAGTTTTCGATCAGGCTGCGCAGCTGGGTCTCGCAGTGTTGCAGCACCGCAGCGCGGGCGTCCACATTGGCGGCGGTGTTCCCGGCGTGCGGGTCGACGATGCTGTCCAGCTGGTCGAGGATCTGCGTGAAGCCCTGCAGCAGTTGACCGGTGGCGTCACGCAGTTGCACTTGTGCGGTACCCAGGTGCGCTGTCCAGGTGTGCGCGGCCTCGTCCAGCCGCGCCAGCAGGGCGGCGGTGGCTTCGGCGGGCGTGGCGGCGCGCGCCAGCAGCAGGTCGTCACCCGCCGCGGCAGCGCGGCGGTGGCGCAGCAGCGCGGCACAGGGCGGCGCCACGGCCAGCACCGCCTGGGCTGCCCAGGGCAGGGCTGCCCAGGCGGCGTGCCCAGCCCACACGGCGAGACCGGCTGCTGCCCACAGACCGCCCCAAGCCACGACGGTGGGCGAGATCTTCGACAGGCTGCCCAGCGCGACGCCTGTTCGGGCCGCCGAAGTGGACTGCTGTTCAGCGGTAACTTTCAATGACCTGCTTTTGTCCATGGTAAAACTTGTTTTGCTGCGTCAGGGGCTCGACATAAACAGTATCGGCAGCCACCATGTCGACTGAAGCCATGATTTGCCGGGCCTACACCGGCCAGTCTGTTGCTTGATGTGCGTCAGGTCGGCATAGGCTGGGCACCCTTGCGACCTGCACGACCGCGCCTGCCCATTCGAGGCTGGGCTCAAGCCACTGGAGCCCCCCATGCTGAGCCGCCTGATTTACGCCAGTGAATCCACCGAAGCGTTGACGCCTGCCAGCGTGCAGACCATCGTCGACCACGCCCGAACAGCGAACGAGCGCCACCAGCTCACCGGCATGCTGGTGTTCGACAGCCGTTGCTTCCTGCAGGCGCTGGAGGGCCGCCGCGAGGCCGTCAGCGAGGTCTTCTGCCGCATTGCCGCCGACCCGCGGCACCGGCGCGTGGTGCTGATGGATGTGCTGCCGGTGGACGAACGCCTGTTCGGCAACTGGACGATGGGTTATGCGGCGGCTGATGCCCGGGGCCGCGAGCTTTTCCTGCGTTTTGGGGGCAGCGACCAGTTTGAGCCGTATGCGATGACGGCCGCCTCGGCCCTCGGGCTGCTGCGGGCCCTGGCCGCGGGCTGAATCCGACCAGCACGTAGCGAGCCGGCCGGCGGGCCGGCATTCAGACGGTCGGCTGGCGTTTGCGTTAGCCTGCGGGCCCGTCTTGATCGTCAGCACAACACCATGCAATACCGCCGTCTCGGCCACAGTGGCCTGCGCGTCAGCACCTTGTCTTTGGGCTCTTGGGTGACGTATCACAACCAGGTCGACACCGGTTCGGCCGTGGAAATGTTGGCCGCAGCTTTCGATGCGGGCGTCAACTTCTTCGACAACGCCGAGGTTTATGCCTCGGGGCGCAGCGAAGAAATCATGGGCAAGGCTTTCAAGCAATTGGCCTGGCCGCGTTTGAATTACGTCGTCAGCACCAAGTTTTTCTGGGGCCTGGACCGCAACGGTGACGCCGTGAACCGCAAGGACACGCTGAACCGCAAGTACCTGATGCAGGCCATCGACGGCAGCCTGCAGCGTTTGGGGCTGGACTTCGTCGACCTGGTCTACTGCCACCGCCCGGACCCTTACACCCCGATCGAGGAAACGGCCCGCGCAATGAGCGACATCATCACGCAGGGCAAGGCGCTGTACTGGGGCACCAGCGAATGGGCCGCCGCCGACATCCGCGCGGCCTGGGCCATCTGCGACCGCCACGGCTGGCACAAGCCGGTGGTGGAACAGCCGCAGTACAACTTGTTCGCGCGCAAGCGGGTGGAACAGGAATATGCGCGGCTGTATGACGACATCGGCCTGGGCCTGACCACGTGGAGCCCGCTGGCCAGCGGCCTGCTCACCGGCAAGTACCGCAACGGTGTGCCCGATG
Organism: Betaproteobacteria bacterium; assembly: GCA_043716645.1. Taxonomy (GTDB): domain Bacteria; phylum Pseudomonadota; class Gammaproteobacteria; order Burkholderiales; family Burkholderiaceae_C; genus Rubrivivax. Next base: position 19,704 of record JAYSYH010000021.1, on the reverse strand, counting down.
GCAGCCGCGGCGCGTTGGAAAACACCGCCTGGATGCGCGAGTCGCTGATCGACCCGGCCAAGAATGCCGCCGTGGCGCAACTGGAACCCGTCGCAGCCGAACTGGGTTGCACGCTGGCGCAACTGGCCATCGCCTGGGCCGCGAAGAACCCGCGTGTCAGCACCGTCATCACCGGTGCTTCACGCGTCGATCAGCTGCACGCCAACCTGGGCGCACTGGCCGTGATGGAAAAGTTGACCCCAGAAGTCATGCAGCGCATCGAGGCGGCCACCAGCACACTGGCCGATTGAACATGATGAACAAGATGCTTTCCGCGGCCATCGCCCTGGGCGCCACTTCGGCTGCGGTGCTGGCGCAGGCCCAAACCGCCCCGCAACCGCCCGTGGCACCCACCGTCAGCCATGTCGTGCAGTGGCACGGCCAGGAAGTCAGCGACCCCTGGTTCTGGCTGCGCGACAAAGACAGCGCGCCGGTGCTCAGTTACCTGAAGGCCGAAAACGCCTATACCGAAGCCATGACTGCGGGGCTGGCACCTTTATCCACCAAGTTGTACGAGGAAATGCTGGGCCGCATCCAGCAGACCGACCTTGACGTGCCGGTGCGCAAGGGTGGTTGGTATTACTACAACCGCACCGTGGAAGGCCAGCAGTACCCCATACGCTGCCGCCGCCAGGCTACTGCCACGCTGGCCTACGACCCGCAAGCGCCCGAGCAGGTGCTGCTCGATCAGAACGAGATGGCCAAAGGCAAGGCCTTCCTGAGCATCGGCGACTACCAGGTGTCTGACGACGCCGGCAGCCTGCTGTACACGTCGGACGACACCGGCTTTCGGCAATACAAACTGTTTCGCAAGAACCTGGCAACCGGCCAGGTCGAAGGCCCGCTGGCCGAACGCGTGACCAGCGTGGAATGGGCGGCCGACAACGCCACGGTTTTCTATGTCACCGAGCACCCGGTGTCCAAGCGTTCAGACAGCCTGTGGCGCCTGGGCGCCAGCGGCAAGGCGGAATTGCTGCTTGAAGAGAAGGACGAGCTTTACCGCATCGGCGTGGGGCGAACCAAGGACAAGAAGTTCCTGGTGCTGGAAGCCCAGTCGACCGACACCTGGGAAGCCCGCCTGCTGGCCACTGCGCAGCCGCAGGGCACGTTCAAGACCGTACTGCCGCGCAGCAAAGGCCACAAGTACGAAGTCGAACACCACGACGGCCAGCTCTTCATCCGCACCAACCGTGGCGCCAAGGACTTCCGCGTCGTCACGGCACCGCTGGCGAATCCGGCGCCGGCCCGCTGGAAGCCGCTGGTCGCCCACCAGGCGGGGGTGCTGATCGAGTCGGTCTCGATGTTCCGTGGCCACCTGGTGCTGACCGAGAAGTCCGAAGGCCTGGTGCGCTTCCGGGTGCACGAATTTGCCACCGGCAAATGGGCCAGCGTGCCCTTCTCGGAACCCGTGTACAGCGCGTCGCCGGGCAACAACCCCGAATACGACACCGCGCGTTTTCGCTACGGTTATCAAAGCCTGGTCACGCCGTCTTCGGTGTTCGACCTGGACCTGGCCAGCCGTGCGTCCACCTTGCTGAAGCAGCAGCCCGTGCTGGGCGGCTACGACGCCAAGCTGTATGTGTCGGAACGGCTGTGGGTGAAGGCGCGCGACGGCGTGCGCGTGCCGGTGTCCATCGTCTACCGCAAAGACCGCCTGCGCGACGGCAGCGCGCCCTTGTGGCTGTACGCCTATGGTTCTTACGGCTACGGCACGCCAGCCAGCTTCAACAGCGCCCGCCTGAGCCTGCTGGACCGCGGCTTCGCCTACGCCATCGCGCACATCCGCGGCGGCGACGAGATGGGCGAGTCGTGGCACGACAACGGCATGTTGATGAAGAAGACGAACACCTTCTTCGACTTCATCGACGTGGCCGAAGGCCTGCAGAAGGACCAGTGGACAACACGCGCCGGCACGGTCATTGAAGGCGGCAGCGCTGGCGGCCTGCTGATGGGGGCCGTCGCCAACCTGCGGCCCGACCTGTTCAAGGCGGTGCACTCGGCGGTGCCTTTCGTCGATGTGCTGAACACCATGATGGACGCCAGCCTGCCGTTGACGGTGGGCGAGTACCTGGAGTGGGGCAACCCCAACGAGAAGGCCGCCTTTGACTACATGCGTTCCTACAGCCCCTACGACAACCTGACGAAGCAGGCCTATCCGGCCACCTTGGTGACCACCAGCTACAACGACAGCCAGGTGATGTACTGGGAACCGGCGAAGTACGTGGCCAAGCTGCGCACGCTGAAGACCGACAGCAACCCGCTGCTGCTGAAGATCAAGATGGACCCGGCCGGCCACGGCGGCGCATCGGGCCGTTACGACGCGCTGCGCGATCGGGCCTTCGAGTTTGCGTGGATGCTGCAGCAGGTGGGCATCACGAAGTAGCGGCGCTGGTGTATGAAAGCTGTCCACTGCCTGCTGCTCGCTACCAGCCTCATGCTGGCCCACTGGCCACAGGCTTGCCTGGCTGTTGAGCTGTCACCCGTCGAGCAGCGCATCGTCGCCGCCGTCAAACAGCGGTCGTCGGCTGCGTTGCAGTTGCTGGAGCGCACCGTCAACGTCAACAGCGGCACGATGAACTTTGCCGGTGTGCGCGAGACCGGGCAGCTGTTTGCCGCCGAGCTGACCGAGTTGGGTTTCTCGACGCGCTGGGCCGAGATGCCGCCCGCGATGCAGCGCGCCGGGCACCTGGTGGCCACCCGCGGCAGTGCCGACAAGACGCAGGGCCAGCGCTTGCTGCTGATCGGCCACCTGGATACGGTCTTCGAAGCCGACAGCCCCGTGCAGCGCTGGAATCGCCAAGGCGACCGCGTGCGCGGCCAGGGCGTGTCGGACATGAAGGGTGGCAATGTCATCGTGCTGGAAGCGCTGCGCGCCTTGCAGCAGGTGGGCGCGTTGGACGGCACGCGCATCGCGGTCATCTTCAGCGGCGACGAAGAGCGCGTCGGCGAACCGATAGCCACCGCCCGCGCCGACATGGTCGATCTGGCCCGCCAGAGCGATGTGGCGCTGGCCTTCGAAGGCGCCGTGACCGAAGGCGGCCGCGCCACCGCCACCGTGGGCCGCCGTGCTTCGGGTGGTTGGCGCTTGCACGTGACGGGCCGGCAAGGCCATTCCGCTGGCATCTTTAGCGCGGCTGCGGGCTACGGTGCCATCTACGAGGCAGCGCGCATCCTGAACACCTTCCGCGAGCAATTGATCGAACCCGACCTGACCTTCAACGTCGGCATGCTGGTGGGTGGCACCGAGACCACCATCGACGACCTGCTGTCCAGAGGCACGGCTTTCGGCAAGGGCAATGTCATCGCCAACACCGCCACCGTGCAAGGTGACCTGCGGTACCTGACGGCCGAGCAGCGCGACCGCGTGCAAGCCCGCATGCGGGCCATCGTTGCCGCGAATCTGCCGGGTACCAGCGCCAAGATCAGCTTCAGCGAGTCTTACCCCCCGATGTCGCCGACAGCCGGCAATCTGGCCGTGCTGCAGCAGTATTCACAGGCCAGCGCCGACGCCGGGCTGGGCCCCGTGGTGGCGCTGGCGCCGGGCCAGCGCGGCGCGGGCGATGTGCAGTTCGTCGCGCCCTACATCGACAGCCTGGACGGCCTGGGTGCGTCGGGCCGGGGAGCGCATTCGCCGGACGAGGACCTGGAACTGGCGTCGATCGAACGCGGCGCGATACGGGCGGCCTTGTTGATTTATCGCCTGACGCGTTAAGCCAGCGCCAGCCGCTGGCGGCTCAGCCCCGGCGGCTGCGCGCCCAGGCGCCGACAGCCAACAGGCTGCCGAGCAACAGCGCGTGGCTACGCCGGCGCCGCTGTAGGTGCCGATCTGCACGCCCGCAGCCGGGCTGCCCCAAGTACGACCGGCCCATTTCGCGCGGCGTCAGGCCATGGCGCTTTTGGTTCTCGGCAACTTGGGCATAGCGATCGGCCAGCGCAACGCGGATGACGACCGGCAACTCCGACAGTGCGACTCGAATCGCCGCGCGCAATCGCAGGGCACCGAAGTGAAAGCGATAGCGGCTCTCACCGCGCAGCGAAAGACCTGACTGCAGTTCTCCAGCGCTCTGTGCGCCGTTTCAACGACGCCTCGAGACGCGATGCGCCGCAAGACTTCCAGCAGCTGCGGCGGCGTGATGCCAGCAACCGGCGCCTGACCGATCCACGGAAACACATCGGACTGAACGCAGGCGATGAGCTGGCGGGCGATGATCTTGTCGGGATAGCTCCGGGGGCCAGCCGCCGCGCCTGACAGCGAATCACCCGCGTGCGGTCGCTTCGAGCGGGTCGAGCAGCGGCGAACCCTACTCGCGGCGGACCTCGGCGGGCCGAGCCTGAACGCAGGCGGCCTTCTCGGGCTGCTGCTTCTTGCCTGGGTCAAAACCCTCGGCGACCAACTCACCAGCTGCTTCGACCTTGCGCCAGCCCGCTTTTGGCCCTCGCCGATGGGCGAGTTAATGTCAAAGTTACTCCACCGAAGGAAAGAACTCCAGGCCTTTCATGAAACCGGTTGAGACATGAAAAAAACCCTGGAGCATTGATTCTCAAGGGCTTTGTGGTCGCTCTGGGACATCTCGGGATTTCCTGAAGCGGTAACTTGGTGGCCTGGGGCGGAATCGAACCACCGACACGCGGATTTTCAATCCGCTGCTCTACCAACTGAGCTACCAGGCCTACCTTAGCCTAAGAATTATAGCTTGCGCGCCGCCGTGCCTCGTGCTCTCACGCCTTGCTCAGACACCGCCCCGCCGGTTGCGGGAAAGGTCCACGCCCAGTTGCTTGAGCTTGCGGTACAGGTGGGTGCGCTCCAAGCCGGTCTTCTCGGCCACACGGGTCATGCTGCCGCCTTCTTTGACCAAGTGGAATTCAAAGTAGCTTTTCTCGAAGGCGTCGCGGGCCTCGCGCAGCGGGCGGTCGAGGTCGAAACTTTGTTCGGCGCGAGGTCCTTCGCTGGCAGCGCCGGTCGCCGTGGGATGGGTGTTCATCGGTGGGCTCAACGGATGCAGCTCGCCCAGACTCAGGCTTTCAGCGCGCGGGCCCGCCAGTGCGGCAGCCAGGCGTTGCGCGGGCTTGACCAGGGCCTGTTCGACCGCGCGCAGCAACTTCTGCAGCGTGATCGGCTTTTCGAGAAAGGCGCTGGCGCCGTACTTGGTGGCCTCGACGGCGGTGTCGATGGTGCCGTGCCCGCTCATCATGATCACCGGCATCGACAACTGCCCACTGGCCGACCACTCTTTCAAAAGCGTGACACCGTCGACATCGGGCATCCAGATGTCGAGCAACACCAGGTCGGGCCGCAGCGACTCGCGGACCTGGCGCGCCTGGGCCGCGTTTTCAGCCAGTTCGACCGTGTGCCCTTCGTCGGCGAGGATCTCGGACAGCAGGGCGCGGATGCCCAACTCGTCGTCGACTACCAGAATAGTTGCCATCGTTTGGGGGCCCGTTGCTTAGGTCTTGCTCACGGTCGGCGCCGTGGCGAAGTTGGAAAATGATAGCGAAACGCGCGCCCCGCTGACAGGGCCGTCGGTTTCGTCACCCGCATGCACGTTCGCCGCCCGCAAGCGGGCGCCGTGTTCGTCAGCGATCTTCTTGACCACGGCCAGCCCCAGGCCCGTGCCCTTGGTCTTCGTGGTGACGTAAGGCTCGAAGGCCCGCTTCAACACTTTGTCCGCAAAGCCCGGACCGTTGTCGATGACCGTCAGCCGTACCGCGCGCAGTTCACCGTGTTCGCCGCGCGCGATGGAAGTCATCAATTCGACCTGCCCGTCAGGCCGGTCGGCCACCGCGTCCAGACCGTTCTGGACCAGGTTGTGGATGACCTGGCGCAACTGCGTGGCGTCGCCCAGGATCAGCGGCAAGTCGGCCGCCAGGCCGCCTTTCAACAAGCCGTTGTCCTGCGCCTGGCCGTATAGCCCCAGCACTTCGCCGGCCAGGGCGTTCAGGTCCAGCGGTTTCATGTCAGCGGCGGGCAGGCGCGCGTAGTCGCGGAATTCGTTGACCAGGGTCTGCATCGCCTGTACCTGGTTGACGATGGTGTTCACCGAGCGCGCCAGCAGCGCCTGGTCGGCGCCTTCAAGCTTGCTGGACAAACGGTGCTGCAGCCTTTCTGCCGACAGCATGATGGGCGTCAGCGGATTCTTGATTTCGTGCGCCAGCCGGCGTGCCACCTCGGCCCAGGCGGCGCTGCGCTGGGCTGAGACGACTTCGGTGATGTCGTCGAAGACCATCAGGCTGGAACCGCCCGGCAAGGTGGCGCCGCGCACCAGCAAAGTCAGTGTGGCGCCGTCGCCGCCGCGCTTCAGGTCGAAACTTTCCTGCCACTGGTCGCGCTCGCCTGCCTCGGGGCTGGTGGCCAGCAGTTCGAAGCGCTGTTCGACGCCGGCGGCCAGCTCTTCCAGGTCGTTCAGTTCCGACAAGCGCTTGCCGCGCGCGCTGGCCAGCGGGCGCTGCAAGATACGCGTGGCGCCGGGGTTGACGGTGTCGATGCGGCCTTCGCGGTCGAAGACGATGACGCCTGCGGTCAGCGTGTCCAGGATGGTCTGCAGGCGCGTGCGCGCGCCTTCCAGCTGACTGACGCCGCGCTGCACCTGTTCGCGGGCGTCGGCGACCTGCGCGGTCATCGCCGCGAAGCTGCGTGTCAGGCCGCCCAATTCGTCGCCACTGGCGAACACCGGCTTGGCGGTCAGGTCGCCGGCGGCCACCTGCCGCACGCCGTCGGCTAGCAGCAGCAGCGGCCTGGCCAGTTGGTTGCCCAGCACGATGGCCAGCAGCACCGAAGCGAAGACGGCCAGGATCAGTGCCAGCGTCAGCGTGCCCACGTACATCCGGCGCAGGCTGTTCTTGGCCAGCGCGCGCTGCTGGTATTCGCTGTAGGCGGCCTGCACGGCCAGCGCATTGGCGGCCAGCGCGCGGGGCAGCGGCTGCACCACCATCAGGTAGCGCTCTTCGCTGCCGCCCAGCACGATTTCCGCGCGCGGCACGCGGGCCAGTGCGCGCAACCGGGGGCCGGCGTTGCCGGGCTTGAGCGCTTCGTCGTCCAGCCCTTCCACCAGGCTGGCCACGCCGTTCTGGCGTGCCATGCGCAGCAAGGTGGAAGCCGGCCGCTCGGGCTGGCCCGCCGCCACGCTGCCCCCGGCCACGTACAGCACCTGGCCGCTGCGGCCGACCAGGCTGGCCTCGCTGGCGCCGATTTGTTCGCGCAGCCGCTCCAGCGTCAGCGGGGCCACGGCCAGGCCGGCGTCGGCCAGGAGTTCCGCCGCGACACGGGTTTTGCCCACCAGGTCGGCAGTCAGTGATTCCAGCGTGCCCTTGCCCAGTGCCAGCCCGGCGTCCAGCGCGCCCGCCACGCCTTCGTCGAAGTAGGCCGAGATGCTGCGGCTGGCGAACTGGTAAGACACGGTGTAGATCACCAGCCCCGGCAGCAGCCCCACCAGCGCCAGAATGCCGGCCAGCTTGATCAGCAGGCGGCTGCCGAACTTGCCGCGCCGCACGCGGATGGCCAGGCGTGCCGCGACGATGGCCACCACCAGCGCCAGCAGCACGGCCACCGCCAGGTTGACCCAGAACAGCCAGACGAAATGGCGTTCGTAAAAGCCGCCGCCTTGGGTGCTGAACGTGACCACGAAGGCCAGCACCAGTGCGGCGCCAGTGCTGGCCAGGCTGGCCACGATCCAACCCCAGCGCGTTGAATTCGTCATGGGCCGGGCGGCACCTTCAGCGTGCGCGTGATGCCGACCGACCAGTCCCCCTGGCCGCCCAGGCCCAGTTGCATCGGGCCGGGCAGCTGCGTGGTGTCCAGCCGGTAGCTGAATTCGACGCTGTAGGCCTTGTCGTTGTCGATCTGGCCCAGCTCGGCCAGGCGCCAGCCCGAACTGCTGGACGCGGCGGTCAGTGCATCGCTCAGGTTGGCGTGGCTCTGGTTCAGGCCGCCCAGGCCGACGCGCCAGGCGCCGGTCAGCGGTTGGTAGGCCACGCGCCAGGACCGGCTGAGGCGCGAAACGCGCTCGTCGCGCCAGTACCAGCGGCCGCGCAACAGTTGCGCTTCCGCGACGAAGTAGATCGGCACGCCGCTGCGCAGTGCGTCTTCCACGGCCTTGGGCAGGGTGACGCGGGCGACAAATTCAAGATTCAGGCCGCCGTCGCCGCGGCTGGTTTTCAGCGTCGCCAGTTCAACGCTCTGGGCCTGTGCGGCGGCAGTCGGCAACAGGCTGCTGGCCATGCCGACGCAACACCACAGCAGCGCCGAAAGCAGGCCCTGCGTGAATTGGCGGCGGACCGGCGGGGCGGGCATGGCGGGTGGCTGTTTCGGGGCGTTCAGTTTTTGCGGATCAGCGCGTAGAAGAAGCCGTCTTGCAGCACGCGGCCGCGGCCGTTCAGCCCTGCTGCGGCATTGTCGGGCAGCGGCAGCAGATGGCCGGGTGCGTGCGGCTCCAGCAGGGCCGAGCCGGGGGGCAGGCGTTGCAAAAACGCGTCGATCTGGTGTTGCCCTTCAGCCGGGAAGATCGAACAGGTGGCGTACAGCAGCCGCCCGCCAGGGGCCAGCAGCGGCCACAGGCTGTCCAGCATCTCGGCCTGGATGCGGGCCAGCGCGGTGATGTCGTCGGGCCGGCGCAGCCAGCGCACGTCGGGGTGGCGGCGCACGATGCCACTGGCGGTGCAGGGTGCGTCGAGCAGGATGGCGTCGAAAGGCCGGCCGTCCCACCAGCCGCGCGGGTTGCGGGCGTCGCCGGCTTTCAGTTCGGCCTGCAGGCCCAGGCGGTTCAGCCCGTCCTGCACGCGGGCCAGGCGCTGCGGATCGCTGTCCAGCGCCAGCAGGTCCAGGTCGGCCAGCTCCAGTAGGTGGGCGGTCTTGCCGCCAGGGGCAGCACAGGCGTCCAGCACCCGGGCTCTGGGTTTCAGGTTGGCGCCGTTCAGCAGCAGGTGGGCGGCGCGCTGGGCGGCGGCGTCCTGCACCGAGACGTCGCCGTTGGCGAAGCCGGGCAGCTGGTTGACCGGGCTGGGCGCCGCCAGCACCACTGCTTGGCCGCCCCAGGTCGACGGGCCTGGCGGGTCTTCCAGCAGCGTGGCCGCGCGGCCCAGCGCGGCCAGGCCGTGGACATAGGCCGCGCCGGTGCCGCGCCGGGCGTTCACGCGCAAGGTCATCGGCGGGTGCTGGTTGGCGGCCAGCAGCAGCGGGCCCCAGCAGGCCGGCCAGTCGCGCTTGACCCGTTCGATCCACCACAGCGGGTGGTTGTAGGCGCCCATCGGCGTGTGACGCACGGCTTGGACGATGGTCTCGCGTTCGCGCAGGAAGCGGCGCAGCACGGCGTTGATGAAGCCGGCCGCCGCCGGGGTGCGCTGGCGAACGGCGGTGACGGCCTGGTCGACCAGCGTGTGGTCGGCATACGGTGGCGCGTCGTTGTTCGCACCAGCCGGCCACAGCAGGGCCAGCGATGTGACCAGCAGCGCATCAACGGTGGGCGGCGGCGTCTTGGGCGCCAGCAGCGCACGGGCCTCGGTGGCGCTGCCCAGCCAGCGCAGCGTGTGGAAACTGAGGGCCTGCACGCCGGGGCGCATCTCGGCCGGGCAGCGGGCCAGCACGTCGGTCAGCGAACGCCCGCTGCGCACGGCCTGCACAGCGTCGGCGGTGTGGTCCAGCAACCGGTGCAGCGCCGGCGAAGGCAGGCCTGAAGTGGCAGCAGCATGGGCAATTTCTCCGGTCATCGGATCAGTCTAGCCCGGCCCTGCGCACAGACGCCGGCGGCGCGCACAATCGAGATCCCCGTGTCCTCGCCATCACGCATGCCCCGCAACCGCAACGCATCTCCAGAAGCCAGCCCTCGCATCTTCCGCAGCGAGGAAGAATTGGCGGCCCTGCCTGCCAGCGAACGCATCCGCTACCGCTTGGTCCAGGCCGAGCGGCGTTATCACGCCAACGACAACATCTCGGCCTTCGTGCGCGACGGTGAACTGACCGAGCTGAAGGCCGAAGTGCAGGCCAAGATGCAAGAGGTGCTGGAAGCGCTGGTCATCGACACCGAGAGCGACCACAACACCAACGAAACGGCCCGGCGCGTAGCCAAGATGTACATCGAAGAGGTCTTCCGCGGGCGCTACGTGCCGATGCCGGCGGTGACCGAATTTCCGAACATCTCGCGGCTGAACGAGTTGATGATCGTTGGCCCGATCACCGTGCGCAGCGCCTGCAGCCACCACATGTGCCCGATCTTCGGCAAGGTCTGGATCGGCATCCTGCCCAACGAGCACAGCAACCTGATCGGCCTGAGCAAGTACGCGCGCATCGCCGAATGGATCATGAGCCGGCCGCAGATCCAGGAAGAAGCCGTGACCATGCTGGCGAACGAACTGCAAGAGCGTGTGCGCCCCGATGGCCTGGCCCTGGTGATGGAAGCCGACCACTTCTGCATGCACTGGCGCGGTGTGAAGGACAACCAAAGCGCCATGGTCAACAGCGTGATGCGCGGCGCCTTCCTGAAAGACGCCAACCTGCGCCGCGAATTCCTGTCGCTGCTGTCCCGCAAATCAACCAGCTGACCCCTCAGCTGAAGTTCAAGGAACCACTGTGCTCGTTCGACTCATGTACGCCAGCCGCGCCCTCCCGTCCATCGACCAGGACGGCCTGCTGGCCATACTGCGCAAGAGCAAGGCCAACAACCCCGGCATCGGCGTGACCGGTGTGCTGTGCTTCAGCGAGGGCACCTTTCTGCAGGTGCTGGAAGGCGGCCGCAGCGCCGTCAACCAGCTCTATAACCACATCGCCCGCGACCCGCGCCACACCGATGTGGAACTGCTGTGCTACGAAGAAATCGGCGAGCGCCGCTTCGCCGGCTGGAGCATGGGCCAGGTCAATATGTCACGCTTGAACCCGGGCCTGCTGCTGAAGTACTCCGAGCGGCCCACACTCGACCCGTATGCCGTTTCGGGCCATGTGTCGATGGCGCTGTTCCAGGAACTGATGGCCACGGCGTCCATTGTCGGCCAGCCCTGAACTGACCTTCAACCGCCCCTGCACCGACCCGGAGGTGCGCCGGGTCAGATGCGGCCGGCCGGGCTGAAGCGGAACACCGGCACCAGCAGCCGCGTCGGGAACAAGGCGATGGCGACGTTGTAAGCCTCGGCCGCTTCGTTGAAGAGTTGCCGTGCAAACGCCAGCCGGGTGTCGGCTTCGCGCCAGCTGCGAGTGGTTGCCAGCACCGCTTCCTGCTGTCGCAACGCGTCGCTGTGGTCCAGCAGCGCGAACAGGCGGCTGGCCGATGCCGACAGGCCGGCCTCTGCCGCGACCCAGGCCACTGCGTTGTCGGCCACCACCGGCCGCGCGCCCATCACGGTGGCGGTGCGCTTCACATCGGCCAGCGCCGCCAGCGTGGCGTCCAGCGCACCGTGTTCAGCGGCCATCGGCTCACGCAGCGCCGCCAGCAGCGGGTCCGCAGCCTGTGCGCGCTGGCGCAATGCTTCGTCGACCTTGGTCCAGGCGTCGCCGATGGCGCTGCGCAGCGACACCAGCCGGTTGTAGGCGCCCACCGTCCAGAACACCAGCACAGCCAGCAAAGCCAGCAGCGCCAGCAGCAGCCAGGGGTTCTGCGTCACGTGCGGATTTCGCCCTGGCCCAGCACCACCCACTTCACCGACGTCAGGCCCTCCAGCCCCACCGGTCCGCGGGCGTGCAGCTTGTCGGTGCTGATGCCGATTTCGGCGCCCAGGCCGTACTCGAAACCGTCGGCGAATCGGGTGCTGGCGTTGACCATCACGCTGGCCGAATCGACTTCGCGCAGGAAGCGCATCGCGTTCGCGTGGTTCGTCGTCAGGATGGCGTCGGTGTGGTGCGAGCCATGCCGGTTGATGTGGCGCACAGCCTCGTCCAGGCTGTCCACCACCTTGATGCTGATGACGGGCGCCAGGTACTCGCAACCCCAGTCGGCCTCGGTAGCGCGCACGACGCCGACGGTGCCGCCCAGCAGCGCGGCGGCGCGGCTGTCGCAGCGCATTTCCACGCCCTTGGCCGCGAAGATGTCGCCGATGCGCGGCAGGAACGCAGCCGCCTGCGCCGCGTGCACCAGCAGCGACTCGGTGGCGTTGCAGGGGCTGTACTTCTGCGTCTTGGCGTTGTCGGTGACGCGCACCGCCAGGTCCAGGACGACCTGCTCGTCGACATAGACGTGGCAGTTGCCGTCCAGGTGCTTGATCACCGGCACTTTCGACTCGGCGCTGATGCGTTCGATCAGCTCCTTGCCGCCGCGCGGGATGATGACGTCCACCGATTCCGGCATGGTGATGAGCAGGCCCACGGCGGCGCGGTCGGTGGTGGCGATCAGCTGCACCGCGTCGGGCGGCAGGCCGGCTTCGGTCAGTGCGTCTTGCACGACCTGCCACAGCGCCAGGTTGGAATGCAGGGCCTCGCTGCCGCCGCGCAGGATGGCCGCGTTGCCGCTCTTGATGGCCAGCGAGGCGGCTTCGATGGTGACGTTGGGCCGGCTCTCGTAGATCATGCCGAAGACGCCCAACGGCACGCGCATCCGGCCCACGCTGATGCCGCTGTCGCGTCGCTGCAGATCGGTGATCTCACCGATGGGGTCGGGCATGGCGGCGATCTGCTCGCAGCCTTCGGCCACCGTGGCGATGACTTCGGGCGTCAGCTTCAGCCGGTCGACCAGCGGCTCGGCCAGACCGGCGACACGGGCGGCTGCCAGGTCTTGCGCGTTGGCGGCCTGCAGCGCGCCAGTCTGTTCGCGCAGGCGGCGCGCCAGGGCTCGCAGCGCAATGTTCTTGGCGGCCGTGGATGCCGCCGCCATCAGGCTGGACGCGGCCCGCGCGGCAGCGCCCACGTTCAACATGTAATGGCCAAGCCCGACTGGCAGATCGTTGCGGTTCATCACGCGAAGTTTTGCGCAGTCAAGTGGGCAGACGGCTCACAAACCCAGCCACACGCCCAGCTTCAGCAGCGCCGCTTCGTCGTAGGCCTGGTAGCCCTGCACCTTGATCGGCTCCAGCTTCTTGCGTCCGGCCTCGGTGTCGTCCAGAGCGACGAAATAGTTGCGCAGCTGGGTCAGCTGTTCGGCGCTGAGCGACGGGCTCCCGATCAGGTGCTTGATCGGCACCGGCTTGCTGGTGCCCAGCACCTTGCCGCCTTTGGCCAGCCAGTCCTTCACCAGCGCGCCCGAGGCCGTTGCGCCGACCTGCGTGAAGGTGTTTTCCACCATGAAGGGCACCGCGTCCTGGTAGCGCGTGTAGGTGTATTTCATGGCCTGCGCGTCGCCCATGGTTTCGCGCACCGTGGCGCGCACCATCCACGAGGTGATGGAGTCTTCGTCGGGCAGACCCAACTTCAGGCCGCGCAGGTCGGCCAGCGTCTTGTAAGGCGCATCGGCCCGCACCAGGAAGCTGGCCTTGTATTCGGTGTAGCCCTTCGTCACGGCGACCAGCTTGTAGCCGCCTTTCAAAGCGGCTATCGAGATGTGCGCCGGGTGCACCAATGCCAGGTCGTAGGTCTTGGCGGTCAGGCCTTTGCGCAGCTCCTTGTAGTCGCCCACCGGTTCCACGCGCACCGGCTGGCCCAGCATCTTGCTCAAGTCGGTGGCGATGGCCGCGTAGCGGGCGCGGATCTCGTCGTTGCTGACCCGGTAGGTCACGCCTTCGTTGACCGCAAAGACGAAGGCCTGGGCCCACGGGGCGTAAGCCAGCAGGGCGGCCGCGAAGGCCAGGCGGGCAAGGTTCATGTCGGCTTCTTGTCGGATGGGCGATGCAGCAGTTTAGGGCCCGCTTGTGGCGGGATCGACGGGATCGGCGGGATCGGCGGACCCGGCTTGCTCAGGCCGCAGACTTCTTGATGGCGGATTTCGCGGCAGATTTCGCGGCGCCCTTGGTGCCCGCCTTCGGCGCGGCCTTCTTGGCCGCCGCAGCAGTGCCGCCCGCTGCCGCCCCCGCTGCCCCGGGCTTGGGCGGGAACTTCGAAGCCCGCGGCTCGAATTCGAAGCTGACCTTGCCTTCTTTCGCGTCATAGGCCAAAAAGGCCTTGAACTTGCGCCGCGTCTTGTTCGACACGAAATTTTCCAACAGGCCGGTCTTGCCGGTGGTCAGCAGCTTGACCACTTCCTCGGGCGCGACCGGCTGCTGCAGGATGATCTTGCCGGTCTTGAAGTCGCAGGTCACCGGCGCGCCCACGCTGTGTTCGCAGACGTAGTTGCTGCCGAACTCGAAGACATGGCTCTTGCACTTGGGGCAGGCGCCCAGGCTTTGCTGGCCGCTGAAGTCCACCGGCTCGCCGTCGCCTTCGGCGTTCTTGGCGTCGTCGCCGAAGTCGAATTCCAGTTTCCAGTTGTTGATCTCGGCGTCTTCCACCAGCTTCAGTTCCGCCGTGAAAGGCCAACCCGCCTTGCTGCGGAAACCTTCCAGCGGGCCGATCTTCTTGTCCCGGATGAAGGCATCGGCCTCCACCGTTTCGAAGGCCCGGCCGGCGGGTATCTTGGTGATCGAGAAGCCGCAGCCTTCCTCCGCGGCGCCAGAGGCGGCGCTCACCTGATGCGTGCCGCTGGCGCCTGTGCAGGCGAAGCGGCGGTAGTTTTCCTTGATCACGCCGCCGCAATGCGGGCAAGGCGTGGCCAGCGTGGCGTAGTCGCCGGGGATGGTGTCGCGGTCGTATTCCTTGGCCTTCTTGACGATGCGCTCGGCCATCTTCGCGATCTCGGCCATGAAAGCCTCGCGGCTCAAACGGCCGTGTTCCATTTCCGACAGCTGGTATTCCCAGTTGCCCGTCAGGTCGGCGCGCGTCAGGTCTTCGATGGCCAAGCCGCGCAGCAGCGTCATCAGCTGGAAGGCCTTGGCCGTGGGCACCAGTTCTCGGCCGTCGCGCAGCATGTACTTCTCGGCGATCAGGCCTTCGATGGTCTGCGCGCGGGTGGCTGGCGTGCCCAGGCCCTTTTCCTTCATCGCGTCGCGCAGGTCTTCGTCCTCGATCATCTTGCCGGCGCTTTCCATCGCGCTGAGCAGCGTGGCTTCGGTGTAGCGCGCCGGCGGCTTGGTCTTCAGCGCGGCCACAGTCACGTCTTCGGTGCGCACCATTTCGCCCGCTGCCACCGCGACCAGATTGGCGTCGTCATCCTGCGCTTCCTTGCCGTAGACCGCCAGCCAGCCGGCGTTGTTCAGCACCTTGCCGTTGGTCTGGAAGGTGTAGGCCTGCCCCGCGGTCTCGACGGTGCTGGTGCGCGTGGTGACCATGAATTCGGCCGACGGATAAAACACCGCCAGGAAGCGCTTGACGACCAGGTCGTAGAGCTTCAGCTCGATGTCGGTCAGGCTCTTGGGCGCCTGCAGCGTCGGGATGATGGCGAAGTGGTCCGACACCTTGGTGTTGTCGAAGACGCGCTTGGTCGGCCGCACGTAGCCTTCCTTCAAGCCCTTGCGGGCGTGCGCGCTCAGCTCGCGCAGCGGGCCGGGCAGACCGCCTTCGTCGTGCGCGTTGGCCAGCATCGCGAAGGTCTCTTTGACCGTGGGCAGGTAGTCTTCCGGCAGGCAGCGCGAATCGGTCCGCGGGTAGGTCAGCACCTTGTGCTTTTCGTACAGCGCCTGGGCCAAGGACAGCGTCGTCTTGGCGCTGAAACCGAAACGCGAATTGGCTTCGCGCTGTAAGGTCGTCAGGTCGTAGAGCAGCGGTGAAGCCTGCGTGCTGGGCTTGGCCTCGTCCACCACGCTGGCCGGCTGGCCGCGCACGGCGGCGGCGATGGCCTCGGCCGAGGGCGCGTCCCACAGCCGGTCAGCACGCGCTTCGGCATCGGGGGTGGCGTCAGCCGGGGCCCCTTCCCCGGCCCGGGGGTTCTTCTTGAACTTCGGGTCCAGCCATTTGCCCTCGTACTGGCCGGCCTGCGCGTCGAAGGTCGCCTTCACCTCCCAGTAAGGCCGCGAGATGTGTTTGCGGATCTTCTCTTCGCGCTCGACCACGATGCTCAGCGTGGGCGTCTGCACGCGGCCCACGGTAGTCAGGAAAAAGCCGCCGTCGCGGCTGTTGAAGGCGGTCATCGCGCGGGTGCCGTTGATGCCGACCAGCCAGTCGGCTTCGCTGCGGCTGCGCGCCGCGTCGGCCAGGCCCTGCATCTGCGCGTCGCTGCGCAGTTTGTCGAAGCCGTCGCGGATGGCCTGCGGCGTCATGCTCTGCAGCCACAGCCGGCGCACCGGCTTGATGGTCGGTTTCTTCTCGCTGTTGTGCGCGTACTGCACGATCAGCCGAAAGATCAATTCGCCTTCACGCCCTGCGTCGCAGGCGTTGATCAGCGCCGTCACGTCCTTGCGCTTGACCAGCTTCACCACCGCATTCAGCCGGCTCTTCGCCTTGTCGATAGGTGCCAGGTCGAAGTGCGGCGGCACCACCGGCAGATTGGCGAAGCTCCACTTGCCGCGCTTGACGTCGAATTCCTCGGGCGCTTTGATTTCGACCAGGTGGCCGACCGCCGAGGTGACGACGTAGCCGTCGCTTTCGAAGTGGTCGGCGAACTTCTCGAACTTGCCGGCCACGGGGGTCAGCGCGCGCACGATGTCCTGCGCCACGCTGGGCTTTTCCGCAATGATGATGGTCTTGCTCATGGTTCCTTGACGTTGTGCCGGGCTCAGGGTCGGCCGGCGGGCTATTGGAAATCGGCCAGAAATTCGATGCCTACAATCCGCCGGTCTCGTGCGCACACACGCGCGCTCGTACGAAACCAATGTACCGAATGAGCAAGACCGTGCAAGCCGCATCTTCAGAACGCCGTCGCATCCAGATTCGCAAGAGCGGCATCCACGGCAAGGGCGTTTTCGCGCTGCAGTTCATTGCGGCCGGCGAGTTGGTCATCGAATACAAGGGCGAAACCATCAGCTGGCCCGAGGCGCTGCGCCGCCATCCGCACGACCCCAGCGACCCCAACCACACCTTCTTCTTCAGCCTGGACGACGGCAGTCACGTCATCGACGGCAAGGTGCGGGGCAACTCTTCACGCTGGATCAACCATGCCTGCAAGCCCAACTGCGAAGCCGAAGAGACTGACGGTCGCGTCTTCATCAAAGCCTTGCGCGACCTGCAGCCCGGCGAAGAGTTGTTCTACGACTACGGCCTGGTCATCGACGAGCGCTACACCGCGAAGCTGAAGAAGGAATACGAGTGCCGCTGCGGCAACCCCGGCTGCCGCCGCACCATGCTGGCGCCGAAAAAGTGAACACGGCGGTGCCCACCCATTGGGGCGCCGAGGGCCTGTGGCTGCAACTGGAGCCGCTGCTGCCGGGCTTGTCCGTCGAGGTGCTGCCGACGGCGGCGTCCACCAACACGCTGCTGCTGGACCGCGCACGCGCTGGTGACACGGCAGCCTGCCTGTTGGTGGCCGAAGAACAGACCAGCGGGCGTGGCCGTGTGGGCCGCGCCTGGCACAGCCGCGCCGGGTCTTCGCTGACTTTTTCGCTGGCCCTTCCGATGGCACCCGCTGATTGGTCGGGCTTGTCGCTGGCGGTGGGCCTGGCGCTGGCCGAGGCTCTGGACCCGCTGCCTGCCGAACCCGGCCTGGCCGCCGCCCCGCCCCGCATCGGCCTGAAATGGCCCAACGATCTGTGGCTGCTGGACGGCCCGGCAACCTCAGGGGCAGGCCGCAAATTGGGCGGCGTTCTGATCGAAACGGTCAGTGCAGCTTCGGCGGCAGGTTCGGCGATGAACGCTGCGGAGGTGGACGCGCCGCGCGTGGCCGTGGTCGGCGTGGGCCTGAACCTGCTGGCGCAGCCTGACGCGGAATGCAGCCCGGGACAGTTCAAGGATTACAGCCAGGGCTATGCCAGCCTGCAGGAGCTGGACGCTGGGTTGACGCCGCCGCAGGTGCTGGCCCGGGTGGCCGCGCCGCTGTTGCTGGCGCTGCTGCGCTTTCAGGCCGACGGCTTCGCGCCGTTGGTCGAGGCCTACGCGCGGCGCGACGTGCTGCGCGGCCGCGCCGTCAGCACCACGCAGCCGGGTCTGCCCGATGGCGTGGCCCAGGGCGTGGACACGCAAGGAGCCTTGTGCGTGCGCCATGGTGGGCTGCACCGTGTGGTCAGCGGTGAAGTCAGCGTGCGGCCGCGGCCCTTGGCCAGCCTGAACGTCTCGGACGCGCTGTGATGCTGCGTGCTGCTGTCGTGGCTGTGGTGCTGGCCAACCTGCTGTTTTTCGGCTGGGCAGGCGGCTGGTTGGCGCCCTCGCTGCCGGCGCCGCACAGCGACGAACGCGAACCCGAAAGGTTGGCTGCGCAGCTGAGCCCCGAACGCGTGGCAGTGCTGGCGCCCCCGGCGGCCAGCGCGGCCATTGCAGCGGCGCGCGCGGCGGCCATCGCCTGCCTGGAAGCCGGGCCGCTGGGTGAGTCTGGCATCGCCGCGGCCGAGGCGGCCCTGGCAGCCGCCAAATTGCCCGAAGGCAGTGTCTTGCGTGTCGCCATGCCGCTGCCGCCGCTGTGGTGGGTTTACGCCGCGCGGGCACCCGATGCCGCCGTGATGAAAGCCCGCACCGATGAGCTGACGCGCTTGCAGCTGGCTTTCGATGCGGTCGAAGCGCCGGCCGATCTGGCTGGCGGCCTGGTGCTGTCGCGCCATGCCACGCGGGCCGCGGCCGACAGCGCGCTGGCCGCCGTGGCCAGCAAGCCGCCGCGCTTCCTGCGCGTGGTGAGCCTGCCGACGCCACCCGCGCAGTGGTGGCTGCGCGTGGCCAAGGCCGACGCGGCGCAGCAGGACAAGCTGAAGGCGCTGCCGGCGGAGCCGCTGGCGGGCGGCTTCAAGCTCTGCAAGCCGCCCACGGGCTGAACCCAGTCTGACCTCAAGCCCGCTGAACGCGGCGCAGCGCTGCGGCGGCCACGCCCAGCAAGGCCACCCATGCGCCCGACACGGCGCCACCGCCACCGCCCGAAGACGGTGCCGGGGTCGGCGGCACAACAGCCGCCGCCTGCACGCTGACCGTGCTGCTGGCGCTGCCGGTGGCGCCAGCGTTGTCGGTGACGGTCAGGCTCAGCACCACGCTGCCGGCGGCGCTGGTCAGCAGCGTGGCGCTGGCCGCGTTGGTGGCACCCGTGAAGGCCGCGAAGCCGCCGCCGCTGGTGATCAACCACTGGTAACCGGCGATGCTGCGCCCGCCGTTGGCTGTTGCGTTGCTGGCGCTCAGCGCGACGCTCTGCCCGGCCGCGGGTGCGCTGTTGCTCAGCGCGATGGCGGTGGTTGGCGGGGCCGCCGCAGCCGGCACCACGGAAGCCACCGCCGCGCCGGCGTCCAGCAGGCCGGCGCCGCAGGTGGTGGTGGTGCAGTAGCACTCCAGCTGTTCGCTGGCCGTGGGCGCCTTGCAAGCGGCGATCGGCAGCCCGGTGGTGATGTCGTTGCTGGCGCCCGACTGGGGAAAAGGGCGCGCTGTCGATTTGATCCGGGCTGCAATGACGGCGGGTGTCAGTGCGGAATCAACGGACAGCATCAAAGCCACGGTGCCGGCGACGATGGGCGCGGCAAAACTGGTGCCTACCGAAATGTCGGTGCTGTCGCTGTAGCCGTTGCTGCTGGGCGTGGTCGTTCCCTTGTTGATCGTCGTCAGGATGGGGTACAGGCAGGCGCCGGTGGTGTTGACGCAGTTGCCGGCCGGCGCGGCGATGGTCACCTGCGGCCCAATGCTGGAATAGCCCACCTTGCTGCCGATGTGGCGCACGCCGGACACGGCCA
>JAYSYH010000003.1:0-8122 GCA_043716645.1 Betaproteobacteria bacterium | reverse complement strand
GGCGGCTGGGGCCCCAGCCGCCTGGAATCGCTAAGCGCAGCAACGATCTTGGGCCGTTTCGCCGATAGCAGAATTAATGGACTTGGCTAGCAGAAACTCTGGACGTCAACACCGCCTGCCCGGTGCCACGGGCGCCAGCGTCAACGATATCCGGCGCCGGCTCGTCGACCTGGCCGGCAAGGACTCGCTGGCCGTGAGTTTCGATGAGTTGCTCGAGCTGATGGATGTCACGATCGCCAACTACAACGGCACACCCCATGACGGCATCGGCGCGCGCGCGCCGCTGGAATTCCTGGCCCGCGCCATGGATTTCCAGGGGGACTGCGTGCGGGTGCTGTCCGAGCCGTACCGCCGGCAACTGTGCATCCTGCAGCCTTCGCGCAGCTGCCGCGTGGCCGGCAGTCTCAAAGCCGGCAAGCGTCCGTACATCAATCTGTTTGGCGTTCGGTACTCAAGCCGCCTGCTGCAGCAAGCCACCGACCTGATGGGCCAGTCGCTTCGGATCTTCATCGATCCGCAAGACCTGCGTGTCGTGCATGCCTACTTGGAGAGTGGCGCCGAATTCGGAACCCTGACCGCTTCCCGTCCCTGGCACCTGACCCAGCATTCCGTGCGGCTGCGTCAGGAGATCATGCGCCTGCGCCGCCAGCGCAAGCTGCACTTCGGCGAGGGCGACGATCCGGTCCGCGTCTTCCTCGACTTCAAGCGCAAGCAGCGCAGCAAGCAACCCGGGCGACAGGGCCACCGGACGGCCGAAGCAGCGCGCGCAGTCGCGGCAGCGCCCTCGCCCGCAAGCAAGCCCGAACCAGAGAGCGTGTCCGCGGGAGTCGCAGAATATGAACGCGCGGACGCGCCGGTCCTGATCCCGGTCAAGCCTCGCAGCTTGAAGAAGATCGGCAGCGGCCAGGTCATCCCACGGAGCGGCACTTGAGCAACGCCCTGGTCCGGCCGACCTCGATTGCAGAACACCCACTTCGTGACCGCCGCTACCGGCTACCTACGCCGCCCATAGAGGCGCTTTACACCCTGATCACGGAGGCACTGGACCGCCGCCGACCCGGGGTGATGGTGTATGGGCCGCTCGAGGCTAGGCAAGACCACCGCCATTGCCTACATCGAGGCCTTGCTGAGCACCGAACGCCCGACGCTGCCGGTGGTCACGCAGCGCTGCCGCTTCAAACGTGTGCCTTCGGAGACGGCCTTCTTCAGCAACTTTCTGGCTGCCGTGCGCCACAAGGCCACCGGCGGACGCGATGCCGAGCAGATGCGCCAGCGTCTGATCCACCGCATGTGCGAGATGGCCGACACCAAGGCCTCCAACCAAATCTTGCTGTTCGCCGATGAGGCTCAGAACCTGGGCGGCTGCGACTACGAGTGGTTGAGAGACGTCCACGACGACTTGCAGCGCTGGGGCAAGACCCTGCTGGTGGTCCTCGTCGGGCAGCCGGAGCTGCATGGCCAGAAGGCGACGTTTCAGCGCAGCAACAGCATGCACATCGTGTCGCGCTTCATGGTGCATGAGCTGGCTTTCAGGGGTGCGCGCGACGCCGAAGACTGCGCCACTTGCCTGTAAGGCTACGACTTGCAGGAATTCCCCGCGAACTCCGGCTGGCCCCACAAAAGGTTCTTCTTTCCCATGGGGTACGCCGCAGGGTTCCGACTGGCCACCGAAGGAGCCGCCATCTGATACGCCTTTGATCAAGCGTATCGCAGAACGCTCTGGCCTGAGGCGCTGGAGATCGGCATGGAGTTCTTCACCGCTGCGGTCGAGCACCTGATGCTCAACCACTCCCATCAGGACGCTGCCCGGTTCCGCCCCTCCATTGAGCTGTGGGCCCAGGCTGTGCAAGCCAGTGGCTACGTCCAAGCCACGCTCAGCGGCATGGTCTCGGACGCGCTGTAGCGGGAACTTGCGTGCTACCGGCGCTCCGAACGGGGGATGGCTTTCAACGACAGGCCGAGTACACCCGCAGACCAGGCTGGTCGCAGCCCTTGGAGTCGCTCTGGGCGATCGTGGGCAAGTGGCAGTTCGTGAACCGGCTGCCGTACGCGACGGTGGCCAGGTGCGTCAGCTCGCTGTCGCGCACCGGGCTTTATCAGGGCGTGGACCTGCGCGTGCTTGAAGCGTTGGATCTCGACGCCCTCACCCATTTCAGCGGCATCCAAGTCAGCGCGCTGTGCGCCGGGGCTTGCGTGGCCTCGCAATCGTCGCCAGCGCGGGTTCTGACGAGCGCCAATTTGCGCTGGTGCCCGGCCTGCATGAACGAAGGGTTTCACGCAGCATTTTTCCAGTTCTTGCCGATCACCCGCTGCCCAACCCACAACGCTCGCCTGATTCAGGCCTGTCCGCACTGCAGGAGCGTCATCCCCTATCGCCTGGACCCGGCGGCCACGGCCACACCACTTGCATGCCCCGCTTGAACCTCGCCGCTGCTGGCTGACTTGACCGTACTTGCCCACGCCCATCAAGTCGCCGGCACGTCCAAGAACCTGGCGGACTGGCAACGTTTGCTGGCGAGGTATGCAAGCTGGTACTGCATTGCCGCCCCATCCCGTCAGCGGACCGCCGCTGGTGACACCTTCGCCTGTGCAGACATCCCCTCACGCAGCCCGCTGCCAATAGAACGGCTTGCATTCATCGGCACGCTGCAGGAGGCCCAGCCCAAGGCCCCCTTCTTGTCTTCCAATGCCGAGTTGCGCCAGGCCGTTACCTGGGCCCTCACCCCAGCTGACGAGCCGCCATTGGACAGCTCGTGGAAAGCGCCATTTGGTACGCAGCACTGGCCGCACTTTCAGACCACATCCTTCCTTGACTTGTCCCGGCGATTCAGCCGTATGACCAGCCTGCACCGTGAGCAAGATACACGAAACGATCGGCGCACTACCATGTGGTGGCGAAGAGCCTGGCAGGGCGCAATGTCACGCCCTTACTCAGCCCAAACAACATTTGATGATCCGCCGTTCGGCGTGGCCGAGTGGATTGCGTTCAGCAAGCAGCCGACTTCAAAGACGTCACGACGGGCTGCTCAACAAGCACTGGCGCTGCGCTTCGAGCAGGATCTTCAGATCACATGGCGTGCCTGGTCTGAGCTGCTCCAGCAAATGCCAAAGAACTCGTCAAAGGCCTTCATCCCAGGCTCATAGCGCCACGCGGCTGCTGGTTGGGTGAACCGACGTTCTCGCCCACTTCGACCGCGCTGGGATTTTGAGTGGCCATACATTTCTACAATTACTGCGCGACGAATGTAGGTTGTTGATTTCACAAGGAAAAATCTTCAAGGCCGCGAGCGGATTCTTGCGAAGTCGGCTCAGAGATCGCCGCGAGTCCACGTATTCCCACATTCACCCTCGCGTTGTTCCCACATTTACTTTCGCGGACAGCCGCCGAGGGCTCACATCGGCAGGCGGCACAAAGGGCGATTGAGGCGCGGCGCACGGCTTGAGACCTTGCGGGCTCACCACTTCGGAAGCCCTGCGTGCAAGCCATCGGCCGGCAGCCCCAGCGGGCGCCGGATGGCGCCCCGGTCCAGTACGAGCGCCACCGCCCTAAACCCACCACGCTGTACGGCCTGGTGCAGCAGTACGCCGCTACCGAACTGTGGCTGGTCGGCCCCCGTGGCCGTCTCTGTCTCGGCGATGACCAACGCCGCCGGGCAGGTGGTGCTCAAGCTCAAGGCAGCCTGGCGCGACGGCACCACCCACTTGGTGATGTCGCCGCTGGAATTCATGCAGCGGCTGCCAGCGCTGGTGCCAAGGCCCGGGCGTTCATGGTGTCCACGCTTTACGTCGGGTGAGCCGGCCGGGCGGCCGCGCGGTGCCGCCTGCGCAGAGTGGCGCCGCCGACCAACAACAAACCCCCAACCAACATGGCCAAACTGCTGGCTTCGGGCACGGCCATCACGAGCCGGAGATTGGTGAACTGGTAATACGGCTGCACGTTCGCGCTCATCTGCAGGCTGCTGAGGTTGGTGAAAGTGGGCGCGAAGTTGAATGTCGTCAGGCTGACGACGGCGGATGCGGGCGCCGGAATCGCGAAGGTCTGGGCTACGGTGCCGCCTGTTTGCAGGCTGCCCGTGAAGGTGACCGTCTGCGCGCTGTTCGGGCCGTACAGCGGCGCCAGATCGATGCTGCTGATGGCGAATGCGCCGCCCGCGATGCGGGTCAAGGTCGTCACGTTGCCGACGTTGTTAGGATAAAACGTCGTCGTGCCGGCGTAATAGGCGCTGCCGGTGCACGGGGTTGCCCAGGCGTTCAGCGGCTGCCCGTTGTAGGTGCCGGTGAAGCGGAAGCCCTGGGTGTCGAACGGGTCGAAATAAAAATCGCGCGTGCCCGTGCCGGTGCAGGCATTGACCGCGAAGTTAATGACCGTCGCTTGCGCCGAGGCGGTGTGGGGCAACCAGGCCAGAGCGCTGATGCTTAAGACGATTGCCGCGCGCGGGATGCCGACGCCCAAAGCTCGATCCATGCTGTGCTCCAAGTGCGAAACAGTCACTATAAAGGCCCCGGAGACGGGCGCTCGGTCGCAGTACGCGGCGCAGCGTGGCGTGGGCGGCGCGCTGGTCGTCGGCGCGCAGCGAGACGGTGACGCGGATGCCCTCGGTGTAGGTCTTGTCGCCCGGCCATGCACGGTGACGGCGTCGCCGTTGCGCAGCCGCAGTGGCTGGTCGGCGGCATGAGCCGCGGCGGCTTCGGTCACGGCGCCTGTCTTCACCATCCGCTTCACCATCCGCTTCAACACCCAGCGCTGGCGCTTGGCCGCGCGTTCGGGGCTGGCCACCGGATCGGCGTGCAACGGGTTCTGCGGCAGCCCGGCCAGCATCGCCAATGCAGTGGATTGGCTGACAGGATTCGACCCAATCCGGTCTTGACTTGGTACGAATTCAGCGTCCAACAGCCGCCGTCGTATACGCGATGAACGTCCGAAAGCTGCGCTTTCCATTGCTGAACCATGGCTGCCCCCATGCTGATGCACTGCAGGAGAGTTCGCATGCGTTAATTGGTTTGGACATGACCGCTTCACTCCTTTACTGCAAGGGAATCAGTCAGGTTCCATATATGGAAAGACTGCGCAGTTCTGACTTGGACAGCCGAATTGGCTTGCGCTCGGCTTTACCCTTGCCTTCATGGGCAATCTCCGAGCCCGACCGCGCTCGAACCGGCGCCGAACCGGCACAATGCCACAGTGGCACACGCTTGCATTTGCGAATACCTGGAACGCGGTGTGGCGTTTCGGCGCCGCGCGTGGGATTATCGCTAATCGAAAAAAAACGCGGCCCCCATATCCAACCTCCCAAGACCAAAAATGAAGACGATTTCCTTCTTGACTTCAGGCGCAGCTGCACTGGCGTTCAGTGGCCTCGCGGCCGCAGCTGGCGTCGACTGCAGCAAGTTCGCAGCGCACGCACCTGGCTACTGCGGCGTCACTTCCAACGACGTCGCATGTAACGCTCCGTCTAACCGCGTTCCTGGCAAGTGCGCCATCGCCGCTTCGGCAGTCGACTGCACGAGTCCTTACATGCCGCCCAAGCCCGGCTACTGCGGCCTGACCTCCAACGTCGTGCTGAGCAAGCAGGCCGTCAGCCTGCTTCCGAGCAAGACGGTCGGCGGCGTTCAGCTCGTCCAGCACAACGGCCAGTGGATGAAACTGGTGGCAGCTGGTGCCGGCAACTACAACCTTGTCGCTGCTGGTGCCGGTAACTAAGGCGGGCCGCGCAGTGCGGTTCCTGACGGGGATGGCGACCCATGAATGAGTTCCGATACAGCGGCGCAGTCTGGGCGCTCGCGGTCATGCTCACGTCGGCCGCCCACGCTGAGCCCCGCACACAGCTGTTGCTCGGGCAAGAGTACAGCTGCAACGGCGGCCAGACCCGCGTCATCGTCAAATCATGCAAGCGTCTCTATACGGCCACGAGTTGCGAGCTTCAATACTTGAACGCCGCGGCGCCCAGTGGGTTGGGCGCCCTCATTGACGAACGACAGGAAAATTTGGAGCGCAATCTGGCGGCCTGCACGGTGGGCGGGAAAGTGGCCGCGGTGTCCGAGGCGGCCACTGGCCGGCCGGGCCAGGCCCAGCGTCTGGGGACCTGGTACGACGTCGCTGTCCTGCGCCAAGAGGGCGGCGAGGTGCGCGTTCGATGGGCTGGCGGCAGCGAAGACTTCATGCCCGCTGACAAAGTGCGGCTTGCGCAGGCGACGCGCGCCGAGGTCGCGAGGCCGGACTCTCCGATGGGGACCTTGAAGGCCGGTCCCTATCACTGCACCAGCTTCGTCGGTCCGGTCACCGGCGGCGGACACTTGGTTGCGATTCCAGGCTTTACGGTCGTGGAGGACGGAACCTACGTCCACCAGCATGGTTCGCGGGGTCGACTCACCCGGGGCGCGGACGGCACGGCGACGTTCCAGGGAGGTGCGCTGAGCGGCCAATTTGCCAAGTACGAGTCCTCGGGAGGGCACGCCGTGCTGCGTATCTACAACGAGAGTCGCAGCCGCACTGTCATTGACTGCGAAGGCCCGCCCGCCTGAGTCTCTTCCTAGCCACTCTTCGTCAATCGCGTTGCAACCGCTTCCGGTGTGCAGCGACCGGAAGCTGAGCTGCCGTTCGCCAGCGTCAGCTCCTGGCCGACCTGCGACGGCAGGATCTCGGAACTGCTTGCCCTGATGCGGTCGGTCAGGATGCATTCTTGAGCGTCAGCAAAGTGGCGTCGAACTCGTCTGACGGAGGACCCGCCATCGGAGAGCGTTTATCTGCCGCGGCACAGCACAAGCCGAGCGCGCCGACGTTGCCGCGGCAGATAAGTGTCGATGGACCGAACCGCCGCTGGGGCGATGGCGTGCGGGGCTGTTGGGCAATGTAAGTTTCAGACGCTGTTGGCGTTGCCAATGCGAGGGACCGGCAGGGTGACGCGGGTCGCCGCGCGAGGGCTGGCTGGTGCATGAACAGTAAGCGTCTGGCCACGGCATCTTGAATCCGAACGGCCGGCATATAAGGCTTGTGTCCACGTAACTTCATCGTGGACACATGGACACTTCGGTTTTTGTCGAGTCGCCAGGACGGCGAGTACACAGGCGTCACGGCGCCGAATTCAAGGACCAGGTCATTCGAGCATGTCGGCAGCCCGGCGTGTCGATTGCGTCCGTAGCCCTGGCCAACGGTCTGAACGCCAACATGCTCCGGCGCTGGGTGAGCGAAGCTGTGCGTGTTGGCCCTGTGGCGGCGGCGGCCAGGGCGCCGTCGCAGTGAGCGCTGCCGCGATGGCAGGCGGCCTGCCAGGCTTCGTGGCTGTGCAGATGCCAACCCCGCCTGCTCCGTCCGGTGAGCCCGACATCCACATCGAGCTCACGCGCGGGCCGACGAAGATCGTCATGCGCTGGCCGGCATCGCTTGCCGGCGCCTGTGCGAGCTGCGTGCGCGAGATGCTGCGGTGATCAGGATCGATGCGGTCTGGCTGGCCGTCGAGCCAACTGACATGCGCGCCGGCGCCGATCGGCTGCTGGCCAGCGTTGTGCAAGTCTTCGGTGCCGCGCAGGCGCACCACGGCTACCTCTTCGCCAATGCGAGGTCGACCCGCATCAAGCTCCTGGTGCACGACGGGTTCGGGGTTTGGTGCACCGCACGGCGCCTGAACAAGGGCAGCTTCGAGTGGCCCCGCGGCGCAGCAGCCAGCGCCGCGCCAATCGCCTTGACCACCGATCATTTCAACGCCTTGGTGCTCGGATTGCCATGGCAGCGGCTTGAGCAGCTTCGCTGCATTACGCGAATATGAGATCGACGGTAGGGCTCGATCTAAGGCAACGCTGAACAAGCCATTGCTTTCGAGCTTGAACAGTAGTCGAACGAATTGCGGCGACTCATTTGTATCACTTTGGCTCTCAATTCCCAATTGAGGTGCTAATTACATCTGAAATCAGCCGATTTCGGCTTGCTGGGCGGACTATTAGCCCGCTCTTGTCGTGCTATGTACGGACTTGTGCCAACAGTGGTTTGCGCGCGAGATAAACGTTGGCCATCGCCAAGATAACGAACGCCCGAGTCGCGTTCTTGGCCAGCCCGCGGTAACGCGCCTTGCTGAATCCCCACAGCTTCTTGACCACGCCGAAGACGTGCTCGACCCGTGACCTCACA
>JAYSYH010000200.1:0-1551 GCA_043716645.1 Betaproteobacteria bacterium | reverse complement strand
CGCTGGACATTGTGGAAGTGGGCCATGCCCAGAGCACCCGGCGCCTGGCCCCGGCTGTGCTGCGCACCGATGACGACCCGGCAACCGCCTGGCACGGCAGCCTGCCGCGCTATGCCTGGGCGATTGCCAGCAGCGTGGCTATCACGGTGCTGGCCACGCCGCTGGTGAATTTCTTCGACCTGGCCAACATCGTCATGCTGTTTTTGCTCGGCACGGTGCTGGTGGCGCTGAGGTTCGGGCGCGGGCCGGCGGCGCTGGCGGCTTTCCTGAACGTGGCCGCGTTCGATTTCTTTTTCGTGGCGCCGCGCCTGTCATTTGCCGTCAGCGATGTGCAGTACCTGGTGACCTTTGCCGTCATGCTGGTGGTCGGGCTGCTGACCGGCCAGCTGACGGCGGGGCTGCGCTTTCAGGCGCGCATTTCGGCCGGCCGCGAGCGCCGTGCGCAGTCGCTGTTCGAGCTGACGCGTGATCTGTCGGCGGCCTTGCTGAACTCCCAGGTCGCCGAGCTGGGCGAAACGGCAGTGCGGCGCGACTTTGGCGGGCAGGTGCTGGTCCTGACCACCGATGCCCGGGACCAGCTGGTGCTGCCCGCCCACGCACCGCCGGGCTTTGACGCCAGCGTGGCCGACTGGGCCTTTCGCCATGCGCAGGCCGCCGGGCTGGCCACATCGACCCTGTCCGCCCAGTCCTGGCATTACGTGCCGCTGAAGGCGACCATGCGGGTGCGCGGCGTGCTGGCCCTTCAGCCCGCCAGGCCGCGCTGGCTCTTGATTCCCGAGCAATTGCAGCAGCTCGACACGCTGGCGCGGCAAATCGCCATTGCCCTGGAGCGGGTGCATTACGTGGACATTGCCCAGCAGGCCGTGGTCGAAATGGAGTCGGAGCGGCTGCGCAACACGCTGCTGGCGGCCATTTCGCACGATGTGCGAACGCCGCTGACGGCGCTGATCGGGCTGTCCGAATCCCTGCAGCGCTCACTGCCGCCGCTGGAGCCGCAGCAGGCCGGCATGGCCCAGGCGATGACGCAGCAGGCACGCCAGCTCAGCGCGCTGGTGACCAATCTGCTGGACATGGCGCGGTTGCAGAACGGCGCAGTCAGCCTGCAGCGCGAGTGGCAGTCGGTTGAAGAGGTGGTCGGTTCGGCGATTCGCGCCGCGCAGCCCGCGCTGGACGGACGGGCGGTGCAGACCGACATTCCGCCAGATTTGCCGCTGGTCGAATTTGACGCGGTGCTGATGGAGCGGGTGCTGGTGAACCTGCTGGAAAACGCGGCCAAGTACGGCGCGCCGCCGTTCGAAGTGCGCGCCATCGCCACGCCGGACCGCCTGGTCTTGACCGTGCGCGACCACGGGCCGGGGCTGCCGCCTGCGATGCGGGGCCGCGAGGCCGAATTGTTCGAGAAATTCACCCGGGGCCAGTCCGAGTCCGCCACCCCGGGCGTCGGGCTGGGGCTGGCCATCTGCAAAGCCATCGTGGATGCGCATCGCGGCGACATCGTGGCCGGCAATGCCCCGGAGGGCGGAGCGGAGTTCACCATGACCCTGCCGCGCA
>JAYSYH010000199.1:0-1554 GCA_043716645.1 Betaproteobacteria bacterium | reverse complement strand
GCCGCCGCCGTGCTGCTGCTGGCGGCGGGCCTGGGCCTGCTGGAGTGGCGTACCGGCCGCCTGCGCCGCCAGCGCCAGGCGCTGGAACAGGCGGTGGCCGAACGTACCACCGAGCTCGAGATCGAACGTGCCGCGCTGGACGCCCGGGTGCAAGCACGCACGGGCGAATTGGCCACCGCCACCGCAGCCGCCGAGGCCGCGAATGCGGCCAAGAGCGTGTTCCTGCACAACGTCAGCCACGAGATGCGCACGCCGCTGAACGCCATCATCGGCCTGACCCATTTGCAACAGCGCGTGCCCGCCGACGAAGCGCAGCGCACCCGGCTGGCCCAGGTGGGCGGCGCGGCACAGCAGTTGCTAGGGATGGTCAACCACGTGCTGGAGTTGTCCAACAGGAGCGGGTCTGCGACCGCGGCCGCCGACGACGCGGTGGGCCCGCCAGCCGTTGCGGCGCCCGCGGCCGCCGACGCCGTTCGCCCTGTGTTCCAGGGCGAACGTGTGCTGCTGGCCGAAGATGACGCCGTGAACCAGATCGTCGCCACCGGCATCCTGGAAGCCGGTGGGTTGCAGGTCGACGTGGCGGCCAACGGCGCGGTGGCCGTGCGCATGGCTGCCGCCACCGACTACGCGCTGATCCTGATGGACTTGCAGATGCCCGAGCTCGACGGCCTGGCCGCCACGCGCGCCATCCGCGCCACGCCGGGCGGGCAGGCGGTGCCCATCGTTGCGTTCAGTGCCTTCGCCTTCGACGAAGACCGCCGTCGTTGCCTGGAAGCCGGCATGAACGACCATGTCAGCAAGCCTGTCGACAGCGTGGTGCTGCTGCAGGCCGTGCAGCGCTGGCTGCGCACGCCAAACGGGGGCAGCGGCTGAAACCTCGGCGCAGGGCCCGGTTCAGGCCAACGCGCAGTGCGCCGCACGGGCGATAGTTCTTCCACCAGCCACAACCTGACGGCGGTCTACTCGGGCGACATCAACAACGCGGCCAGCACATCGGCCGCCGCATCCGTCACGGTGGCTACGGGCAGCGGCGGGAGCGGCGACATACCGACCCTGCCCGAGTGGGACTTAATCCTGCTCGACATGACGTTGCTGATGCAGGGCTGGCGGCGCATGGTGCGCTAAGAAGCTTGTTGCCGAGCCAAACCTTTCGAGCAAATCTGATGAGACTGAAGAGGGCGGCGCTAAGGTTTGTCGGTTGATGGCCTCGACATTGACCGTCAGCTCTCTGGCAACGAGTTCAGGGCGGCGAATGTCGCTGATGGGTCGAGAGCGCTATCTCGATCGATTGAACTGCTGACGTACCGGCTGTCTCTGATGTCGATCGGGGCTGCAAATACCGTGAGCGACCGCATAGGAGCATGGTTGCGTTCGCGCGGTAGTCGCGCAATGGCTGCTGTACTTTGGAACCGGTCATCGGCCTCGCAATTTCCAGATCGCTTGTATGACCGCAAGTGGCCGATACCGGGTCTTCCCGGAGAGCGCCGCAAGCTGACCTTGATCGAACGGTGACCTCGCGTCCGAAGGGCTGCTTCCAGGCGTTGCCGCGAACTG
>JAYSYH010000198.1:0-5013 GCA_043716645.1 Betaproteobacteria bacterium | reverse complement strand
TTGTCCAGGGAATTTTTCACTCGATGCAATACGCTCTGGCCAATCTCGACTTCGACTACCTCCAGCTACTGAGTCCTTCATGCCTGCCGATCAAGCCCATCAAGGAGTTTGAAACGCATGTATCGGGCCCTGCCGAGGCACATTTCGACTGTGTTGACGTACTGCACGACCAGGACGCGCTGATGTCCATCGGCTACCGGGCATTCACACCCGACAACTCATTGCAGTTTCGGGTTGCCAGGCGGCTGTCCAACGTCTACTTCGGCGCCTCGCTGAGCCGGCGAGAAGAGGCGGGAATCTGGCTGCGCAGCGGCGAACGGCGAAATCCCGTGTCGTGGCTTGCGCTTCAGTTCACGAAGGCGCTTGGCCGGCAATCCATCGGACGGCATATTTTTGACGAAAACTATCGCGCCTATTACGGCACCACCTGGTTCGGCGCCCGCCGGCATGTCATCGCTGAAATGGTTGAGCAGTTCCAGCGTCCTGAGATACAAAGCTATTTCAGCCGTCTGTGCCTGCCCGAGGAAATCGTGCTGCCCACACTGCTGATGCAGCTTCACCTGAACAAGGGCCCGATGAACCACTGTTTCCAGCAGTTTGACCAGGCCCACCCGCGCTTTTTCGAGGAGGAGGACATCGACACCCTCAAGCGATCACCGGCCTTCTTCGGACGCAAGTTCCCCGACGACCCGACAGCGATGATCCGCACCAGGGTGCTTGACGAGATGGTGGGTAGCTGGAGCGCCTCGGCTGGCAGGTAAATGCTACGTTTTTAATAGCTGCTTGCGCCCATGCGTGCTGCGCAAGCGGCCTTTTTTCTTGAATCACAGCGCCGGCTTGTCGCTCAGTTCCTTCAGGTTGGCCTTGAGTTGTTCGCTCATGGGCAGGTTCAGGTTCACGCCTTTGGGCGGAATCGGCGAGGTGAACCATTTGGTGTACATCTTGGCGAATTCGCCCGACTTCATGAGGCGGTTGATGGTGCCATCGACCAGCTTCTTGAATTCCGGGTCGTCCTTGCGCAGCATGCAGGCATACGGCTCGACCTGCAGCGAGTCACCCACCACTTCCAGCGCCGCCGGGTTCTTGGAGTTCGCCATCAGGCCGAACAGCAGGATGTCGTCCATCGCAAACGCCAGCGCGCGGTCATTTTCCACCAGCAGCAGCGAGTCGTCATGGTCCTTGCCCAGGATGAGCTGCAGGTCCAGGTTCTTGTCGGCGCTGTACTTGCGGATCACCTGCGCGTTGGTGGTGCCAGTGGTGCTGGCAACGGTCTTTTTGGCCAGGTCGGCATAGTTCTTGACGCCCGAGCTTTTCTTGGTCAGCAGGCGCGTGCCAGTGTAGAAGTGGTTGGTGGCAAAGGCCACGTCCTTGGCGCGGGTGCTGTTGTTGGTGGTCGATCCGCATTCCAGGTCGTAAGTACCATTGACCAGCAGCGGAATGCGGTTTTGCGACGTGACCGACATGGTGGCAACTTCGAGGTTTGGTTTTTTCAGCTTCTTGCGCACGTCGTCAACGATGGCTTCAGTCAGCTCGACCGAAAAGCCGACCGCCTTGGTTGAGCCGATCAGGTAGCTGAACGGCACCGACGCCTCGCGGTAGGAGACGGTGATCTTGTTGCTGTCGCTGATCTTTTGCAGGGTCTGGGCGCTGGCGCTGGCCATGCCAGCGGTCAGCAAGGCGGCGGTCATCAGTTTCGAGAGTTTCATGCTTTTTCTTTCAAAGATAAGGACGGCTGAATCCAGGCCATCATGCCACGCAATTTTCCGGCCAACACACCATAAACCCTGAAAAACCGGGGAAAGACAACGCGCTGCGCCACTCCGATGCAGCGACTCGCTTATAGTGCCGAGTCTTCTCCGTTCACCCTGCGCGCAAGCCTTCAACCCCTTATCCAATCATGAAAACCAAAGCCGCCGTCGCCTGGAAAGCAGGACAGCCATTGACCATTGAAACCGTTGACCTGGAGGGTCCGAAGTTCGGCGAGGTGCTGATCGAGATCAAGGCCACCGGCATCTGCCACACCGACTACTACACGCTTTCGGGCGCCGACCCGGAAGGCATCTTTCCGGCGATCCTGGGACACGAGGGCGCGGGCATCGTCGTCGATGTCGGCCCCGGCGTGACCTCGCTGCAAAAGGGCGACCACGTCATTCCGCTCTACACACCCGAATGCCGGCAGTGCAAGTTCTGCCTGTCGCGCAAGACCAATCTGTGCCAGCTGATTCGCGGCACGCAGGGCAAGGGCCTGATGCCCGATGCGACCAGCCGCTTCAGCCTGGACGGCCGGCCGATTTTTCACTACATGGGCACCTCGACCTTCAGCAACTACACCGTCGCGCCCGAAATATCCCTGGCCAAAATCCGCAAGGACGCGCCGTTCGACAAGGTCTGCTACATCGGCTGCGGCGTGACCACCGGCCTCGGCGCGGTGCTGTTCACCGCCAAGGTCGAGGCCGGGGCCAACGTGGTCGTGTTCGGCCTGGGCGGCATTGGCCTGAATGTGATTCAGGGTGCGAAGATGGTCGGTGCCGACAAAATCATCGGCGTTGATCTGAACCCCGAGCGCGAAGCAATGGCCCGCAAGTTCGGCATGACGCATTTCATCAACCCAAAGACCACCGAGAACGTCGTCGATGCGATCGTGCAGCTGACCGACGGCGGCGCCGACTACAGCTTCGAGTGCATCGGCAACACCAAAGTCATGCGCCAGGCGCTCGAATGCACCCACAAGGGCTGGGGCCGCAGCATCATCATCGGCGTGGCCGAGGCCGGTGCGGAAATTTCAACCCGGCCCTTCCAGCTGGTGACCGGGCGCAAGTGGGAAGGCTCGGCCTTCGGCGGCGCACGCGGCCGCACCGACGTGCCGAAAATCGTCGACTGGTACATGGAAGGCAAGATCAACATCGACGACCTGATCACCCACACCATGCCGCTCGAAGACATCAACAAAGGGTTTGACTTGATGAAGCGCGGTGAGTCGATTCGAGGTGTGGTGCTGTACTGACATGGCGGGTTTTTATAAACGTTTTAACCTTCTAGCCCAGGTAATGCCTGCGTAAGCAGCTACTGAATCAATAGCAATGACAAGCCTTCAATCCTTGCGCCACGTTCAGGCAGGCGTGCTTGACGTAGCGCTGTATGAAATTGGCCCCGCAGACGGCCCGCCGGTGTTGTTGATGCACGGTTTTCCATACGACATTCACGCCTATGGTGAGGTTGCACCCGTGCTGGCAGCGCGCGGCTGCCGCGTCATCGTGCCGTACCTGCGCGGCTTTGGCCCGACGCGGTTTTTGAACGACGCCACGCCGCGTTCCGGCGAGCAGGCAGCTCTCGGTGCCGACCTGCTTGCGCTGATGGACGCGCTGGCAATTCCGCGCGCCGTGCTGGCCGGCTACGACTGGGGCGGCCGCGGCGCCTGCGCGGTGGCCGCGCTGTGGCCCGAACGCTGCACCGGGCTGCTCAGCTTCAACAGCTACAACGTGCAAGACATCGCCCGCGCGATGCAGCCCGACACGCCCGAGAACGAGCGCAGCCTCTGGTACCAGTACTACTTTCACAGCGAGCGCGGTCGCAGCGGCCTGGCCAAAGACCGGCGAGCGCTGTGCCGCTTGCTGTGGCGAACCTGGTCGCCGACCTGGCCATTCGACGCCGCCACTTTCGACCGCAGTGCCGCAGCCTTCGACAACCCCGACTTCGTCGACGTGGTGATCCACTCCTACCGCCACCGTTTCGGCCTGGTGGCTGGCGATCCGGCGCTGGCCGAGATCGAGCGGGCGCTGGCGCTGCAGCCGGCCATCACGGTGCCCACGCTGACCTTCGACGGCGCCGACGACGGTGTGCGCCCGCCCGGCGCCGCGGCCCAGCACGGCCACCACTTCAGCGGCCCGCGCAGCCACAGCGTGGTGCCGGGCGTGGGCCACAACATGCCGCAGGAAGTGCCGCAGCAGTTTGCCGACGCGGTGATGGCGCTGGTCGGGCGGCGCTGAGGCGCTGAGCGTCCAGCGGGCGGCTTGGCGGGTCGGTGGGTCGGGTGAGCCGCGGCCGCACCGCGGGTGCGCCACGGGACTGCCACGGGTCTGCCGCGGGACTGCCCCGGATGTGTCCCCGGTGTGCCGGTCGCTGAGGTGACGCCCCGCAGCGCTGCCGCCGGCCTATGCTGCGCGCTGAATTTCCGGAGCGTGCAACCATGACTTATTCCACCCTTGGCTGGCAGATCGACGACCGCGTGTTGACGCTGACGCTCAACCGTCCCGAGCAGCTCAACGCCTTCACCGTCGAGATGGCCAACGAGCTGATCGATGCCTACCAGCGCGCCAGCGACGACGACGCGGTGGCAGCGGTGGTGGTCACCGGCGCTGGCCGAGCCTTCTGCGCCGGCATGGATTTGTCGGTGGACGGCAATGTGTTTGGCCTGGACGAACGCCTGAACCCCAGCCTGGACCAGCTCAACACCTTGTGGGATGACCCGGCCATCGTCCAGGGCGTGCGCGACACCGGCGGGCGGGTTTCGCTGGCGGTATACGACTGCAAAAAACCCATCATCGCGGCGATCAACGGCGCGGCGGTCGGCATCGGCGCCACGATGACATTGCCGATGGACGTGCGGCTGGCCAGCGACAAGGCCCGCATCGGCTTCGTGTTCGGGCGCATCGGCATCGTGCCCGAAGCCTGCAGCACCTGGTTTTTGCCACGCATCGTGGGCCTGCAGCAAGCGCTCGACTGGATTTACGCCGCCGATATTTTGACGCCCGAGCAGGCGCTGGCCGGCCGGCTGATCAAGGCCGTGCTGCCGGCCGACCAGCTGCTGGTCGAGGCCCACAAGCTGGCGCACAAGTACATCGACGGCCGCAGCCCGGTGTCGACCGCGCTGATGCGCCAAATGCTGCTGCGCAACCACGCGATGCCGAACCCGCGTGACGCCCACGCGATCGAATCGCTGGCCATGCTGCACACCAGCCGCAACGACGGCAAGGAAGGCGTGGCCTCGTTCAATGAGAAGCGGGCGCCGGCCTA
>JAYSYH010000197.1:0-15209 GCA_043716645.1 Betaproteobacteria bacterium | reverse complement strand
TGCGCATCCGTCATCTTGTGGTGCGCCGAAAAAGCCACCTGGATGGCCGGCGAGGGCGTGCAGATTTTTGGTGGCAACGGCTACATCAACGACTACCCACTGGGCCGTTTGTGGCGCGATGCCAAGCTGTATGAAATCGGCGCGGGAACGAGCGAAATCCGCCGCATGCTGATCGGCCGCGAATTGTTTGCCGAAACGATGTGACCCCACCATGCCGCACCGACTGCTGAAAAACAACCTCGACTGGGCCGCTGACACCAAGAGCCGCGACCCCGGCTTCTTCACGCGGCTGGCCCAGCAACAGACGCCGCGCTACATGTGGATCGGCTGCGCCGACAGCCGTGTCCCGGCCAACGAAATCACCGGGCTTGATCCGGGCGAGGTCTTCGTCCACCGCAACATCGCCAACGTGGTCGTTCACTCGGACCTGAACGCCTTGTCGACCATCCAGTTCGCTGTCGAGCATCTGCAGGTCGAGCACATTTTTGTCGTCGGCCACTACGGCTGCGCGGGTGTGCGGGCGGCGTTGCTGGGCACCCGCATCGGTCTGGCCGACAACTGGTTGCGCCACGTCCAGGACGTGCGCCTGCGCCACCGCAAGCGCCTGGATCACTGGCCCGTTCACCAGCAAGAGGACATCCTGTGCGAGATGAACGTGATCGAGCAGGTGGGCAATGTCGCCCTGTCCACCGTGCTGCAGGACGCCTGGGCCCGGCAGCAGAACATCGCCGTGCATGGCTGGGTCTACGGTTTGAAGGACGGGCTGCTCAAAGATCTGGGCGTGACCATCGACCAGGCCGGGAGCGTGGTTGAAATCTGCAGCGCAGCGATCAAGCGCTACCCGCGCACGCCGAATACGGCTGCACCCAGCGCCCCTGACAGCACCCCCAACACCGCTCTGCAAGGAGATCCCCATGTCTGATCCCGTCGTCATTGTTTCTGCTGTCCGCACACCGATAGGCGGGTTGCTGGGTGACTTTTCGTCGCTGGCCGCCTGGGAATTGGGCGCCGTGGTCATCCGGGCTGCCGTTGAGCGTGCTGGCGTGCCGGGCGACGCCGTTGACGAGGTGCTGTTCGGCAATTGCCTGATGGCCGGCCAGGGCCAGGCGCCTGCGCGCCAGGCGATGCGCCGGGCCGGCCTGCCCGACAGCACCGGCGCGGTGACGTTGACCAAGATGTGCGGCAGCGGCATGCGCGCGGCGATGTTCGCGCACGACATGCTGGCCGCCGGCAGCGCCGATGTGATGGTGGCCGGTGGCATGGAAAGCATGACCAATGCGCCACACCTGATGTTCGCGCGCAAGGGCATCAAGTACGGCGCCGCGCAGCTGTTCGACCACATGGCGATGGACGGCCTGGAAGACGCCTACGAACGCGGTAAGGCCATGGGCGTGTTCGCAGAACAGTGCGTGGCGAAATACGGGTTCACGCGCGAGGCGCAGGACGCCTTTGCCATCGCATCCACCACCCGCGCCAAGCTGGCGAACGAGAACGGCAGCTTCGATTGGGAAATGGCGCCCGTCACGCTGCAGGGCCGCGGCGGTGAGACGGTGATCAAGCATGACGAGCAACCTTTCAAGGCCAAGCTCGACAAGATCGCCGGCCTGAAGCCCGCGTTCAAGAAGGACGGCACCATCACCGCGGCCAACGCCAGCAGCATCAGCGACGGCGCTGCGGCGCTGGTGTTGATGCGTGAAAGCACGGCGCGCCGGTACGGCTGCACGCCGATTGCACGCATTGCCGCCCACGCCGTGCACGCGCAGGAACCGCAGTGGTTTGCCACCGCGCCGGCGGGTGCCATCAACAAGGTGCTGAAGAAAAGCGGCTGGGACGCCAAGAGCGTGAATCTGTGGGAAGTCAACGAAGCCTTCGCGGCCGTGACGATGGCCGCGATGCAGGAATTCCAGCTGCCGCACGAGATCGTCAACGTGCACGGCGGCGCTTGCGCTTTAGGTCACCCCATCGGCGCCAGCGGCGCGCGCATCGTCGTCACGTTGTTGGGGGCCTTGAAGCAGCGCGGTTTGAAGCGGGGGGTGGCGGCGCTGTGCATCGGCGGCGGTGAGGCCACTGCCATTGCTGTGGAGATGCTGTGAGCGGGCTGTTGCAGGGGGCGGCCGGGGCTGCTGCGCAGCGGGTGCTGGTCGTCGGCGCGTCGCGCGGCATTGGTCTGGAATTGGTGCGCCAGTACCGCGAGGCGGGTGCAGCGGTCACCGCCACCGCGCGCAACGATGCAGGTCTGGTCAGCATCCAGGCGCTGGGTGCGCAGGCCTTGCGCCTGGACGTGGCCGAACCCGCCAGTGCGACGGCACTGAGGCCGTTGATGGCTGGCCTGGTCTTCGATACCGTGCTGTTGGTGGCCGGCGTCTACGGCCCGCGCACGCAAGGGCTGGAAACGCCAGAGCCGGCCGAGTTCGACGCCGTGATGCATACCAACGTGCTGGGCGTGATGCAGGTGTTGCCGCAAGTGGTGGACGCGCTGGCGCCGGGCGCACGGCTCGGCGTGATCTCGTCGCGCATGGGCTCCATCGCCTTGCGGGCCAGCGCCTCGGGCTGGCTGTACCGTGCTTCGAAGGCAGCGGTCAATTCGGTGTTGAAGGATGCTTCGCTGGTCCTTGCCGGTCGCGCCATCTGCGTGGCCTTGCACCCGGGGTGGGTGCGCACCGAGATGGGCGGCGACGGCGCCGACATCAGCGTGCAGACCAGCACCGCCGACCTGCGCCGCACGCTGGCCGCGTTGGTTGCGGCCGACAACGGCGGCTTCTTCAACCACGATGGCCAGCCGCTGGCCTGGTGAAGTTCCTGAGTCGCGAAAACCTTCTGAAAATGAAACTCCATGCTGCTGAGTGAAGACCACATCGCCGTGCAGGACGCCGTGCGCGCCTACGTGCAGACCGAGATCGCGCCGCACGCGGCCGCCTGGGACAAAAGCCACCACTTTCCGGCCGTACAGTTGAAGGGGCTGGCCGGCCTGGGCTGCTACGGCGTGGCCGTGCCCGAAGCCTGCGGCGGGGCTGGTTTGGACTACCTGGCGCTGGCGCTGATCATCGAAGAAATCGCGGCCGGTGACGGCGCGACCAGCACCGTGGTCAGCGTCAACAACTGCCCGGTGTGTTCGATCCTGATGGCCTTTGCGAACGACGAGCAGAAGCAGCGTTTCCTGGTGCCGCTGGCACGCGGCGAGATGCTGGGCGCTTTCTGCCTGACCGAGCCGCACGTGGGTTCAGAAGCAGGCGGCCTGAAGACGACGGCCGTTCTGGATGGCGATCACTATGTGTTGAAC
Source organism: Betaproteobacteria bacterium (assembly GCA_043716645.1). Classification (GTDB taxonomy): domain Bacteria; phylum Pseudomonadota; class Gammaproteobacteria; order Burkholderiales; family Burkholderiaceae_C; genus Rubrivivax. The sequence continues at coordinate 11,929 of JAYSYH010000197.1, read as the reverse complement.
GGCGTCAAGCAATTCATCACCAGCGGGAAGAACGGCGACGTCGCCATCGTCATGGCCGTCACCGATAAGGCAGCCGGGAAGAAGGGCATCAGCGCCTTCATCGTGCCCACCCAGACGCCGGGCTACACGGTGGCGCGCATCGAAGACAAGCTGGGCCAGCACGCCAGCGACACGGCGCAAATCCTGTTCGACAACTGCCGCATTCCGGCGGCCAATTTGCTGGGTGAAGAAGGCCAGGGTCTGAAGATCGCGCTCAGCGGCCTGGAAGGCGGGCGCATCGGCATCGCCAGCCAGGCCGTGGGCATGGCGCGCGCTGCATTCGAAGCCGCGCTGGCCTACAGCAAGGACCGCAGCAGCTTCGGCCAGCCCATATTCCAGCACCAGGCGGTGCAGTTCAAGCTGGCCGACATGGCCACGGAAGTGGAAGTGGCGCGGCAGATGACGCACCATGCCGCCGCGCTGAAAGACGCCGGGCGGCCGTGTTTGAAAGAAGCCGCGATGGCCAAGCTTTACGCCAGCGAAATGGCCGAGCGCGTTTGCAGCGCGGCCATCCAGGTCTTCGGCGGCTACGGCTACGTCAGCGACTTCCCGGTCGAACGCATTTACCGCGACGTGCGCGTGTGCCAGATCTACGAAGGCACGAGCGAGGTGCAGAAGATCCTCATCGGCCGGGCGCTGGCCTAGCCGTTCGGCGTTGCTGCCTGCATGCTGTTTTCGCGCGCCGGTGCCAACCGCGGGGTCGCCAACCGCGGGGCCATCGGCTTGCCCGAAGCCGCCGCCCGCCGCGTGCTGCTGGTGCAGGCCTTCGAGACCGGCCCTGCCGACAACCCGCAGTGGACGCTGGAGGACCGCGCCTGGGCCACACGGATGGCGCGCGAAACGGTGGCTGCCGGTGCACCGCCCGCGCAGTTCCTGGTCGAGCGCGCGCGCCACGCGCTGCAGCGCCTGGCGCCGCGCGATGCGGGTGTGGTGCGGGCGCTGGCCCAGCGGCGTTGGCGCCCGGGCTGGCTGCTGGCGGCGCTGCTGATCGGCATGCTGGTTGGCGTGGCGGTGGACGCCATCGGCAGCGGCCAGCGCATCAACCTGTTGGCGCCACCGGTGTGGGGCGTGATCGTCTGGAACGTCCTGGTCTACATCGGCTTGCTGGTGGCGGTATTCGTGCCGGTGTTCGTGCCGGTGTTCGCAACCGGGGCCTCGAGGGCCCGTGCTTGGCTGGCACAGGGGCTGGTGGGGCGCGTCGCCGCCGGCACCCCGATGGCGCGCTTTCACGCGGCCTGGCTGCGCACCGCCGCACCGCTGCTGGGGGCGCGCGCGGCCTTGCTGTGCCACACGGCGGCCGCCGCGCTGGCGCTGGGGCTCGTGGCCGGCCTGTACGTGCGCGGCCTGGTGCTGGACTACCGCGTCGGCTGGCAAAGCACCTTCCTCGACGCCTCGCAGGTGCAGGCCGCGCTGGCCCTGCTGCTGTCACCGGCCAGCGCCCTGACCGGCATTGCAGTGCCCGATGCCGCGACGCTGCAGGCCTTGCGCGTCGGGCCTGAGGCCCTGACCACCGCGATCACCGTCGGCACGGTCATCAGCATGGGCGACAGCACAGGCGACAGCACCCGTGCAGCGCCCTGGATCCACCTGTACGCGGCGATGTTGGCGTTGTTCGTCGTGCTGCCGCGGGCGCTGCTGGCTGCCGGCAGCGCCACTATTGCCTGGCAGCGCGCGCGCCGCCTGCCGCTGCTGCCGGGTGATCTCTACCTGGACCGCCTGCTGCGTGAACGGCAGGCGCAGACCGCGCACGTTCAAGTGCTGGCCCACGGTGCGGCGCCGTCAGCACACGCGCTGGCCTGCCTGCAAACCGTGTTGGCCGCAGCCCTTGGCGCGGGTGTGCAGGTGCGCGCAGCAACGGCCACGGCTTATGGTGACGAAGACGCGGCCGCCGCGCTGGCCGCGCCCCCCGCCACCACGCTGCGGCTGGCCTTGGTGGACTTGGCCGCGACACCCGAGGACGACAGCCACGGCGCGTTCGTGCGCGCGCTGCGCCGGGCGGCGGCCGGCGCGCCGTTGGTGCCACTGGTGCCGCTGGTGCCGCTGGTGGTGTTGGCCGACGAGACGGCCTTTCGCGCGCGCTTCGCCAGCCTGCCCGCGCGCTTGAACGAGCGCCGCGCGGCTTGGCGCTCTTGGGCGCAGGCCCAGGGTGTCGGCCTGGTCTGCATCGACCTGGCCCAGCCCGATGGCGCTGCCGCCGCACGCGATTTGCAGATCGCGTTGCTGGCATGACGACCATCACGCTGAGCCTGGTCTCGCACACCAACGCCGGCAAGACCACGCTGGCGCGCACGCTGCTGGGTGCCGACATCGGCGAGGTGCGCGACGCGCCGCACGTCACCGAATTCGCATCGATGCACGTGCTGATCGAAACGCCGGCCGGCGACACGCTGCAGCTGTGGGACACGCCCGGCTTCGGCGACAGCGCACGACTGGTACGCCGCCTGCGTGGCCATGCCCATCCGCTGGGCTGGTTCCTCAGCACCGTGTGGGACCGCTGGCGCGACCGCCCCTTCTGGGCCAGTCAGCAGGCGCTGCGCCATGTGCGCGAGGACAGCGACGTATTGCTGTACCTGGTCAACGCCGCCGAACGGCCGGGCTCGGCCGGCTACGTCGAACCCGAGATGGACCTGCTGGCCTGGGTCGGCAAGCCGGTGCTGGTGCTGCTGAACCAGATGGGCCCACCGCGCGCGGCGGCCGATGAAGCGCAGGACGTCGAAGTTTGGCGTTTGCACCTGCTGCGCTGGCCCGGCGTGCACGCCGTGCTGCCGCTGGACGCCTTCGCGCGCTGCTGGGTGCACGAACTGACGCTGATGCGCGCGGTGACGGCGGCGCTGAATGCAGCACTGGCCGAAGCGCCGGCCGAAGCGCCGGCCGCAGCACCGGCCGCAGGAACGGCTGCAGCAACGGATGAAACCAGGCGCAACGAACGCGGGCCAGCCATGGCGCGCCTGGCCGACGCCTGGCAGGCGCGCCGCGAGGCCACCTTTGCAGTTGCGATGCAGGTGCTGGCCGCCAGCCTGGCGCGCACCGCTGCCGCGCGTGAAACGGTGCACGGCGCGAGCAGCTGGTCCGAGCGCTTGCGCCGCCTGGGCGCCGCGCTGGGCCAGACGGGTTCTGCCGGTTCCGGCGCCGGTGCCGATCCCCATGCCGACACCGACCCCGCCACCGCCGCGCAAGCCCGCCTGGCCGTCGTGCTGGAAGCCGAGGTACGCGCCAGCACCGCGCAATTGCTGGCGCTGCACGGCCTGAACGGCAGCGTCAGTGGCGAAATCATCAGCCGCGTGGCCCAACAGTTCGCCCGCCACGACCGCCTGCCCGAAGGCCGCGCGGCGGTGCTGGGCGGCGCGCTGGCCGGCGCGTTGACGGGGCTGAAGGCCGACATCCTCAGCGGTGGCCTGACGCTGGGCGGCGGCCTGCTGGCCGGCGGCCTGCTGGGTGCTTTGGGCGCGGCCGGCGTGGCGCGCGGCATCAACGTGGTGCGCGGCACCGGGCAAAGCTGGGTTGCCTGGCGCAACGAGGCGCTGGACGGCGCCGCGCAAGCCGCGCTGCTGCGCTACCTGGCCGTGGCCCATTTCGGCCGTGGGCGCGGCGACTGGAGCCTGGGCGAAGCGCCGGCCCACTGGCCGCCGGCGGTGGCGCAGGCGCTGGCCCGGCAACGTGCCGCATGGACCGCAGCCTGGGCCGCTCGCAGCCAGCGCCTGGACGGCGCCGATGACATCGCCGCCCTGGCTGCCACGTTGCAGCCGCTGCTGGCGCAGGCTGCGCGCGAGGTGCTGACGGCATGAGCACGCGCCGCGCAGGGCTGGTCGTGCTGGCAACGGCGACCCTGCCGCCCCGGTGGACCGCGGCTGCGCCAGCACCGACAGCTGCACCGACAGCCGCAGCCGCAGCGGTACGCGCACCCGCACCCGCAGCTGCACCCGCACCCCGGCCGTCATCCCCCTGGCCGAACAAGCCCATCCGCCTGCTGGTCGGCTTTCCGGGCGGCTCCACCCCCGACCTGGCGGCTCGCGTGCTGGCCGACGCGCTGGGCCAGGCCTGGGGTGTGGCGGTGGTGGTCGACAACCGTCCCGGCGCGGCCGGCAACATCGCGGCCGACCAGGTCGCCAAGGCCACCGACGACCACACGCTGGGCGTCGTCGTCAATGGCAACCTCACGGTGGCGCGCTTGCTCAACCCCAAGTTGCCTTTTGACCCGGCGCGTGACTTCAGCCTGCTGTCGCTGCTGGCCACCGCGCCGCTGGTGCTGGTGGCGGCTGGCAACGTGCCGGGCGGCGCTGCCTTTTTCGCGGCGGCGCGGCAGGCCGCGGGCGACTGGAACTATGGCTCGGTGGGTATCGGCTCGGTCGGTCACCTGGGTATGGAACTGCTGAAAGGGCGCAACGGTTTCACCGCCGTGCATGTGCCCTACAGCGGCAACCCGGCGGTGCTGACGGCCCTGATGGCCGGCCAGATCCAGGCCGCTTTGGTACCGCCCGGCGTGGCCATGCCGCAGGTGCGCGCGGGCAAGTTGCAAGCCATCGGGCTGACCGGTGGGCGCAGCACACTGGCGCCCGACGTGGCACCGCTGGCCAGCTTGGGGGTGGCGGGCGATGGACTGGAAGTGTGGGTGGCGCTGGTCGGCCCGGCGGGCCTGAGCGCCGCAGCGCAGCAGCGGCTGGCCGTTGACGTGCCCGCTTTGTTGCGTGCGCCCGGGGCGCGGCAGCGGCTGTTTGCGGCCGGCTGGCAGGTGCAGGCCAGCTCTGCCGAGGCGCTGCGGCTGAGCGTGCTGGCTGAGACGTGCATCCTGGGCGGCATCATCCGCCAGCGCGGCATCCGCGCGGACTGATGCCCGGCCTCTCAGGCGCTTCGGTGTTCAGGCGTTCACGGTTTCAGGCGGTCACGCCGAGATGGTTTTCTTCAGCATGCTGCTGACGGTCTCCACCAGCTGCAGCGGGCTGAAGGGTTTGGCCAAAAAGGCGTCGACCCCCGCGCGTTCGCCGGCCTGACGGTCGCGCTGCTGCGAGCGGGCAGTCAGCATCACCACCTTCACGGTGCCCAGTTCAGGGTCGGCCCTGAGCTGTTCGCAGACCTGAAATCCGTCCAGCCCGCCCGGCATCATCACGTCCAGCAACACCAGGTCGGGCTTGATCGCGCGGGCTTGCTCGAGGCCGGCGGGACCGTTGTTGGCTTCGTGGATTTCATAGTCCTCGAATTCCAGGGTCCAGCGAATCAGGCGACGGATGTCGGCCTGGTCTTCGATGATGAGGATGCGATTCATGCGGGCTCCAGTGACGGGGACAGTGCGGGGCTTTCAAGGGCTGAGGGCGATGCTGCTGCGCCAGCGGGTGCCGCCGTCGCTGTGCCTGCAGTGGGCAGCCAAAGCGTCACGGCCGTGCCCTGGCCGGGTTCGCTGGCCAGGGCCAGGCGTCCGCCCAGCAGCTCGGTGATTTCCTTGACGATGCTCATGCCCAGGCCGGTGCCGGGGATGCTGCCCGAGACGTCTGCGCGGTAGAAGCGTTCGCTGACGCGGGCCAGCTGTTGGGCCGTCATCCCGATGCCGTGGTCGCGGACCTCGATGCCCACGGTGGGCGGCAGGTTGGCGGCGGCCGGTGGGCCACCGACCAGGCGCACCTGCACCACGCCACCGCCCGGCGAATACTTGTAGGCGTTGGACAGCACGTTGCTCAGCGCCTGGCGCATCTTGTTCAGGTCCACGCTGACGGTGGTGGCCCGGGTCTGCGTTTGCAGTTCCGGCACGGCCCTCTCCTGCGGCGGCTTGAAGTCGTGCAGCACGTCGCGCACCAGATCGGCCAGGTCCACGCTGTCCAGCACGAAGTCGCTGCCGCGGCGCGCCTCGATGCGTGCCAGGTCCAGCAGCTCGTTGACGATGTTGATCATCAGCTGGCTTTGGCGGTGAACGGTTTCCAGCACATCGCGCTGGCGCTCGGGGCTGAGGGTGCGGTGCAACATCAGTTCAACGAAGCCGAAGATGCTGGCCATCGGCGTGCGCATCTCGTGCGCGGCGGTGGACAAAAACTCGCTCTTCATCTGGTCGACCTCGGACTCGTGCGTCACGTCGCGCAGCGACAGCACTTGCGAGATGGCCTCGGTGGTGCCCAGACGCAGCGCCACTTCCAGCACGCGGCGGATGGGGCGCAGCAGTTCGATCCGCTCGGGTTCGAGGCTCGCGCTGGTCTGTGGCTTGGTGTTGCTCTGGACGTGGCCGCTTTGCGCCGCCTCTCGCAGCGCCGCCAGGCCGCGCCAGCTGCTGGCGTTGCGGCATTGGGCGCGCAGCAGCGCTTCGATGTCGGTGTCGGATGAACCCAGCACGCGCGCCGCCGGCAGGCCGGTCAGGTGCGTGAAGGCGGGGCTGACGTAGTTGGCGTGGCGCTGCGCGTCGAAGGACACGAAGCCATCGGCGCTGAGCGCGAAGATCGCGTCGAGCTGCTCGCCGCGCATCTGCAGCCGCTGCACCAATTCGGAAATCATCATCGAGATGGCGGTCAGGTCGTCAGAGCCGGTCGCTACGCAGACGGCGCAGCCAGCTCCGCCAGCGTTGTCGGCCGTCGGCAGGCCTTCCAGCACCTGGCGCAGCGCCACCAGTGCCGATTCGCGGGAAGCCAGTTCGGCGCGCAGCCGTTGGTCCAGCCCGTGCTGTTCGCTGATGTCGCGGCAGGCCAGCACGTAGCCGGCGGTGGCGCCGTCGGGGGTGCGTATCGGTGACAGCGTGGTGTCCAAGATCACCGGGCGCTCGCCGCCGCTGACCGTGGCGCGCAAGTGGGACCAGGGCTTCAGCGGGCCGGCGGGCATGTCGTGCATCAGGTGCGGCACGATCTGCCCCAACGTTTGCCCCTGCAGCGCGTGCAGCGGCCGTCCGGCCATCGCGCAGGCCGCCGGGTTGGCCAGCAGCACGCGGCCCAGGGCGTCCAGCGTCAGTACCCCGTCGGCTATCGCGCCCAGCGTGACGGCGGCCTGCGCGCGCTGTGCCTGCAGCGTGGCGGCCGCGCGGCCCAGCACTTCGAAGGTGTCGCGGAATTCCAGTGGGGCTTCCTCGGCGGCCAGCAGCGCGGGGTCGATCTCGCCGCTTTCCAGCGCCACTTCGAAGGACTTGATGCGGTTCAGGTTGCCCAGCCAATGCACCAGCGGGAAGCGGATCAACAGCAGCCCGGCCACCACGGCGGCCAGCCCCAGCGCCAGCGCCATGCGCGTCTGTTCCCACAAGCTGCTGGCAATGCGTTCGTGCGCAAAGCGCAGGCGCAACACACCGTAGTCGCGGCCGCCCACGCTGATGGGGTGGTTGCTGTCGTACAAGCGCTGCTTGAAAGCGTCCGTCAGCAGTGCAGGTGGCAACACATCGGGTTGGCGCAGGTTCTCGGCCCGCACCACACCGCCGCGCAGGTCGATGAACGCGGCCGATGCGAAGGTGCTCTGGTGCAGCGCGCGCTCCAGCATGCGCCGGATGGTGTCGTAGTCGCCGATCACGGCACTGTCCGACACGCTGGGTTGCAGCACGGCGGCCATCGCCTCGGCACGCTCTTGAGAGTCTTCCACTTCCACCGTGAACTGGTAGCGGTAGAAGGCCGCCAGGCCAGAAACCACGAAGGTCAGCAGCACAGCGGTGTACAGCGCGAACACGCGCCCGACGAGTGAGCGCGGCAGCAAGCGAAGGGCGTAGGCCATCGGGCGGGTGGGCGCGCGTTGTGTGGGTTGGCTGGGTTGGCTGGGCGGTGGCGCGGGCCGCGGCTTCAGCGCAAGGCCGCGGGCGCGGTGCGGTAGAAATCGCGGTAGCTGCCGTATTCGCTGCCGTCAGACGCGATGAAGGCGGCTTCGGCTGTCAGGCCGACCTGGGCCGAAGCCTGCTGCAAGATCTCGCGGCCCTTGGGGTCGGCGTGCATGCCGACAAAGGCTTTCGCGACGGCCTTGTGCACCTTGTCGGGCACTTTGGCCGACGACATCAGCGCCAGGTCGTGCACCGCCGGGCCGTTCCACAGCACGCGGTACTTGCGCCCCTCGCGGCGGGCGTAGCCCTCGGCCAGCTGCGAATTCGCGCCCACCGCCGCCACCTTGCCGCTGAACAGCTGCGCCAGCGCGCCGTCCATGTTGCCGCCGAAGACCGTCTTGAACTCGACCTTGCGGGCCATCAGCTGTGCCGCCGGGAACTTGTAGGCCACCAGCGCTTCGGGGCCCGGAAAGGCCACTTCTTTGCCGGCCAGTTGCGCCAGGTCGGTGATGGGCGACTCGTCGGGCACGATGATCTGGCCGTGCACCGGCGGGGTCAGCCGGCGGCCGAAAACCTTCCACCCGAGCTGTTCGCGTTCAGGGCTGAAGAGGTGGTTGCTGAAGATGAATTCGACTTCCTGTGCCAGCACGAAAGCCGTGGTGTCGGCCGAGGTGCGGCCGATCTTCAACTGCAGCTTGACGCCGCTTTTTTCCGACACGTAGGCAATGACCGGATTCCAGTAGGCCGCCGTGACGTTGATGCCGTACTGGTTGACGGGCGAGAAGCGGTAGACGGTGTCGTCCTGTGCTTGTGCTTGTGCTTGTGCTTGTGCTTGTGCTGGGGCGGCTGCGCCCAGGCCGCCCAGGCCGCCCAGACCGATCAGGCAGGCCAGGCCGCACAGGTCGGTGATGAGCTTGGAGCGGACGCGGTCGACAGATAGGGCGAAGGTGACGTAAAGCATGCGGGTTCCCAGGCATACGGCATGGGCCTCCCCACACGCGCTGCCCAGGCTATCGGCACAAACCAGGGCGACTTGAGCGGCGCCCTGCTGCCTAGAATTGAGCTGAACGTTCATCCAGCCGCGCCCGATTTCGCGCCCGCCCCGCCCACCCCGCAGGAGACCGCCGGTGCCCACCCTCACGTCCAAGATCAACGCCCGCTCTGCCGAATTCAAGGCCAGCGCCGACCGCACCCGTGCGCTGGTCGACGACCTGAATGCCCGGCTGGCGCAGATCGCCCTGGGCGGCGGCGAAACGGCACGCGCCAAGCACACCGCGCGCGGCAAGTTGCTGCCGCGCGACCGGGTGGAAATGCTGCTGGACCCCGACACGCCATTTCTGGAACTGGCGCCGCTGGCGGCGCTGAACCTGTACGACAACGCGGCGCCGGGCGCGGGCCTGATCGCCGGCATCGGCCGGGTCAGCGGCGTCGAATGCCTGATCGTGTGCAACGACGCCACCGTCAAGGGCGGCACCTACTACCCGCTGACGGTGAAGAAGCATCTGCGTGCCCAGGAAGTGGCGCAGCAGAACCGCCTGCCCTGCATCTACCTGGTTGACAGCGGCGGCGCCAACCTGCCCAACCAGGATGAGGTCTTTCCCGACCGCGACCACTTCGGTCGCATCTTCTACAACCAGGCGCAGATGTCGGCGCTGGGCATACCGCAGCTGGCGGTGGTGATGGGCAGCTGTACCGCGGGCGGCGCCTATGTGCCGGCAATGAGCGACGAAGCCATCATCGTCAAGAAGCAAGGCACCATCTTCCTGGGCGGCCCACCGCTGGTGAAGGCTGCCACTGGCGAAATCGTGACCGCCGAAGACCTGGGCGGCGGCGACGTTCACACGCGGCTGTCCGGCGTTGCCGACCACCTGGCCGAGAACGACATGCACGCGCTGGCCATCGTGCGGGCCAGCGTCGCCAACCTGAACTGGCGCAAGCCGCAGCAACTGCTGACCGTGCCGCCGCGCCCGCCGCTGTTCGACACGAGTGAGTTGCACGGCGTGATCCCGGTGGACGCGCGCAAGCCTTTCGACGTGCGCGAGATCATTGCGCGCATCGTCGACGGCAGTGACTTCGACGAATTCAAGGCGCGCTACGGCGCCACGCTGGTGACCGGCTTTGCGCATATCGAAGGCATGCCGGTGGGCATCGTCGCCAACAACGGCATCCTGTTTGGTGAGTCCGCGATGAAGGGCGCCCACTTCATCGAACTGTGCTGCCAGCGCAAGACTCCGTTGGTCTTTCTGCAGAACATCACCGGCTTCATGGTCGGGCGCAAGGTCGAGAACGAGGGCATCGCCAAGCACGGCGCCAAGATGGTGACGGCGGTGGCCACGGCCACGGTGCCCAAGTTCACGGTGATCGTCGGCGGCAGCTTCGGCGCCGGCAACTACGGCATGTGCGGCCGCGCCTACAGCCCGCGCTTCCTGTGGATGTGGCCCAACGCGCGCATCAGCGTGATGGGCGGCGAACAGGCCGCCAGCGTGCTGGCCACCGTCAAGCGCGACGGCATCGAAGGCAAGGGCGGGCACTGGAGCGCCGAAGAAGAAGCCGCCTTCAAGCGCCCCATCGCGGAGCAATTCGAACACCAGGCCCACCCCTATTACGCCAGTGCCCGGCTGTGGGACGACGGCGTCATCGACCCCGCCGATACCCGCCGCGTGCTGGCCCTGGGCCTGAGCGCCAGCCTGAACGCCCCCATCCCTGACAGCCCGCGTTTTGGCATTTTCCGTATGTGATGCAGAATGCACTTGAAATAATAATTTCATACACATCATGCGCACCAACATCGATATCGACGACGAATTGATGGCCAAAGCCATGTCGGCCGGTCCGTACAAGACCAAGAAAGACGCGGTCGAGGCGGGGCTGAAATTGCTGGCGCGGCAGGCGGCCTACCGCGAAATCCTGAAGTGGGAGGGCAAGCTGAAGTGGGAAGGCGACGAGTCCATCGACTGGACCCAGCCCGCCGCGCCAGCCGTCGCCGCGCCCGAATCGGCGCCGGCTGTGCAGGAACTCCGGGCGGCCTGCAAAGCCAAACCGGCGTCGGGGGGGCCACGTGGTCGTCGCTGATTCCAGTGTCTGGATCGACTACTTCAACGCCAGCCCCAACCCGGCGCGCGACACCTTGCGGCGCCTGCTGAACGACGCCGACGCCCGTATCGTCGTGCCGGACCTGGTGCTGTTCGAGGTGCTGCGCGGCTTCCGTGACGAACGCCCACAGCGTCAGGCGCGGACGCTGATGATGTCCCTGGACGTGGTGCCAACCGCCAGCGTGGACCTGTGCATGCAGGCGGCCCAGCACTACCGCGATCTGCGCCGAAACGGCATCACGGTGCGCAGCGGCATCGACGTACTGGTGGCCACCTTCTGCATCGAACACGACTACCTGCTGCTACACCGCGACCGCGACTTCCAGGCGTTCGAAGACCTGCGCGGGCTGCGCGGCTGGAAACACTGATGACCACCACCCTCGACATCCGCCGGCCCAGCGCCCACGTGGCCGAGGTCTTCCTCAACCGCCCCGAGGTGCGCAACGCCTTCAACGGCGGGGTCATTGCCGAACTGACGCAGGCCTTCAGCACGCTGGGCGCCGACCCCGACCTGCGCGCCATCGTGCTGGGCGGTCACGGCAAGGCCTTCTGCGCTGGCGCCGACCTGGGCTGGATGCGCGCGATGGCCGACTTCAACTGGGAACAGAACCACGCCGATGCCAGCGGCCTGGCGCAGATGCTGTGGACGGTCTGGTCTTGCCCCGTGCCCGTGGTCGGCCGCGTGCATGGCGACTGCTACGCCGGTGGCGTGGGCCTGGCGGCGGTGTGCGATGTGGTGGTGGCCGCCGACATCATGAATTTCTGCCTGAGCGAAGCGCGCTTGGGCCTGTTGCCCGCCACCATCAGTCCCTACGTGATTCGCGCCATGGGCGAGCAAGCGGCGCGCCGCTACTTCATCACCGCCGAGCGATTCACAGCAACTCAGGCCCACGCCATGGGCTTGGTGCACGAGCTGTGCGCCGCAGACGCACTCGACGCCAGAGTCGATGAGATCGTGGCCGCGCTGGTCGCCAACGGCCCGCTGGCCACGCGCGCATGCAAGGCGCTGGTGCAAGATGTGGCGGGCCTGCAGATCACCGATGATTTGCGCAGTGAAACCGCCCGCCGCATTGCCGACATCCGCGTGAGCAGTGAA
>JAYSYH010000196.1:0-1564 GCA_043716645.1 Betaproteobacteria bacterium | reverse complement strand
CACCGGCTCCTGACCTTTTTCGGCGACCGGCCGCCAGCGGTGCTGGCCGCGCACAAGAAGTTCATCGTCGGTCGCGCGGCCGACCTGTGCATGCTGGCCGCCGCCGGCCTGCTGTTCGCGGCCTTTGGCACGCTGCAGATCGACCGGATCGTGGTCCTGGCCGCCGCCGCGCTGCAGTTGCCGCTCGCCGCTCAGGCGGCTGTGCTGCTGGTGGCCCTGGCGGCGCTCCTCAAGTGCGCCCAGTTGCCCTTCCACGGCTGGCTGATCCAGGTGATGGAAGCGCCCACGCCGGTGTCGGCGCTGCTGCACGCGGGCGTAGTCAACCTGGGCGGCTTCGTGCTGCTGCGTTTTGCGCCGCTGGTGGCGGAAGTGACGCCGGCCCAGGTGCTGCTGGTGGTCGCGGGAGCCACCACGGCGGTGCTGGCAGCACTGGTGATGACCACGCGCATCAGCATCAAAGTGATGCTGGCCTGGTCGACCTGCGCGCAGATGGGCTTCATGCTGATGCAGTGCGGCCTGGGCGCCTGGGAGATGGCGCTGCTGCACCTGGTGGCGCACTCGCTGTACAAGGCGCACGCTTTTCTGAGCGCCGGCGCTGCGGTGCGCCGCGCGATGCTGGTACAACTGACACCGCGCGCGTCAGCGCCGGGGCCGCTGGCGCTGGCGCTCGGCGCCTTGGTCGGGATCAGCGTGACGCTGACGGCGGGCGCGGTGTGGAACGCGCTGGCGCCGACGCAGGGGAGCTCGCCCGCCATCTGGGTGCTGTCCGGCATCGTGGCGTTGGCCCTGGTGCCGCTGCTGCACGCACAGTCCTTGCGCCTGGGCGGCCTGTGGCTACCGGCACTCGGCCTGGGTGCCTTCGGCGTCGCCTTTGCCTACTTCGGCCTGCACACCTTGTTCGCCACCTGGGTGCTGCCGAGCGCAGGCCCGCCCCCGGCGCCGTTGTGGATCGGCGTGGCGCTGGTCTTCGGCGCGCTGTTTCTGGTGCAGTCGCTGATCACCGTGTCGCCCGACAGCGTCCTGATCCGCGCTCTGTACCCCTGGTTCTACGGCGGGCTGTTCCTCGACGAGAAGTTCAACCGCATCGCGTTCGGTCTGTGGTGCCCGCCAGGGCCGGTGGCCGCGGCCACGTCGCTGCCAGCGGCCGACACCACCATCGCCACCATCGCCAACCCCCACGCTAGCGCCACCACTACGGGAGTCCGCTCATGAACGCCCCTGTTGAAGCCCCTCTGCTGCCGACACAGCGCCTGGCGCACCACATCGCCAGCGCCGCCGCGCGTGTGGCCCCGACCTGGCCGCTGGACCAGCTCATCGCCGTCAACCCGTACTGGGGCTGGGTCGGGTGCCCGATGCGCGAGGCCGCCGCGGCACTGGGCACGCTGGCCGGCACGCGGCTGACCATGCCGCGCGATTGGTTCCAAGAGCAGTGGAAGGCGGGCCGCTTGAAGCGCCATCACTTGCGGGCGGCCGTCCAGGCGGTGTCCGAAGGCGCAGCCAGCCCGCAGCCCGATGCCGCGCAGCAGGCGCTCGTGACCCAGCTCGTGGCCGCGCTCGATGGCAG
>JAYSYH010000195.1:0-1567 GCA_043716645.1 Betaproteobacteria bacterium | reverse complement strand
TGGTCTACCGCGTGCCGTGCTACGCGCGCAACCTGCTGAACGACCTGTACGCCACGCTGGGCCACATCGAATCACGCCAACGCGAAGGCGTTTGGGTGATGACCGGTGAGGCGCTGCGCTGGGTGGGCTCTTTCGGCCGCCTGCTGATCGGCATCGAGACGCTGGACACCCTGCAGCGCGACGACCTGCAGCCGGGCAGGCTGGAGTTGCGCGCCATTGCCGCGAAGGTTCGCGAGCGCTGCGCGCGCCTGCTGCCAGGCGCGCGCGAGCGCCGCGCGCGGCAGGTCGCGCAAACGGTGCAAGCCGCCTGGGCCGCCGCCGAGCAGCAAGGCCGGCCGGTGCGCGTGGTGGTGGCCTGCTACGGCAACATCTGCCGCAGCCCGTTTGCCGCGCAGCTGCTGGCGCGCGCGCTGGGCTTGGCGCCGGGTGGCCAGCCCGTCACGGTGACCGGCGCTGCGCTGGCCTGTCGCCCCAGCCGGCCTTCACCCGAGCGCGCGGTGGCCGCCGCTGCGCGCCATGGCGTGGACCTGGCTTCGCACCGCTCGCACTACGCCGACGACGCGCTGCTGCAGGCCGCCGATCTGGTGCTGGTTTTCGACGCCGCCAACCTGGCCTTGCTGGCCGCGCGCGGCCTGCCACTGCAGCGCGAACCGCTGCGCCTGCGCGAGGTGCTGGCCGATGGCAGCACCGGCGAGATTGCCGACCCGGTGGACGGCGACGACGCCTTCTTCGAGCGCACCTACACGCTGATCGAGAAGGCCGTGCCGGCGCTGGCGCGCATGGCCGAGAACCCGCGGTGAGCCTGCCGGCCTGCCGGCCGCAGATGGCGGCGCTGAACCTTGACCAACCGCAGTTGCTGGTGGTGGTCGACACCGAAGAAGAGTTCGACTGGTCGCAACCGTTCGACCGCAGCCGCACCGGCACCGCGTCCATTGCGGCGCAAGACCGCGCGCACGCCATCTACGACCGCTATGGCGTGGTGCCGACTTACCTGATGGACCACCCGGTGGCCACGGCGCCGCTGGCCGCGCGCTACTTGCGCCGGCTGGTGGATGCCGGCCGCGCCGACTTCGGCACCCACTGCCACCCGTGGGTGACGCCGCCGTTTGAGGAGGTCGTCAACAACGTCAACTCCTTTCACGGCAACTTGCCGCCTGAACTGGAGGAGGCGAAGATCCGCGCTTCCACCGAAGCCGTGGCGCAGGCCTTCGGTGCTGCGCCGCGCAGCTTCAAGGCCGGCCGCTATGGCCTGGGGCCGCGCACCTTCGACACGCTGATCGACCTGGGCTACACCGTCGACTGCAGCTTCGTGCCGCACACCTCGTTCGTCGCCAGCGACGGCCCCGATTTCCAGGGCACGCCCGACCGCCCTTTCTTCACCGACGCCACGCGCCGCCTGCTGGAAGTGCCGCTCACCGTGGGTTATTCCGGCGCGCTGCACGCTTTCGGCCGCCGCCACAACGGCTTCGTCGACGCGCCACTGGCGCAAGGCCTGCGGCTGCCCGGCATCCTGAGCCGCTTGGGCCTGATGGAGCGTGCGCGGCTGAGCCCCGAAGGCTTTGATGCG
>JAYSYH010000194.1:0-15329 GCA_043716645.1 Betaproteobacteria bacterium | reverse complement strand
CTGATGTCACTCGACAAGCCCTACCTCGACGTGCCCGGCACGACCATCTTCGACGCTGAACAAAGCCGCAAGGGCTACCACTTGAACCAGTTCTGCATGAGCCTGATGGCGGCGCCGAATCGTGAACGCTTCAAGGCCGACGAACGGGCTTACCTGGACGACTGGCCGATGACCGAGGAACAGAAGCAGGCCGTGCTGGCCCGCGACCTGAACCGCTGCATCGGCGAGGGCGGGAACATCTACTTCCTGGCCAAGCTGGGCGCCACCCACGGCAAGAGCTTCCAGCAGATGGCCGGCAGCATGACGGGCATGACCGAGACCGAGTATCGCGACATGATGATCAGCGGCGGGCGCAGCGTTGAAGGCAACCGTGTGGTGGGTGAAGACGGCAGCGCGCAGGCCCACCGGCAGCCGCAAGGCAGCAGCACGAAAGCGGGCCTCTGATATGGCCAGGATCACCGCATCGGTCTACACCAGTCACGTGCCCGCCATCGGTGCCGCGTTGGACCAGGGCAAGGACGGCGAGCCATATTGGCAGCCGCTGTTCAAGGGTTACGAATTCAGCAAGCAGTGGCTGAAGGACAACCCGCCCGACGTGATCTTCCTGGTCTACAACGACCACGCGACCGCTTTCAGTCTGGAGATGATCCCGACCTTCGCCATCGGCACCGCGGCGTCTTACGCGCCGGCCGACGAAGGCTGGGGCCCGCGGCCGGTGCCCACCGTCATCGGTCACCCTGAACTGGCCGGCCACATCGCGCAAAGCGTGATTCAGGATGACTTCGACCTGACCATCGTGAACAAGATGGACGTCGATCACGGGCTGACGGTGCCGCTGTCGCTGATGTGCGGTCAGCCGCCCGCCGAAGACTTCACATGGCCCTGCCCGGTGATTCCGTTCGCAGTCAACGTCGTGCAGTACCCGGTGCCCTCAGGCCGGCGTTGCTACAACCTGGGCCAAGCCATCCGCAAGGCCGTCGAAAGCTACGACCAGCCGTTGAAGGTGCAGATCTGGGGCACCGGTGGCATGAGCCACCAGCTGCAAGGCCCGCGCGCCGGGCTGATCAACCGCGAGTGGGACAACGCCTTCCTCGACAAGCTGATTGCCGACCCGCAAAGGCTGTCGCAAATGCCGCACATCGACTATGTGCGCGAAGCCGGCAGCGAAGGCATCGAACTGGTGATGTGGTTGATTGCACGCGGCGCAATGGCCGACGTGAACGGCGGTGTCGCACCCAAAGTGGCGCACCGCTTCTATCACGTGCCCGCTTCGAACACGGCTGTCGGCCACCTGATACTGGAGAACACATGACCAACCACGTCGAGACCATCAAGGTTGCACTTGCCGGTGCCGGCGCCTTCGGCATCAAGCATCTCGACGGCATCCGGAACATCCCCGGCGTCGAGGTCATCTCGGTCATCGGCCGCGAACTCGGCAAGACGCGCGAAGTGGCGGCGAAATACGGCATCGGCCACGTCGGCACCGACTTGGCGCAAGCGCTGGCGATCAAGGACGTGGATGCCGTCATCCTGGCCACGCCGACGCAGATGCACGCCGCGCAAACCATCGCCTGCCTGCAGGCCGGCAAGCACGTGCAGGTCGAGATCCCGATGGCCGACAGCTGGGCCGACGCGCAGGCCATCGTGGCCGCTGCCAAGGCGGCCGGCAAGGTGGCCATGGCCGGCCACACGCGGCGCTTCAACCCCAGCCACCAGTGGCTGCGCCAGCGCATCGAGAACGGTGAATTCAACCTCCAGCAGATGGACGTGCAGACGTACTTTTTCCGCCGCACGAACATCAACGCGCTGGGCCAGCCGCGCAGCTGGACCGACCACCTGCTGTGGCACCACGCCGCGCACACCATCGACCTGTTCGCGCACCAGGCGCGCAGCCCCATCGTCAAGGCCAACGCGATCCAGGGACCGATCCACCCCGCTTTGGGTATCGCGATGGACATGAGCATCCAGTTGCAGGCTGCCAGCGGCGCCATCTGCACGCTGAGCCTGTCCTTCAACAACGACGGCCCGCTGGGCACCTTTTTCCGCTACATCGGCGACACCGGCACCTACATCGCCAGCTACGACGACCTCTACAACGGCAAGATGGAGAAGATCGACGTCAGTCAGGTGGCGGTGTCGATGAACGGCATCGAACTGCAAGACCGAGAATTCTTCAGCGCCATCACCGAAGGCCGTGAGCCGAATGCCAGCGTGGCGCAAGTGCTGGCCTGCTACGCGGTGATGGGCGAACTGGAACGGCAGCTGGCCGACTGAACGGCGCAGCGCTTCAGCGCAAGTTCAGCGCAAGTTCAGCGCAAATTCAGCGCGGCAACAGGCTGCTCAGGTCAAAGTCCGCATCGCCCGCCTGTTCACGGGTCGGCGACACGCCCGCGTCCAGCAGCTTGCGCGCCTGCAAGTGGTCTTTCGGCGCATTCACCGTGTCGACGGCGATGAGCGCATCGCCGCAGTAGTGGTAGACCGAGAAAGGCCCGTCATGCAGGCTGCCGCGCAGCACACAGCTGTCGGCGCTACCGGAAAGCCCGGCCATCTGCAGCTTCTTGTCGAACTGGTCGGACCAGAACCAGGGCGTCGACGTGAACGGGCGTTCCTGGCCGAGCAGGGCCGCGGCCGCCGATTTGCCCTGTTCGTTGCCGTTGTTCACCGATTCCAGCCGCAGCAGGCTGCCATCGGTCAACCGCCGCGCGGTGCAGTCGCCAGCCGCGACGATGTGCGGGTCGGCGGTGCGGCCGCAGGCATCGACAACGATGCCGCGGTCGCAGGCCAGGCCGGCATCGTGCGCCAGTTCGTCGTTGGCGATCACGCCGATGCCGACCACGATCAGGCCGGCCGGGACCTGCGTGCCGTCGGCCAGACGCACGCCTGTCGCGCGGCTCGCGCGACCGTCCACGCCGTGCTCGATGGCGGTGATCTGCGCGCCCAGCCGCACGTGCACGCCATGGCTGCGGTGCAGCGCGGCAAACCAGTCGCCGAGCAGCGGTGGCAGCACACGGCCCAGCAGGCGCGGCGAGGCCTCCAGCACCGTCACGTCCAGCCCCTTCTTGCATGCCGTTGCCGCCACCTCCAGGCCGATGAAGCCGCCGCCGATGACCACCACCGGCTGCTGCGTCGCGGCGCAATGCGCCAGGCCGCTGGCGATGGCGCCGGCCTCGTCGCGCGTGCGCAGCACCTGCACGTTGGGGGCGTCGGCGCTGGCCAGCGGCAGCCTGCGCGCGCGGGCGCCAGTGGCCAGGACCAGGCCGTCGTAGGGCAGGGTGCTGCCGTCGTCCAGCAACAGCGTCTGCGTAGTGCGGTGGATGGCCCGCACGCGCACGCCGCTGCGCAGCAGGATCTGCTTGCGCGCCAGCATCTCGGGCGCGCGCATCACCAGCTGCTCGGCGGTCAGCGTGCCGGCCAGCCAGGCCTTGCTCAGCGGCGGCCGGTGGTAGGGGCTGTGGGGCTCGTCGCCCAGCAGCGTGATCGGGCCGCTGTGGCCGGCACTGCGCAGCGCCTCGGCAGTGGCCACGGCGGCTTGGCCGGCGCCGACGATGACGATGTTGCGCAGGGCTGCGCCTGCGTGGCTGGTGGCCAAAGGGGCAGCGGACCCTTGGGCGCTGTTGCCGGCGCTGTTGCCGGCGCTGTCGTCGGTGCTGTTGTTCATGGCGTTCCTGTTCTTCGGCCGGCCGATGGTAGGCCCGCCGCGTGCGCGTAAGCTGCCCGCCATGCCCAGTTTCGCCACACTGCACCCGCGCTTCGCCCACACCGCCTTGTTGGCCGGTGGCACCGGCCTGATACGGCGCGAAGTCGCGGCGCAGTGGGCGGGGCCGGGGCTGCTGCACCTGCTGGTGCGCCGTGACCGGCCTGCCGCTTCGCCGCTGCAGCGCGTGCAGGTGGTGGACTTCGCCGCGCTGCCGCCCTTGCCGCAGGCGGGCCTGGCCTTTTGCTGTCTGGGTCGCACCATCGCCGCCGCCGCCGCCGTCGCCGCCGCCGCCGCCGCCGCCGCCGGTTCGCAGGCGGCTTTTCGCGCGGTCGATTTCGACGCCGTGGTGGCCTTTGCCCGGGCTGCGTAGCGCGCGGGCTTCGACCGGATGGTGCTGGAATCGGCGGCGCTGCAGGATCTTGGACGCTGATGCCAGGCGTGCCGAGGCGCTTCGAACCATCGCCGCTAGCATCGGCAGCCGTATCCTGAAACTTGATATCTGTAGGTCGAACGCGATGAGCATCAACGACAAATTTCTTCTGGCCGGCGTGATGGGCTGGCCCGTGCTGCATTCGCGCTCGCCGTTGATCCACAACCACTGGTTCGCGGTGCACGGCCTGAAGGGCAGCTATGTGCCGCTGGCCATCCGCCCCGAGGGCCTGGCCGTGGCGCTGCGTGCCTTGCCAGCGCTGGGCTTTGCCGGCTGCAACGTCACCATCCCGCACAAAGAGGCCACGCTGGCCATCGTCGACGAGGTGCACGCGTCGGCGCGCGCCATCGGCGCCGTCAGCTGCGTCACCGTGCGGCCTGACGGCACGCTGCTGGGCAGCAACAACGACGCTTACGGCTTCATCCGCAACCTGCGCCAGCAGCAGCCGCAGTGGCAGGCTGACGCGGGGCCGGCGGTGGTCATCGGGGCCGGCGGCGGCGCCCGCGCTGTGTGCTACGGCTTGCAGCAAGAAGGCGTGCGCGAGATCCGTCTCGTCAACCGCACGCTGGCCCGCGCCGCAGCGGTTGCGCAGGCCTTGGGCGGTGGTATCCGGGCGGTGGCCTGGGGCGACCGCGAAGCCGCACTGGCGGGCGCAGCGTTGGTCGTCAACACCACCAGCCTGGGCATGGTGGGTCAGGGCGATCTGGACCTGCCGCTGACCCGGATGCCGGTCACGGCGATTGCCGCCGACATCGTCTACATCCCGCTGGAAACACCCTTACTGGCCGCTGCCCGGGCGCGCGGCAACCCGGTGGTGACGGGGCTGGGCATGTTGCTGCACCAGGGGCCGCTGGCGTGGAAGTCGTGGTTCGGGTTGGAGCCGGCAGTGACCGAGGAACTGTTCAGGCAGGTTGAAAGCAGCCTGCAAGACGCCGGCGGATCGACATGACCGATGCCCACCCACCCACACTCGCCGCAGCCCTGGCCCGTATCGCCGCCGTGCGTCCGGCCGCCTACGCGCGCTCCCGCAACGCGCTGGACGGCGCGGTCAGTGGCCTGTCGCCCTACATCACCCACGGTTTGGTCACGCTCGGTGAAGTGCTCCAAGGCGTGATGGCCAACCACCCCATGGACATGCAGCACAAGTTCGTCTTCGAACTGGGCTGGCGGGCCTACTTTCGCCATGTCTGGCAGCACCGCGGCGCGGGCATCCTGCAGGACATCCACGAAGGCCCGCTGGCGGCCGACTGCTACAGCGCGGAACTGCCGGCCGACATCCGGATGGGCTGCACCGGCGTGCCGGTGATCGACGAAGCGGTGCGCACGCTGTACGCCACCGGCCTGCTGCACAACCACGCCCGCATGTGGCTGGCCAGCTACGTGGTGCACCTGCGCAAGGTGCACTGGCGCGCGGGCGCCGACTGGCTGTTCGGCCACCTGCTCGACGGCGACCTGGCCAGCAACCATCTCAGCTGGCAGTGGGTGGCCGGCACCGGCAGCAGCAAGCCCTACCTGTTCAACGCCGACAACGTGGCGCGTTATGCGCCCGCCGCGTGGCACAGCCCGGGCAGCGTGGTCGATGTGTCTTACGAGCTGCTGGACCAGCGGGCCCGCGACCCGGCCTGGGCGCCGCGGCCTTCGCCGGCTGCGCGCCGGGCGGTCAGCGCGGACGGCACCGGCCGTGCCGACGTGCCGCAGGGCGCCATGCAAGAACCACCGTTGCGGGCCGAGCCACCCGTCGACCTGGGCCTTGGCGCCCCCGACATTGCGGCGGTGCAAGGCCGCGATGTCTGGCTGGTGCACCCGTGGAGCCTGGGCCCGCTGCCAACGTCACCCGTGCTGCCGGCCGAGACGCTGGTGCTGGGGGTCTACGCCAGCGACTTCCACCGCGCCTGGCCGTGGAGCGAGCGGCGTTGGTGCTTCGTCGACACCCGCATGGCCGAGATCACCGCGCAGCGGTGGTTCGGTTCGGCCGCCGAGATCGGCACCGCGCTGGCCGGTGCGCGCAGCGTGCGCAGCATCGACGAGCCGCACCTGTCGCCCTGGCTCAGGCTGTGGGCCGACTGCGAGGCACCGACTGAGCTGTTCCCGCAGATCGACCGCCGCTGCGATTCGTTTTCGCAGTGGTGGACGCGCGCCTTGCGCGGCCTGAAGTGAGCGTGGCGCTCAGTTCAGCTTGGCCTTGAAGTGGTCCCAGGCGCGCTGCAACAGCGCCTCGTTCCACAACTTTTCGCGGCACAGCGCCAGCTCTTGCGGGTTGAACGAATACGGCGTGCCGATCTGCATCGCCATGTACTGGCGGTGCGCGTTTTCTTCCATGTAGTTGGCCAGCACGAAGGCTTCGACGATGGTGGTGCCCACCGTCACCGCGCCGTGCGATTTCATCAGCGCGGCGGGGCGGTCGCCCAAAGCGGCGGCCAGGCGGTCGGCCATCGCGCGGTTGTTGATGGCGTTGGGCGAGTCCAGCACCGGCACCGGGTGGACCAGCGAGCCTTGCGCGTAGACCGGCGCGTAGGCGGTGCCGGTCATCGTCAGGTACGTGCTCCACTTCGGGTGGGCGTGGACAACGGCTTTCACGTCGGCCCGCGCGCGGTAGATGCCGGCGTGCAGGTGAAATTCCAGCGGTGGTTTGCCGCTGGCCTGCCCCTCACTTCCCAAGCTTGCCTGGCCGTCCATGTCGATGGTGCAGATGTCTGCGGTGGTCAGCCGGCTGCGCTGGCAGTTGCCGGCGTTGATCAACATCTGGTCGCCGTCCAGCCGGATGCTGGCGTGGCCGTTGTAGTCGATGATGTCAGCCGCTTCCAGCATGCGGATGCAGTCCACCAGCTGCTGTTTGAGTTCCAGGTTCGTGTCCATATCGGCCTCCATTTTCACCAGCCCGTTTGTGCCCGCACCTGCGCCCGCCACAAGTCCCAGGCGCGCATGCCCGCACCCTGGTTGACGGTATCGGCCAGCGCGCCTTCTGCCTTGTCCAACCCAGCCAGCGGTTCGCCCGCCGCCAGCGCCGTGGCCCAGTGCTGGATGCGCGCGTTGACCTCGGTGTAGACGGCGCGGAACACGGCCATCTGCAGGCTGGGCCCGCAGGCCACGCTGCCGTGGGCACGCATCAGCACCACGTCTTTCGTCCCCAAGGTTTCGGCCAGCGCTTCGCCTTTGGCGCCGTTGCCGACCAGCATGTCGGTGGCGCCGAACTTGTCGCTGATGTCGAACACCGGCACGCCGGCGGCCAGAAAGGCGGCGTTGTGGAACATGGCCTGCATCTTGGCGCGAACCAGGCCGAAAGGCACCACGCTGGGCGAGTGGCTGTGCACCACCGAATGCACGTCGGGCCGGGCCTTGTAGATCTCGCCGTGGATGTAGCGTTCCAGGAAGCTGTTGCGGCCGTTGGCGTTGCAGGGCTGGCTGTCCAGGTCGTACTCGACCAGGTCGCCGGGCGCCACCAGCGCCGGCGCCAGCGAACGCGACATCAGGTAGCGGTTTGGCGCGTGCGGGTGGCGCATCGACACATGGCCGAAGCCGTCGACCACGCCTTGCGCGGCCAAGACGCGGCTGGCGGCTGCCAGGTCGGCGAGCTGTTCGTGCGCCAGGGCGCCACCGGATTCGGGTACGGAATTCAAGGCGCGCCTCATTCAAAAAAGGGGATGACCCAGCGGCGTGAAGGATGCCTGACCAAGCCCGAACCAAGCCGGCCCACGCCTATACTTTTTTCAATCCCGGAGTCGAACTTTTGAAAACACGAAACATCGGTCCTTTGACCATCCCGGCCATCGGCCTGGGCTGCATGAACCTCAGCCACGCATACGGCACCCCGCCCAGTGCCGAAGCCGGAGAGGCATTGCTGCTGCAGGCGCTGGACCAGGGCGTGATGCTGTTCGACACCGCCGCGCTGTATGGCTTCGGCGCCAACGAAACGCTGGTCGGCCGGGTGCTGAAACCGCACCGCCGGCAGATCACGCTATGCAGCAAGGGCGGCATGGCGGGTGTCACCTTTGCGGACGGCGTGAAGCGCGTCATCGACGGCCGGCCCGACACCGTGCGGCGCAATTGCGAAGACAGCCTGAAGCGGCTGCAGACCGATGTCATCGACTTGTACTACCTGCACCGCTGGGACAAACAGGTGCCCATCGAAGACAGCGTGGGCGCGGTGTCGCGGCTGGTCGACGCAGGCAAGGTGCGCCTGCTGGGTTTGAGCGAGGTTTCCGCCGCCACCCTGCGCCGCGCCCACGCCGTGCACCCGGTGGCGGCGGTGCAGAGTGAATACTCGCTGTGGACGCGTGAACCGGAAATTGCGGTGCTCGCCGCCTGCCGTGAACTGGGCGCTGCCTTCGTGGCGTTCAGCCCCGTTGGGCGGGCTTTCCTGACCGGCCGGCTGCGCGATGTGAACACGCTGGACGCGAAGGACATCCGGCGCAGCATGCCGCGGTTCGACCCGGCGCATTACGCTGCCAACCTGGCGCTGTTGCCGGCTTACGAGGCCCTGGCGCGTGAAGCCGGCTGCACGCCGGCGCAACTGGCGCTGGCCTGGCTGCTGACGCGCGGCGAACACGTCATTCCCATCCCGGGCACGGCCAGCCGCGAACATTTGCGTGAAGACCTGGCGGCAGCCGATGTGACGCTGGACGCTTCGGTGTTGACCCGCGTCGCCGCGTTGATCAACCAGCGCACCGTGCAGGGCGGGCGCTACAGCGCGCAAAGCCAGTCCGAAGTGGACACCGAGCAATTCGCCACGCCATGAAAAAGGGGCCCGAGATGGGCCCCTTTGCGGCTGGCCGGTGGTTCAGGCACGGCGGCGGCGCAGCACCAGCACAGCCACGCCGGCTGCCAGCATCAGCCAGGTGGACGGTTCCGGCACGGCGGCCGCCACAGTGCTGATCATCGCGTTGGCCAGCAGCGTCTGGCCGGCCGCGGTGGGGTGGATGCCGTCGTAGAACAGCGAGGTGCCCAAGCTGCTGCTGCAAGCGTTGACCAAGGCGCCGCAGGCGTCGGTGACATTGACCAGCCCGTAGGCGCCGGGGTTGGCCACGATATTGCCCACGGTGTTGAAGATCGAAAAGGGAATGACGCCGGCTTCGCCCGCCAGGCGACCGGCCAGGGCAAAGTTGAAAGCGCTGGCAACGCTGGTACCGAGCGTTGCGAAACCGACGCCCAGGGTCAGCGCGACCGGTGTCTTGCCGACGTCGGGCGCGTCCCAGACGACGATGTGCTGCGCGCCCTTGGCCTGCAGCTTGTCGACCATGTTGCCCACTGCCAGTGCGTAGGCGCTGGCCGCCGTGCCGATCGTCGAAGACGGCGCACCGGTGGCCACGGCCTGCGTCACGTCGCGCACATCGTTGCCGCCGATGGCGATGACGTACAGCCCGGTGGAAGGCAGCGTGGTCACGCCCGCCAGGAAGCTGTTGACTTGCGCGGTGGCGCTGGGCGGGTAATTGGCCGCGTCGTTGGTGCGCGCGCCGCCTGACGCATAGTTGCTGCCGCCGGCCAGCGAAGGCGTGGCCGCTGTCGCCAGGCCTTGTGCGGCGGCGAAGGCGTTGACCCAGACAGGCCCGTTGCCGTAAGTGCCCGACGCATACGCCGCGCCGCTGGGCACGTAGAGGTTGCTGGTCGGCGCGCCGCCGCTTGAACCCAGCACGATGGCGTTGTTGCCGCTGTCGGACAGGCTGTCGCCGAAGACCTTCAACGACGTGTAGGGAAAAGCAAAGGTGATGTTTTGCGCCTGGCTGCCCAGGCTGAAGGTGGCCAGCAAGGCCACTGCGAGGCTGCGTTTGAAGTGGGCGATTTGCATGGTGTGGGTGCGGGCTCTGGCCCTGTCGAAAACGGTGAATGACCGTACCACGCAAGCGCGGGCTTCGCATCCGCCCGGCCCCTGTTCAAGGGGTGGGCCGACCCCGAGGGGCGCGATCGGCCAACGCCCAGACAAACGCCTCAGGCCACGCCGAACTTGCGCACCAGGCCTTCGATCGCCAGCACGTAGCCATCGACCCCGAAGCCGACCACGATGCCGGCCGCCACGGGCGACAAATAGCTGTGGTGGCGGAAGGCCTCACGCGCATGGACGTTGCTGATGTGGACCTCGATGACCGGCACCTCGGCGCCCTTGACGGCGTCGTGCAGCGCCACCGAGGTGTGGGTGTAGGCGCCGGCGTTGAAGACCACGCCCAGCACTGTGCCGGCTTTCACGCCGCGTCCGGCTTCGTGCAGCGCGTCGACGAGCACGCCCTCGTGGTTGCTTTGCAGGCATTCCACCGCCACCCCGAGGCGGGCGCCGGCGGCCTGGCACAGGGCTTCCACATCGGCCAGCGTCGCGTGGCCGTAGGTGGCCGGCTCGCGCTGGCCCAGCAGGTTCAGGTTGGGGCCGTTCAGGACGATGACTTTGCGCATGAGGGGTCCCTGTTAGCGCCCGCCGGACCGCCCCAAGGGCACGCACGGCCCCCTCCGGGGGGTGGCGAACGCAGTGAGCTTGGGGGTCACGGTTACTGCTCGACGAAGGCGCGTTCCACGACGAAGTCGCCCTGCTTGGTGGTGTTGCCTTCCTTGAAGCCGCGGATTTCCAGCAGCGCCTTCAGGTCGCGCAGCATGGCCGGGCTGCCGCACAACATGACGCGGTCTTCCTCGGGGTTCAACGGCGGCAGGCCGAGGTCGGCAGCCAGTTTGCCGCTCTGGATCAGGTCGGTCATGCGGCCCGTGTTCTTGTACGGTTCGCGGGTGACGGTGGGGTAGTAATGCAGCTTGCCGGCCACCAGTTCGCCCAGTAACTCGTCCTGCGCCAGTTCGTGGTCGAGCAGGTCGTGGAAGGCCAGCTCGGTCACCAGGCGCACGCCGTGCACGACTACCACATGTTCGAACTTCTCGTAGGTTTCCGGGTCGCGCACGATGCTGAGGTAGGGCGCCAGACCGGTGCCGGTGCCCAGCAGGTAAAGCCGTTTACCGGGTAACAGGTAGTCGGTCAGCAGCGTGCCGGTGGGTTTCTTGCCGACGATGATGGTGTCGCCCACCTGGATGTGCTGCAACCGGCTGGTCAGTGGGCCGTCGGGCACCTTGATGCTGAGGAATTCCAGGTGGTCTTCGTAATTTGCGCTGGCAATGCTGTAAGCGCGCAGCAGCGGTTTACCGTCCACACGCAGGCCGATCATCGTGAAGTGGCCGTTGGAAAACCGCAGCGCGGAGTCGCGGGTGGTGGTGAAAGAGAACAGGCGGTCGGTCCAGTGGTGGACGCTCAACACGGTTTCTTCGAGGAAGGCACTCATGGGGGTGCAGGTCTGCGGTGCAGCGTTTTGGGGTGCTCCGAGTTTACCCAGGGGGCCTCGCGCGGCCTTGCGCCACCTTGCCGGAAGCCTTAACGGCGGTCGAACACGTTCGCGCCATTAAAGTCGCGACCTTTCGAACGAGGCTTGGAACCATGCCCACCGTGCGCCATCCCGAACCGGTTTGCTGATGCCAGACGCACCTGACGTGCTCGTCATCGGCGGCGGCAACGCCGCCCTCTGCGCGGCCTTGATCGCCCGTGAAGCCGGCGCCTCGGTGCTGCTGCTGGAAGCCGCCCCGCGCGAATGGCGCGGTGGCAACAGCATGCACACGCGCAACATCCGCTGCAGCCACGACGCGCCGCAGGACGTGCTGACCGAGGCCTACCCGGAAGAAGAGTTCTGGCAGGACCTGCTGAAAGTGACCGGCGGCCTGACCACCGAACATCTGACGCGCCGCGTGATCCGCGAAAGCGCCACCTGCCGCAGCTGGATGCGCCGCCACGGCGTGCACTTCCAGCCTTCGCTTTCGGGCACGCTGCACCTCAGCCGCACGAATGCCTTTTTCATGGGCGGCGGCAAGGCGCTGGTCAACGCCTATTACCGCAGCGCCGATGCGCTGGGTATTGCGGTGCGCTACGACGCGGCGGTCGAACGGCTGGAGCTCGACGACGGCCGTTTCGTTGCCGCGCACCTGGCCGGCGGTGCACGCATCACCGCGCGCAGTTGCGTCGTCGCCAGCGGCGGTTTCGAGTCCAACCGCGAGTGGCTGCGCGAGGCCTGGGGCTGCAACGAACGTGGCGAGTGGCCGGCCGACAACTTCGCCATCCGCGGCACCCGCTACAACCAGGGTGTGCTGCTGAAGGACCTGATCGCGCAAGGCGTCGACCGCATCGGCGACCCGACGCAGGCCCACATGGTGGCCATCGACG
Source organism: Betaproteobacteria bacterium (assembly GCA_043716645.1). Taxonomy (GTDB): domain Bacteria; phylum Pseudomonadota; class Gammaproteobacteria; order Burkholderiales; family Burkholderiaceae_C; genus Rubrivivax. The sequence goes on along the minus strand of JAYSYH010000194.1, from coordinate 3,029 downwards.
CGCGGGCGCCGCTGTATGACGGCGGCATCGTCACGCGGGTGGACTGCGTGTCGCTGGGCATCATGGTCAACCAGGCCGGCGAGCGTTTTTATGATGAAGGCGAAGACTTCTGGCCCAAGCGCTACGCCATCTGGGGCCGGCTGGTGGCGCTGCAGGCCGGTCAAATCGGCCACAGCATCATCGACGCCAAGGCCGTCGGCCGCTTCATGCCGCCGGTCTTCAAGGGTGTGCAGGCCGACACCTTGCCCGAACTGGCGCAAGGCCTGGGCTTGCCGGTGGCTGCCTTCATGCGCACCGTGAACGCCTACAACGCCGCCTGCCGTCTAGGGACCTTCGATCACGCGGTGCTGGACGACTGCCACACCGAGGGCCTGACACCGCCGAAGACGCACTGGGCGCGGCCGATCGACACCGCACCCTTCTGCGGCTACACGCTGAAGCCCGGTGTGACCTTCACCTACCTGGGCGTGAAGGTGGACGAAACAGCCGCGGTGCACTTCGCCGGGCAACCCAGCGCCAACCTGTTCGCCGCAGGGGAGGTGATGGCCGGCAACGTGCTGGGCAAGGGCTACACGGCCGGTGTGGGCATGACCATCGGCACGGTGTTCGGGCGCATCGCCGGGGCATCTGCAGCCCAAGCGGCAGCGGCAGCGAAGTCGCTTTCGGATGCTTCGGTCGAGGTGGCCGCATGAAGGTGCTGGAATCGTTGATCGCCGAGGCCGAAGTTGCCCGCGTGCTGCAGATCTGCAATGCCTGCCGCTACTGCGAAGGGTTTTGCGCGGTGTTCCCGGCGATGACGCGGCGGCTGGCATTTCCGAAAGTCGACATCCACTACCTGGCCAACCTGTGCCACAACTGCGGTGCCTGCCTGCACGCCTGCCAATACGCGCCGCCGCATGAATTCGCCGTCAACGTGCCGCAGGCCTTGGCCCGAGTGCGGCTGCACACCTACGCGCAGTACGCGTGGCCGACGGGTGCCGGGCGGCTGTACCAACGCAACGGCCTGGTGCTGGCGCTGGCGGTCTGGGCCGGCATCGTGTTTTTCCTGGTGCTGGCAATGGTGCTGAAAGGCAGCACCGGCGGCGGCGGCAGCAGCAGCGGTGGCTTCTACGGCGTCTTCCCGCACGGTCTGATGGTCGCGCTCTTTGCGCCGATCTTCGCCTTCGCGTTGTTCGCGCTGGGCATGGGCCTGGCCCGCTTCTGGCACGACGAAAGCCCGGGCGCCGCCACTGCGCCCGCGTTGCAGGAAGCCACCGTCAACGTGTTGAAACTGAAGTACCTGGAAGGCGGCCACGGCGAGGGCTGCAACAACGAAGACGACCGCTGGTCGCAGGCCCGCCGGCAAGCCCACCACGCCACTTTCTATGGCTTCGGGCTGTGCTTTGCGGCGACCAGCGTGGCCACGGTTTACCACTATGTCTTCGGCTGGGTGGCGCCCTATGGCTGGGCCAGCTTGCCCAAGGTGCTGGGCACGCTGGGCGGCATCGGATTGATCGTCGGTCCGCTGGGTCTGGCGTGGCTGAACGTCAAGCGCCACCCGCGCCAGGGTGACGCGGCGCAGAAGCCGCTGGACCTGGGTTTCATCGCACTGCTGCTGGCCATTTCCGCTACCGGCCTGCTGCTGGCGTTGACCCGCTTCCCGCTGTTGGCGCCAGGCATGCCGCTGCTGCTGTGCCTGCATCTGGGCGCCGTGATGGCGCTGTTTCTCACCATGCCCTACAGCAAGTTCGCTCATGGTTTTTACCGGGGCGCGGCCTTGCTGAAATGGTCCATTGAACGCCGGCTGCCGACTACATTGCGGCTGGGTTCTGAATAGCTGAAACGGAGTACCAACATGACCAAGATCCATCGCCGTCGACTCATACTGGGCGCCGGCGCTGCCGTTGGCAGCATCGCGCTGCCGCGCCTGGCCTACGCCCAGGCCTACCCGAACAAGCCCATCCGCTACATCTGCCCATGGCCGGCAGGTGGCAGTACCGACGCGGTGATCCGCGCCATCGGTGAAAGCGCCGCCAAGATTTTGGGCCAGACCGTCATCGTCGACAACAAGCCCGGTGCCGGTGGCATGCTGGGTGCCAACGAACTGGTCAACGCCAAGCCCGACGGCTACACGCTCAGCCAGTTGCCGCACGGCGTGTTCCGCATTCCCCACATGCAGAAAACGCAGTTCGACACGACCAAAGATTTCACCTGGATCGCCTGCCTCACCGGCTACACCTTCGGCCTGGTGGTGAAGGCCGACTCGCCACACAAGAGCATCAAGGACGTCGTCGAGTGGGCCAAGGCCCACCCCGGCGACTTCACCTACGGCAGCACCGGCATCGGCACCAGCCCGCACCTGGCGGTGGAAGAATTCGCGCAGCGCGCAGGCATCAAGCTAAACCACGTGCCCTTCAAAGGCAATGCCGACAACATGCAGGCCATCCTGGGCGGCCACACGATGGCCGCCAGCGACGCCACCGGCTGGGGCCCGATGGTGGAAAGCGGCAAGCTGCGCCTCTTGGCCACCTACGGCAGCAAGCGCACCAGGCGCTGGTCGAATGTGCCCACTCTGGACGAATTGGGCTACCAGACCGTCAGCGATTCGCCCTTCGGCGTGTGCGGCCCCAAGGGCATGGACGCCGGCTTGACGCGCACCCTGCACGACGCCTTCAAGCGCACGCTGGACGACCCGAACGTGCAGGCCAGCTTCGAAAAATACGACCAGACGGTGATCTACATGAACACCGAGACGTACACGAAATTCGCGCGCGACAGCTTTGTCGCCGAGAAGGCCACCATCGAGCGTCTGGGTCTGGCGAACAAGGGCTGAACTGCGGCCGCCCTTGAATTCCGCCGCGGCGGCCTCAACGTCTGTCCTTGCACGAAGCCTGCCGGCCTTGCCCGGCTTTCCGTCTTCATCCTCACCCCTCAGAAATTCCATGGACAAGCAAACCCTGTCATTCCAGGCCGAGGTCAAGCAGATCCTGCACCTCGTCACCCACAGCCTGTACAGCAACAAGGAAATCTTCCTGCGCGAACTGGTGTCC